>JAAETI010000140.1 GCA_024228555.1 bacterium | reverse complement strand
TCGACCCCGCAACCCAGCTGATCAGCGACCCGCTTGATCGACCCGAAATCGAGACCCGTTTCCTTACGAAGCTGATACACCATCTGCACCGCCCGAGCCTTGAACTCGACCGAATACCGGCGCCTTGTCCCATCACCCTGACAATTCATAACTCCATACTCGCTTCCAAGCTCAGGAGTCTCCACTATTCCCAGGGCGATTCAATCGTGTCGAGATTGGGGCCGATCGACCCTGTTGCGGCCCATTGGCCCCAACTACGATGAGGTTGAGTAGCTGGGTTGATGCGGGTTACTACATCGTCTTGATGACGAGAAGGGGAGGACGGATGAGTAGTCGCATCACCGAGCTAGATCCAGCGACGGGACGGCGCAGATCTGTTGTCGCGAGGCAGCGTGCAATCACATTCGCTGCGGTGCTGGGGTTGATCATGGCTTTTGCTGTGCCAGCCTTTGCTCACCACTACCGCGATGCTTCGGATACGAGTTCGTACTGGTCCGTATACACCACCGGTGGCGCCACGATGCAGTACCACTCCACGGGCGGGAGGGTCTGCACCAACTGCTATCGCCAGCTGAAGCAGAGCCAGCGCTCTTCAACGACCTATGCGCCGGGCTCGAAATACGCAAGGGGAACCTGGACGTACACGACATCGGCCACCGCCGGTGAGCTCCAAGCCTTCATGACGTGCTCTGGCAAAATGACGACTTGGGACGCGAACTACTACGTAGCCGGCGGGGCCACCATGATTAACCAGAATAACTACTGCAACTCCTGGGTCTCTGTACTATCGAGCAGCTACATAGATCGAAACGTCTATCTCGACGGTATCTCGTACAACGGCTCAGAGAACAGGAAAGTGGGCTGGGACGGAATCCGGGTGTTCTGGTGAGAGCCCGGCGATCTGAGGAGAGAGCAATGCGTCATCCAAAACAGAAAGCAATGAGAGGTGCAGTGCCCATCGTTGTCTTCGTGGCAGTGTTCGCAGTTGCGACCGCTGTCTTGGCGGCCACCGGAGTGCTCAACGTGAACGCCGATCATTCCCATGAGGGCGACGAGACCGTGGCCGAGCCGTACCGCATCGTCAACGAAGAACTGAAGGGCGACCTTTGGATACTCGACAAGGCCATCGCGGCAACTGACTCGTTTGACGTGGTCTCTGTCGAAGTGGCAGCGACCGGGATGAGCGGTGCAACGGCTGTGGTCGACAAGACGAAAGGCTCCTTAGTGGTGACCGACCTTCTCACCACGCTGAGACTGGATGATCTCATAGTGGAACTTAAGCCGGGCTCCGACAGCGCGAGAGTCATCGACAGATCCGCCGCTCCGTACGACCGTGCGGCCGCTCGAACTCGTGCTGAACATGAGGTGGCCGAGCACGGTAACTATGCGAGCCGCCTTCCAGAGGAACAGCCAACGAGCTGGGATTCCCTCGATCTAGCGTTGGCGCCCAGCTACTGGGTGCGGACGATGGTCGACCGCATGGCAACGGAGATCAGCGTAATCGGAGAGGAGTCGATCGCTGGCAGAACCGCTGACATAGTCCAGATCATTTTCGGCGGCGATGCTGCACAGAAATACGGTCCTGATGGATGGACCTGGTGGGTCGATCGGGACACAGGGATCCTGCTCAAGTATGCGATCGGCTCTGGAGACAAAGCCATGGAGCCGTACGTCTTCGAAATTACCAAGCTCGAGTTCAAGGGCTCGGTGCCAGATTCGATCGAGATCCCCGGAGGAGTCGATCTGACCGCAGTGGAGATCACGACCGATGGGGTCGCCGAAACACCCATTGCGAAAACCCTGGAAGCGGTCGACGCCAGAGCAGTCGCAGAGATGTAGTGTCGTCGATGTTGCCTCGTTCCCTCAGGCGCTGGGCGGTGCTTGTCACCGCCTGCGCCGTGATCGTCGCCTGCGACGGCGACACTGATGTTGGGCAGGGACCCGATGCCGATACCCCCAATGAGCGATGCGACTCTGCAATCGCGAAACAACTAGCTGCGGACGCCGCTAGGCAACTCGGCCAACCAAACATCACCGGATGGCAAGAGGGCCTCGCTGGTCCCAATGCAAGCCGTATGCCCACCGCGGACGATCTCTCCACCATGACTGGTTTCATCTGCCAATGGGAAGGCTCCATCCCTTCTGCTGATGGTGAATGGATCGCGGCGTCTGCAGCGTGGTTCGGTGAAGACCTGCTTGGTGTCGTCAGGCTCACCCATCCACCTAACACCGTCATCGAGGACGAAGGTACCTACTGGTTCGACCAAACCGGTGCCATCACCGGGGCCTGGGTAGAACCGTCGATGTTCGCCGGCTATGTTGACGGCGATGAGCCGGTCGCCGTCCTTCGCTCCGGAACGATAGAACCACCAACGGCACCTGGGACCTCGACGACTAGCACCGGTGCCCCGGTTGCCTGTCCGCACGTCGCTCCCGAGTCCCTGCCAGACGGAATCGAGGGAGGACCCGGCACGCAAGCAGGCGTGGTCTGGGAATCCGCCGGAGTGGCCCCCATATCAATCAGCTACACCACCAACCCCGACCACCCTGCCGCAAGCATTGACACCGCGGCCTCTATCGAGTTCGACGGTGGATCCGCTAGCTACACCAGTCTCCGACCAGACGATCCACAACCCAACTTCATCGCACGGATCGACATTGCCGGCGCCCACCCGACCTGCGGACTCCTCACCGCAACATTCTTCTCCGTGGGCCCCGAAGACGTGGAACGCCTCTTGTCCTCTCTCGTCGTGTTCTACCCGGCGACATCGAGCGGATGAATCTCGACAACCAAAGGCGACATCGACTATCAACGGAGTAGACGTATCCAATGACCGGCGGTCGGCCGTCCGGCGCATCGGTGCCAATTCTCTCGCACAAGCAGACCGCCGACCTCGTGCGAGCTTTCGGCGTATCCGCACGTCGACCTCGCAGATTCAACGTCGGTGGCGGCGTCCTCGGTCGAATTCGGCGGTGAGGGCGGCGACGGCTTCGATTCGACTTCCTCTCCGATTCTGATTCTCACATAGCTGGGTTAATGTCAGAGGCGCCCTCGAACGGGTCCTTCGATGCGTTGGGCCTCCATCTGACTGACTCAGAGTTCTTGGAGATGGAACGCCGAGCCGCCATTGAATCCGAGCTTGAGCCGATCGCCGCCGCTGTCCAGGACACTGGATTGACGGAAGAGGATGCCTATGAGGAGGGACTTAGCAATGAGGACTGGATGGGGATCGACTTCGGGGGATCGTGGATCGATCAGATGGATGGAGGGAAGCTCAGGGTCGCCATCAGAACGGGTCCGGGTTTCGCGGCGGCGCAGACGAGGGCGACCAGCGTTGTTGATGATCTGATTGGTGCTGGGCGGATCGCTGCTTCCGACGTTGAACTCGTGCCGGTTGTGTACTCGCTCGCTGAGCTTACGGATGTCGCCGATGCCTTCTTCGACGGGCCGCACGCCAAGTACGTCGAAGGTTTCGCTTACACACCCAGTGTCATGGATAACGCCCTCGTTATAGACGCCGAGCCAGATGTTCAGAAGGCCGCAGAGGAGTTTGCCAAGGGGTATCCCACTGGCATGGTGGTCGTCCGACCAGTACCAAAAGGTGGTACTACGTTCTACGAGATCGGCAACCCCGCATCGCCTCATGATGACCCTCACGCGGGCGTTGCGATCGATCTGGTGGAGTACGGCGGCGGGGAAAGTCATGCCTGTACGTGGGGTTTCACAGCTCGGCAAAATGATGTCCTTAATGCCATCGTGGCGTCGCATTGCTTGCCCGGACACGACGGCCAAAGCGGCGCCTACTACGGTTTACTGCTGGCGTCCGATGTGAGGGCCACTGGCCAGATTCTGTCGGGCTACAGCACGACGTACGGATACTACGGAGAGCGCGGTGACATCGGGAAGGCCGCGATCACCCGTCCATACAACATGGATGATCCCAACTGCTATCACGCCGACCTTGACTGCAACAGCAGAATCCTCCGGCGAATGTACACCAGCGAGACCTCAGTTGGCACGACCATGTGCGCATCCATGAGGACCGCCAACGACTGGCACTGCGGAGTCATCATCACCAACAACTGGAGTGGCACCGTTAATGGTGTCCATAGGAAGTGGATGCGACAGATCAACTATGCCGGGGCGGACGGCGACTCGGGGAGCGGTTGGCGTCCCTTCCAGAGAACCAGTGCGGATAAGGCGATGGGAATCGCTAGCTTCTCCAACTACGCCAATTCCATTCTGGTGACCCACATGTACTACGGGGAGACCAAGCTCAATGTGATTACCTGCGGAACTTCCGGCGTCTGCTGATACATCCAACGGGGCAGGAGGCTACATGCTTGCAATCGGATTCAATACGGGCCCACTCGTCGTGGGTCTCGGAGTCGGGGCCTTAGGTCTGGGCCTCCTCAGCAGCACACGGTTCCGCACGTGGGGACTGGTGGCGTTGGCAGCCTTTGTCCTGCTGATGGCGACCGCACTTTTCTCTGCCCCATCCGAGTATGAGGCAGAGGCGCTGGTATCCCCAGAAGCCCACCCGGTAGCCGTCGACGCATACGTCGACGGCTACCGGGTGACTGTCGACATAGGCGATTGCTTGACACTGTATCGAGTCGATGGTTCTGAATGGCAGCCAACCTTGTTCGACGTCGCACCCGGCGACAAGTGGGACGGCAAGGCCGAGGAGTTCTGCACGATGTCCTTGCGTCTCGATGAGACAGTGAGTCTGCCGGATCAGATCATGGAAGGATCCTGGGGCCTCTGCAGCGGCTCGCTGTGCTATACGCTTGAGAATCCTTAGCCTTCTACCACGCCACGAAGCGAGCGGACCAGCCCGCAGCCCCAACTCGTGGATCTGTCTGATGTCGCACAAGCGTGGCAACGGCAGCCTATGCAGAGTCACGAGGAAGCCATGATCGACTGAGCCTCACTGCCCTTCTCGCGAGCGCTTGGTGTCCTCGGCCATTGTCATCTATCGCGGGACCACCAGGCAACCATCTGAAATCGTTGTGGTTCGTCCGCTGCTCCTCAGTTCAGACAGCACATCGAAACCACTCGATTCCGTCGTCCATTTGATACGCCTACCCCTGCTGATGGTACTCCAAACGACCCGTTCAGGCGCCGTTGCCCCGGAGACCCGGCAAGCGGATCACCGTGCTGTCAGGCCGTCGGGTCGCGGTATCAGTCTGAGGACGACGGCACAGTCGAAGGCAGCTTCTCTGTGGTGTTGTGAAGGCTGAGATTCGGTCGATCGGTCATTTGCCCTCCGAGTCGCCAGCCGTAGCCGGCTATGGCTAGCGTTGGAGGTCCCGATACTCATGACATACCTGCGATCGAGCAGCTACCGAGGGGCACGACTCCTGCGAGGGGTGGAGCTAGCAAATGGGCAAGTCGCGTCGGTTTGGGGCAGCCAACCAGGAGGCCCGGTTGAGCGTGCCCCACGCTGCGTGGCACCGCATCGCCTGGTAGCCAATCCTGGACGTGATGTGATGAGCGGGCGGGGCCTCCCCGTTCGTTGGTGACCCGGGCATGATTCGGGTTGCTGTTGTTTACCTAGTGGGAGGAGGCCCCTGATACAGCTTATGTTGGGATTGATCTGCATCGTCGACGTTCTTTGGCGGTGTGTATCAACGACGAGGGCGAGCGATCGTGGTGGAAACGCTTTGAGAACTCGCCTCTCATGTTGGCCGAGGTGGTGGCGCAGGCTGGCCCGGATCCGGAGGTGGTGATGGAAGCCACCTGGGGTTGGTACTGGGCCGCAGATGTGTTGGCTGATATGGGTGCCCGGGT
>JAAETI010000139.1 GCA_024228555.1 bacterium | reverse complement strand
CCTTCTCGGGCTGGCCGATTCGAAACATCATAAGTGTGTGACTGGCACCTGTGACGAAGACAGCGTCTCGGTAAGCAACACTCGATCACCCAAGATCGTTGGTCAATGAGGTATAGCGGCTAGTCGTCGATCGTAAAACCCAGCAGCGTGACCGGAAGATCCGCCGCGTTCACGCACGACAGGGCTCTCTCGTCCGGGCTGTCGTCGCCGTCCGGATCCGGATCCAGGCCATCGGTCGAGGTGTCCGCGAACTGGTCGCCACCAGCGTCCGTCCCCACCACCTGGACCCCATTGCAGAATTTGCCGGCGGGGTCCAGGTAGTCGAGCGTCTGGATCTCGATCACCACGGTGATTGTGACCAGGTTGCCAGCAGAAAGACTCTGCGTCGGTGCCTGGTTGATGAGCTGAGGGTCGGTGTCGCCGTCGAAGCTGGAGTTGGCGAATAGGGCCGGGACCGAGGTGATTGAGGTGAAGGTCCAGTCGACGCCAGGAACGCCAAAGACCGCCGCCAGGTCGTCGGCGGCCCGAAGATTAGACACGGTAGCAGTGCTCAGATTCTCGAAGACGTAGTCGATCGTCATGGTTGCCGGCAGACCGGTGCTGGTCCCGCTCATGCTCTTGGCGGCTCCGACGATGTCCTGCACACAGGCCGCCGCGTCGTTGTTGGTAGAGGCGGGACCTGTCTGAGTGAGAACCACCTGGAGGCCGGACACGTCGATCTGAAGGATATTTCCGTCATTGGAGTAGAGAAACAGCTCGCCGGCGGCGGTGAACCAGGCGCCGCCAAAGCCCCCCAGCGAGCTAGGCAGACCGGCCACCACGAGGTCGGTCCGTATGCCGGTCGCGGGGTCCAGGGTGGCGAGCTCAGTGTCGGCGGAATCACCCCCGTAGAGCAGGCCGTCGACCGGATTGAAGGCCCAATCCTCGACCACGCCAGTGTCCCCGGTGATGGCCGTTGAGGTCACGGTCAATGTGGCCAGGTCGACCTCGTAGAGGTTGCCGGCACCGTGGAAGTTGAGAAACATGGTCGCGCCGTCGGGCGAGACGTCGCCGGCGTCGTAGGCCCCCGCCGGAAGCCCCGCCGGCAGGCCCAGTCCAAAGACGGTCCCGGCGCTGTCGATCTGGACGATTTCCTCGGGCGTGGTCTGTCGGTAGCCGTAGAACAGCCCGTCGGTACGGCGAAAGCCGAGCGCGTTGATTGCGAAACCAGCGGGCCCCCCGATCGAATTGAGGACGAACGGCGAGACCGTCTGGTCGACTTCCACCAGTTGGGCCGAGGCGTCCTGGACCACGAACGCCTCGCCGGTGCAGGCGAGGGAGGCCTGCGCCGACGCAGTGGCCGTTCCGCCATCCCCATCGGTGTCGAAACAGGTGTTGGCGGGCCTGGGATTACACCCGAACCTCACATCCGCCTGGTTGCCCACGTTGTCGGCAGCGATCACCGTGGCAGTAATCTCCATGGTCGTTGTCTGCCCGGGGTCCATGGAAGTCAAGGCTGCGTATTCGTTGGATGTCCAGGTGGTGACCTGACCCGAGTTATCACCGTTCTGGGTGGAATCAGCATAACTCAAACCGGCCTCGAGCACATCGATGACCTCGACGTTCTCGATAACACCGGCACCGGTGTTTTCCACGGTAAGGGTCCAGGTCACATCCTCACCCAGATACGCCGGGATGGTAGCCGGGAGCTTTGTAATGGTCACGGCACCGGAATTAACCTGGATGCTCAGCGCGCCGGTTGTTTGGGCACCCGGGCTGGTTGGCAGGTCGTAGACGGCGGTGACATCCAACGAGCCGGAATCCGCTTCACAACCGGTTTCCAACGAAAATGTGATGGTGAGAGTCTCAGTGTCTGCCAGGGTGGTGGTTCCGGGGCAATCTGGATCGATGAACCAGATCAGGTCGGTACCGCTGACCGTAGGATCAGCGGAGCAGAAGGAGGGATTACCGGTGGCACTGATATCCACGAAGCCGGTTACAAAAGTGAATCCGGGTACTAAATCTACCAGGTGAGTGGTTATCTGGATGTTGGACACCGTGTCGCCGGAGGTGTTCTCCAGGGTGATGGTATAGGTCGGGAGGCCCGCATCATTCACGTCGTCTTGGCACTGGTTGACTACGCTGTCACCGGTGACGGTGACGGTCTGTCCCCAGGCGGCGAGGGGAGCAAGGCATACAAGAAAGAGAACCGGGACAATCCGTCCAAGACTCATGAGTTGAAAAATTGAAAACCAGCGGTTTCTGAAAATTGACATTCCGTTCGATCTCTTTGGTGTGGTTGTTGGTCCAT
>JAAETI010000138.1 GCA_024228555.1 bacterium | reverse complement strand
CTACACCTTCGCTGAGCTGGTCGATCTCGATGCTGACGAATGGTCCCGGCGGCGCCTAGAAGAGGTGATCGACTACACCCTGTCGCGCTCAGCGGTGGCGTATCTGGACATCAAATCGATCACGCCCGAAGGACTCAAACACATCACCCAGCGCTGGCCCGACGCCGTCGAGGCCCGGCAGATTCTGTTCGCTGCTGCTCGTGGTGACGTGGTGGCATGGATTGGCAGCAACCTCCCGTCGGCAGCTACGTCGTTCCTCTACTACGACCGGCTACTCGATCTTGGATCGCTCGGTGCCTATATGAGCCCGGACTATCTGCATCCGTGCTTTGATCACCTACGGGACCCGTTCCGAACGGTGAACGAGGACTATGTTGATCGGGTCCGGTCACTCGGGTGCGGTCTGGTCTCATGGAACGAGAACGATCAGGAAGCCGTCCAACGACTGACCGAACTCGGGTTTGACTTCATCTGCACCGACGACCCGCAGCCCTCCTATGAGACCGTACGCGCCGTGAAAGCAAGTTGATCGATTGTTGGTCGCTCTGCGTAGTGCGATGACACCGCCGAGTAGTAGTTGCCCGAATTGTCTGGACAGCGGGAACCGGCCATCGGATAGTGAACGTTGACGATTGGTACCTCAACCCCAAAAGGTGGGAAGCGTAAATCATACGCACCGTTGATGATCCCGACCCGGCCGAGCCGGGGTCTACATCGATATCAAAAATCCAGGCCGCGTACCTGCTCCGACGAGCAGCGAAGCAATCGGACCGGTTGAACTCGATCGCAGGTGAACTTACTGACCTGCGGGACCGTTTGATCGGTCTTGCCGTTTTTCCAGAGCATCGAGACGACGGGTGAGGTCGCTCACGACGTCAGTGATCTTGTCAATGGTCGTATCGGTGTTGTCGAGCCGGTTGAGCAGGTCCCGGTAGAGGGGTGAGCTGTCTTCGGCTTCGGCCATGGTGGCCAGGAGTTCATCGGTATCCAGGTCAGAGCGGACGAAAATCCCCCGACCTGGTACCGAGTAGACGATCCCGTCGGCTTTCAGGGCATTGATGACGTTCTGCGCCGTTTGCCGGGCAACGCTGTATTTCTGTTGCAGATCGGCGTTGGACGGTAGCTGGTCCCCTGGTGCTAGCTCGTTGGTGGCGATAGCTAGGCGGAGTTCAGCGGCGATCTCCTGTGAGGAGTAGTGGCGATCGTCGGGGCCGGCTGTCATCGTCGAGGATTCTAGCCCTTCTGGTACGCCCAGGATTCCCTATTGGTGAGTTGACAACACTCTACTAGTAGTCTAGTATTCTAGGGAAGTTGATCAGAGTGGTCAGCTAGAAGCGGTGACTGGCCGGAATTAGGCCTCCGACCAGTCACCTTGCCGAATCCCCAATGTGAGTGAGGTTCCGGTATGACCGGAAGCGTATGCGACATCGGTAGTGGGCGGGCGAGTGTTCCGCTGGGTGTTTGCAGTCTTCGGTTGTCGGCGTGTCGGTGGGGGCCAGCCCGTGCGGGTTGGTTTCTGCTGACGCGTTCGGGGTCCGCTCGCTTCGGGGCTCGGCTGTCATGTTCGGGCCTGCGCTGAAAGGGGGTGTGCGGTGTTTCTCAACTTCTTGTTTGGGTTCGTTGCTGGCCTTGTTCGGGGCCGGCGGCCGTAGTTCGAAGGAGTAGAGATAGTGGACAGGTTTCGTGTGGATGCGGACTGGCTGAATCGGGCGGTCCGGCCGGTGATTGATGTGTTCCCGGATGAGGAGCGCAGCAAGAATGGAAAGGAGGTTCTTGGTCAGAAGCGTGACCGGGATTCGGGTTTGCCTTTGTGGAAGCTTGAGGTTCCGGTCAAGGGTGATCAGGACAAGCGGGCATCGTTGGTGGTGATCACGGTTGGGTCGACGAGTTCGCCTGATCTGGTGGGCCGTCAGCCGGTGTTTGATGTGGTCACGGCTTTCAAGTGGCAGATGACCGATGAGAGCGGCCGGGTTACGTCGGGTGTTGCGATTCGGGCTGAGTCGTTTGGGGTTGCTGATGAAGTTCCGACGCCGAAGCGGTCAAGGTCGAAGTCGTCAACGGGGACGGTGCCGATGACGCCGCCTGCTCCGTCGGTGGCTGCTGGCTAGGTTTCCTGGGGGTTCAGGGGGTGCCCTGGTTCAGGGGTGTTGGTCTGAGAGTCGCCGCCCGCCTGCTCTGTTGAGCGTGGCCGCTTGCGATTAGGTGACCGGCCCTGGTTCTGGGTCCCTGGTTCCCCTTTGTGTTACTCCCCCCGGTGTTGGATCTGCCGCCACCTTTTTGGGAGTCCCTGCAATCAGCAGATCCGGAGGCCAGTGCGACAAGCGCTGAGTTCCCCCATGCCCAAAACACGGGGGTGGTTCCTCGCTTCGGTGCGGGGCTGGCCACACATCGACCATCCAATTTGGAAGGGGTAATACGAATGGCAAAGGACGGGAATCGTGTCGGGACCGGCGCTGTGATGCACCGTGAACTCGAAGCCTGGCGGCGGGGCCATACCGAACCAGATGATTTCATGACCGTGTCGATGGCCAACTATCTGGCTGCCACGGGGCGGATGTCACCAGTTGACGTCGCTCGGGTAACACGCGGCGGGTTGACAGTTTCGGAACAGGATCGGATCTTTTCTGCTGCGTCGTATGGGCGGCCGTTGGGGTCGCTACCGGCGAGTGGGGGGCCGTCGTATCTGCAACGAGTGGCCGGGCTTGGTGGGTGGGCTGTTGGCCGGGTCCCCAACCAGGCGCTCGACACTGGTGATGTCACCAGCTCAACGAGTTTGACCGATG
>JAAETI010000137.1 GCA_024228555.1 bacterium | reverse complement strand
CAAGCAACTGGCCCCCTCGGCTCTTGAGCGAGCCACGACCGGAAGGCTTCGGTCTCAGCCTCAGCAACAACCAGCTTCACCAACGCCGACGTGTCGATGTAGTACGCCACCTCAATACCGCTCGCCGTTCCGCATCGACTCCAACTCTGCGGAGAGATCCGGCCCACTCTCAGGCGCAGGCAGCTCCACGATCTCACGACGAGCGGGTCGGGCACGACCAGCCTCAACCAACGCCTCCAACCGCGACTCTGGGATCGCCGTCATCTGCGCCACAGGACGCCCCCGATCAGTGATCGTCACCGTCTCACCAGACACCGCGTCCGCCACCACAGCCGACGCATTCTGCTTCAAGGCACGTATCCCAACCTCAGACAGGTGCTTCACTGTAGCACATTATGGGTTTGAGATCTTGGATACATCTTGGATGCGGAAGCCTCCACGACTCGGCGCCCGCTCCCCCACCCAGCGTTACCCCTGGTCACGGTTGGCGCCCCCGACAGGATTCGAACCTGCGGCCTAGTCATT
>JAAETI010000136.1 GCA_024228555.1 bacterium | reverse complement strand
TCATTTCCCCACTGAGCAAGCAGCTATGAAAGTGTTGTATCTATGCGTGAAACGAAAGCAGAAGAATCGTTCCAATCCCACCGGGAAAGTAGTAGGATGGGGTCAGATTCTCAACGCACTAGTTGTCGCTTATGGTGACCGGATCACCAGAGCAATCAAGTAAGTAAACACAAGCACCGACTCCACTTACTTACACAAAGAATCTGACAGTCTCGCGCCGTCGACGTCGAGTAGGCGTCGGGGCGTTGTTGTCGTCAGATCAGACTCACCTTCTGCGTGGGTCGTGGTCGTGCTGGGGGCAGGTATGGATGTGGGTTTCACCGTGAGTGGTCTCCTACGGGGTGGTCTGGTTGGTTGAGGCGAGTTGGTGCCCTCGTGATGTGAGGGGCACAAACTGAGTTCAGAGGCAGGGCACGATCGTGTTGTGCCTGGTCATGGGGTCGTGAGTTCGGGACCACCGACCGTGGCCGAAGCGTCGGCTGTTGATCGGGTGAGTTGGTGCCCCGATCGTGAGTGCGTGCCCCTCCTTCGTGGTAGGGCACGAATTCGGGGTTTCGGGTTGTTCGTCCTGGTGAGAGGGGGTGTGAATTGGTGCGCGGGTGAGGGCACGAATTCGGGGTGTGGGCATGAACTCAGGCTGTGGCTGGTGGTTAGTCATGGCTCGGTTTGTCCTGGGAGTCGCCATTGGGTGTGTCGGCCTCGGCCGACGGCGTGGGGATCGGTTTCGGCAACGCATGACCCCGAGGCGCTCGCGGGCGAGGCGGAGGGTCTTGTCGGTGATGCCTTCTTCGCGGGCGAGGCGTTTGATGTCGGCCAGGGGTTGGGGGCGGTGGGCCAATAGCGACTGGAGCCAGTCGGCGGCTTCTTCGGTGGCGGTGCGCTGTTGGGGATCGGGACGGTTGAGGAGTTGATCGGGGTCATGGCCTTGTTCTTCGCCCAGGGTGACCACGGCGGCGGTGCTGATGTCGTCGGGGTCATCGGGGGAAGGGTTCGGGATGGTCCGGCCCTCGATACGGAAGCGGAGGGCGCCGAGCCTTTCCAGTGTCTGCACGCCGAGGTAGATCCGAGGTGGGCTCGCATCGCCGCGACCCTTGAGCCGAGACAGGGTGTAGCTTGCGACCTGCGACCTTGGCGAGAGTCGATTTTTCGCCATAACACGGTCCATGGGCTGTGTTATGACGTACAATCGAAGCGATGTCGCATATCATCGACCAGCTCACACGGCGACAACTGCACGTCGCACGGCCGAGTTCGTTCACCATGGAACGACCCGACACCGAGCTACGTCGCCTGACCAAGGCCGGCAGCCTGCTCCAACTCTCCAAGGGCTTCTACGCGCTCGTGCCCGAAGCTCAGAGGGGCGAAGCGACCCCTTGGCGCCCGACCCTCGAAGGAGCAGCGCTCGGGATGGCCGCCGCCCTCTACGGGCCAGACAACACCGCCCTGGCAGGCCCCTCAGCCGCTCGCGCCCACAACTGCTACCCACGAGCGCTCGGCGAAGCGTACGTGACCGTCCCACGCAACCTCCGCCCCCGCAAGACCGTCGTCGGCACCGTCCGGTTCATCACTCGTGACATCACGACCATGGACACCACCCGCATCGAAACCGACCTCGGCCCAGGCTGGGCAACCAGCTTCGAGCAAACCGCCCTCGACCTCAGCCGCAACCGGCCGGCGTGGAATATCACCGACACCACCCGCTCGGAAATGCTGTACAACCTCGCCCAACGCATCGATTGGGACCTCATCGATGAAATCGCCGAAGCGACACGCAGCGTCAGAACCCTCACCCGACTCCGAAGCACACTCAACCGAGCTCCAAAATGATCGACCAGGACGAGATCTCCAAGTTCGTCATCCGGTTCGGGACACCCGAGGCACAAATCGATCGCGACCACCTCATAAGTCACACCGTCGCTGGTCTCGCCGCGCTCCCCCGCCACCTGCAGGCGCACATCGTCTTCTTCGGAGGGACAGCTCTCTGCCGAACCTGGCTCCCCGATCTGCGACTCTCCGAAGACATCGACCTCATCGTCGACGCAGCCAACCTCGATCACGATCTGACCAAGCAGCTGTCCCGCACCCTGCGCCGAGAGTTTCCCGAACACGACTGGCTCCGACTCAAGGCCCAGCACAACGTCGCCACGTGGAACTTGGTCGCCGGCAAGCGGACAGTGAACGTCCAGTTCGTCGACCGATCCCAGGAATGGAAGCCAATACCAACCACCAAAACGGCCGTTCAGCTCCGCTACTCCGACCTACCAGAAACCGTCGAGTTGACCGTGCCCACCCCAGCCGGCTTCGCGGCCATGAAACTCATGGCATGGCACGACCGCCACACCCCTCGCGATCTCTACGACCTAGCCGCCCTCGCCCGAGCCGGCCACATCGGCCACGAAGCGACACGTGTGGTCAAAGCCACTGCTGGCTTCACCCCATCCTCCAACACAGTTGAGCGACAGGTACCACGAGGCGTACTGACTACGTGGCAAGCCGAACTCGGCCACCAGCTCGCAGATATCATGCCGCCAGAGCTATGCCTCACCCAAGTGCGAGACGCCCTCGATAACCTCGCCGACCCGGGCTGACGACACCACCGAGGCCAAACACAAACCGGATCGGGCACCCCAACTCCGGACAAACAACGTTCCCATAGAGCGTCCCCACAGGTACCTAGCCGGATGCCAAACTGCTCGTTACTGGCCGGACTGGATCAGATCGACCGGACAGCAAACTGGACAAAACCCCTGTCCAGCGGACTAGACCCAAACTCACCGGACAACTTCTTGCGGCCTCCTAATCCGCAGGCTTGGGGATCGAATCCCGCTCCCGCGGACTCAGAACCCCTTATGACACCCCCGAGATCCTCACAACGAAGGGTTGGCTCTGTCCCACACGCTGAGCCGCAATCCACGAGTCGAGGTCGTCCTGATCAAAGCGAACAAACTTGCCGATCTTGAGATACGGCACACGACGCTCGGCGACGAGGCGTCGCACGAACCGAACCGAGACATTGAGACGCTCGGCGGCCTCATCGATCGTCAGCAATTGAGAACGGGCAGTCATGTTCTGGCTCCTCGGGCTCACGGCACCCCTAGTCGCCGGTGTGCCGGTGGCATTGTCCACTAGAGGGCATCCCCAACCCTGAAACAGGACACGGCGGACTACGATCCCCATTACGGTGACCTTGACGTTCTGCCCGTGCTGTACTGCCGCGGCTGCGCCGTCGGCGAGAACGGACGAGAGCTGTCATGGCTCCTCGGGCTCACGGCGACACCCGATTAAACCACTCGTGGCCCGCTTCAACTTGCCACGTCGAGAGTGCACACAGCGTCGCGGCCCACATCTCATTCGCCTCCAGCCGGCCGAGGCTAGCGGCGCTGATCGACCAGAATCCTCACACCAGCAACAGCAAAGGGGTCTTCCGATCGGACACAGCGTCGATGGTGATCCGCAGCGTATCCGCCCGGTCATCCATCTCCAGGAGGCAGCAGTTCGCCAACGACATACAGAGCGATCATGTTCGCGCCACCAGTTTGACACAACCGTGCAGCCGGGACCCGCTATCCGCGAATGCGAGGGCACGCCCCCATCACCCCTGTCCACAAACCAGGACCCAACCCCCCGGCAAGCTCCATCGGCCAAACGGTCGCTGCCAACACCAGGGCAACTGATCGTGCCTACAACGTGCCTAGAACATCGGGCAACAGGGGTCAGATTGGGTGTCGAGCGGCAACATCGCAACGCCCAAAGCCTGCCGCCCACCAGGAAAAACGCTGGTCAGTGGCCTACAGTACACGCCGACGTGAAAGCCTTCCAAGCTGATGATGTGGGTTCGACTCCCATCGCCCGCTCCACCCCTCACCAGGGAAAACGCTGATCATCCGCATTCCGAAAACAGAAGAAACCACCAGTCGTGCAAAGCCGAACCGAAAACGCTTCGCTACCGGCTCCTCCACGTCGCCGCCCGCCTCGCCACACGAGGTCGACAGCTCCACCTCCGAATCGACAACACCTGGCCCTGGCGCCACGAACTCCTCACCGCCTTCCAACGACTCAG
>JAAETI010000135.1 GCA_024228555.1 bacterium | reverse complement strand
TCGCACCTTTACGGGCACTTCGGGCTCGTACGCCTGAGCCGGCTTGGGCACGACGTGGCGTGGGTGAAGGCGTGAAGTCTTGTCCGAGAGCCGGATGCGGGAAATCTGCAAGTCCGGTTCTGAGAGCGTTGCGCCTTGGAAAGCGCATGAAGTTCGGTGGCCTGAGATGGCCACCGCGGCAAAGCCTAGCCAGCAGCCGCGTACCGAGTCTTGCGTGGTGCCCGGTAACGGTCACTGCGAAGCGTAGACAGGGAGGCTTGCAGGCCGGAACGAAAGTGAACGGAGTGATAGCCCCGAAATCGATCGTGGTTGAAGTAGCCGACCTTATCGCTCTATGGGGAAGGCAGAATCCCGGGATGCGCGGATGGCAAGTGTCCCGGGGTGCTTCCGGGGTTCGTACCGCCAGCATGCAGCTGAAGGACTTCATGGGAACAAGGGAGGTCCGCCAGGTTCAAGAGGTACTTGTAGGATCCGACAAGCGTGATGCGCGAGGACGATCCGATGGCCTGGCGGAAGTCGGACTGACTGATAGTACTCCGAGGCCGGGAGAGCCGGCTACAAGGGGAAGCGGTCAGCGGAGAGAGAATTGTTCGAAGGAAACATGAGCTCCATTCAAAGGGAGGATACGGCCTTCTATGCAAAGAGAAGACGCGCCAGTCATGACAACGGAACTCGAACGAATAGCAGCGAAAGCTCGGTGTGAGCCAGAGTTTGGGAGCCTAGACCAAGTATGGCTAGTCCGCTCTGTCGAGCATCGAGTCGGGGACCCGCGCCTTATCAAGGCGAGGTGGCCGCTACAGCGACAACGCCTGGCCCTGCCATACTGGCGGTACCAGGCATTCGCTGTGCTGTGAACCCCTCTCCGAAGAGCGTAGTGCGGGAAATCTGCATGCTACGTTCTGTGGGAGTTGCGCCTTGCAAGCGCATGAAGTCCAGTCGTCTGAAATGACGACCGCGGTAAAGCCTAGCCAGCGACCGTGTACCGAGTTTTGCGTGGGGTCCGGTAACGGGCACTGCGAAGCGTAAACAGGAAGACCGTAGGCCGGAACGCAAGTGAACGGAATGTTAGCCCCGAAATCGAACGTTGTCGAAGTAGCCGACCCAGTCTCTCAATGGGGAAGGCAGAATGCCATGACGCGTCAAAGGCGAGTGTCATGGGGTGCTTCCGGGGTTCGTACCGCCGGCATGCTGCCAAAGGATTTCATGCGAACAAGGGAGATCCGTCGGGTTCAAGAGGTACTTGTAGGGTCCGACAAGCTAGCAATGCGAGGACGACCTGATGACCTGGCGGAAGTCAGACTGACTGATAGTACTCCGCGGTCGGGAGAGCCGGCTACATGGGGAAGCGGTCAGCGAAGCATGAATTGTTCGAAGGCAACATGAGCTCCATACAAAGGGAGGTTACGGGCTTCTATGCAACGAGAAGATCAACCAGTCATGGCAACGGAATTCGAACGAATAGCAGCGAAAGCTCGCAGCGAGCCAAAGCTCCAGTTTACCTCGCTGGCGCATCACATCAGCCGGGAAAGGGTGTGGGCCAATCTCTGTGAGATACCCCTGACCTCAGCCCCAGGTGTCGATGGCCAGACGGTCGCTGAGGCGAAGGCGGACTTCGATGTGTGGGTCGAACCGATGCTTCGATCCATGCACCGCAAGGGATACCGAGCGCCGGCCATCCGGCGGGCCTATATCCCCAAGCCCGGCAAAAAGGAGAAGCGCCCTTTAGGGGTGCCTTGTGTCTCCGATCGGGCTCTCCAGCGCAGCGTGGCCGAGGTGTTGACCGCGATTTATGAGCAGGACTTCTTACCTTGCTCGTTCGGCGGTCGACCTGGGCTGAGCGCTCACCATGCCTTGGCGACACTGAATGAAGTGATTGCCGGGGGTAAGGTGAGCTGGGTGCTAGAGGCGGATCTGAAGAACTTCTTCGGGAGTTTAGATCATGTAGATCTGCTCCGCTTTGTCGAGTTGCGTGTCGGTGATCCACGCATCTTGAGCGTGATCCGGCGCTGGCTAAAAGCCGACATTTTGGAAGATGGCGAGCTAAGGCCGAATGAACAGGGGACGCCTCAAGGGGGATCGATCAGCGTCGTGCTGAGCAATCTTTACTTGCACTATGTGCTCGACCTTTGGTTCGAGCGGGTGGTCAAGCCCCGACTACGAGGTGAAGCCTATCTGGTACGGTACATTGATGATTTTGTGCTGTGTTTCCAGTATCGGTCGGACGCTTGTCGGGTCCAGGATGCTCTGCGCAAGCGGTTGGGGAAGTTCAGCCTTGCGCTTGAACCGAGCAAGACCAAACTCGTCGAGTTCGGTCGCTTTGCCCATAAGTACGCGGGCAAACGGGGAAGGAAACGCCCGGAAACGATCTATTTCCTGGGCTTCGACCTCTATTGCACGCGGAACCGAAAGGGCAACTTCAAGGTGGGTTTTCGCACGGAAAAGTCACGACTTCGCCGTAGCCTTGCCCATCTCTGCGATCTGATGCGGCGAATGCGGCATTTGCCGGTTCGAGAACAGGTGATCAACCTCAATCAGGTGTTGCGCGGGCATTATGCCTATTATGGCATTGGCGCGAACTTCCGAGCCTTGCAAAAGGTGCATCGGATGGTAGAGCGCTACTGGCGCAAGATGCTCTCGAGCCGGAGCCGCAAGGGCAAGGTCAACTGGGACGTGTTCCAGAAGATCAAAGCCCGATGGCCGTTACAGCGACCACGTTTGGCACGTCCCTATCGGGAGTTCCAAGCCCTCGCTGTGCTGTGAACCAAGCTTCGAAGAGCGTAGTGCCGGAAATCGGCACGCTACGTTCTGAGGGAGTCGGAGGCGGGCAACCGCCTCCGACGACCCGGTCCGGAGGCGGGTAACTGCCTCCGGCGACCCGGCCCTGGGGGTGAAATTCCCCCGGGCGACTCGACAAAACTCACCGTCGGCCGGAGGCCCCGCCTACGGGGAAAGTTGACCCTGAACGGTCATGCGCAGCGCCGCCTAATCCTACTGAGTCGCAGAAATTTGGGGATTCGCTCGGCTTCTTGATCTGGTAGGAGTTACGATTCGTCAATTTTCCGCGGTGGCTGTGATGGATCAAGAATTCAACGATAGTGAAGCTCGCTTTGGTGCCTATGTAGAAGCCTTGAGCGATGTGATCGGGCATGCGGATCGGGTTGAGCCGCTAGAGGATTACTGCAGCGGTCTCTTGCTGCCGCTCGAGCGCAAGAGCGTTGAGCCCCTGGCCGCGGCGGTCGCTCCGGATCGGGTTTCGGCCAAGCACCAGTCGCTGTTGCACTTTGTGGCCCAATCGCCGTGGTCGGATGATCGGGTTCTCAACAAGGTGCAGGAGCTGGTCTTGCCATCGATCGAGCGGGGTGGGCCGATCAAGACGTGGATCGTGGACGACACCGGGCTGCCCAAGAAGGGCACGCACTCGGTCGGTGTGGTGCGGCAGTATTGCGGACAGTTGGGCAAGCAGGACAACTGTCAGGTGGCGGTGAGCTTGTCGGTTGCGAACGACGTGGCGAGCCTGCCGATCGCCTATCGGCTTTATCTGCCCAAGACCTGGGCGAGTGACGCTGAGCGGCGCAGGAAGGCTGGCATCCCCGAGGATGTGGCTTTCAAGACCAAGCTCGAGATCGCGCTCGAGCAGATCACGGCGGCCCATGATGCCGGCGTTGCGCGTGGTACGGTGTTGGCCGACGCCGGCTATGGCAACGACACGAAGTTCCGAACCGCCGTCAGCGCGCTCGGCCTCGAGTATGTGATGGGCGTGCTCGGCTCGGTCAGCCTCTGGGCGCCCGGCCAAGAGCCTCTTGCGCCGAAGCCCAGGTCTGGACGCGGCCGGCCGGGCTCGCGCTTGCGCCGCGATCAGGAGCATCAGCCGGTTTCGGCCAAGGAGCTGGCGATGAGCTTGAAGCCGCGGGCCTGGAAAAACATCACCTGGCGGGAAGGAACCAACGCACCGCTGACTGGGCGCTTTGCAGCGGTCCGCGTGCGTCCGGCACATCGCGACCAGAACCTGGCTGCGCCCCGGCCGCGCGAATGGTTGCTCATCGAATGGCCGAAAGGTGAAGCCGAGCCGGCCAAGTACTGGCTCTCTACGCTGCCCGGAACCACCAAGCTCGCCGATCTCGTCGCCATGACCAAGCGGCGCTGGCGGATTGAGCGGGATTACCAGGACCTCAAGCAGGAGGTCGGGCTCGGGCATTACGAGGGCCGGGGCTGGCGAGGCTTCCATCACCATGCCACGCTCTGCATCGCAGCCTACGGATTCCTGATCTCCGAAAGGGAGACGATTCCCCCCTCGGGACCCGGCTGGCGCGCCAAACGCAAAGCGCTTGGCATTCCCAAAGATTACCGACCCAGAGGCTCTGCCGATCCGAACCGAACGTCACGTCGCAAATTCAATTTCGACAGTGAGACGACGCCTCACCGTCCTGCTGGCGCAAACACGACCGAGGTGCCCTTGTTGTGGAAGGGGACGGAGCAGGCCCGATAACCAGAAACTCTTATGACACAGTAGGACTACGGAGCGGGGATGATAGCTATCGGCAACGCTGCTATTCGCGAATGCGGTCGCTGGCTCAACAATCGGGCGGAGAATTCGCACCAGCCCTTCCGACGACGAGAAAGGGCAATGGCGAAGTTCAGGTCCATCAAGACCCTGCAGAAATTCGCCTCTGTACAAGCCTCCGTCTATAACCACTTCAACCACGACCGTCACCTCACCCGCCGCGCCGTCTTCAAGTGGAACCGCTCC
>JAAETI010000134.1 GCA_024228555.1 bacterium | reverse complement strand
GGCCGGTAAGCCCACCCACGGTCGACGAGATCTTCTGCTCGGCCTTGACCGTGCCATCGGCGTTGAGGAACAACACATACACGGCACCCCGACCAGTGCCGCCGTCATCATCGCCGTCAGCGCCCACGGCGACGTCAACGATCCCGTCACCATCCACATCACCAACACCAGCCACCGACCACCCGAAGCCGTCGTTGTCGTCGAGGGGTCCTGTGAGCCCACCCATGGTCGAGGAGATCTTCTGCTCAGCCTTGACCGTGCCATCGGCGTTGAGGAACAACACATACACGGCACCCCGACCAGTGCCGCCGTCATCATCGGCGGGGGCGCCGACGGCGATGTCGACGATCCCGTCACCGTCGAGGTCGCCAATCGAAGCCGTCGAGCGCCCGAATAGGTCGGAGTCATCGAGAATGGCGGTCAGCCCACCTGCAGTGTCCGAGATCTTCTGCTCGGCCGCAACCGTGCCATCGGCGGAAGTGGTTGGGCGGTCGAGGTAGTCGGGTTGGCCATCCCAATCGCTGTCAACTGCGTCGCGGGGGTCGCCGTCGCCGTTGGGGTCAGCGTTCTCCGATGCTGTTGGTGTGCCGTCACCGTCGTCGTCTGAGTCGAGATAGTTGGGGGTGGTGTCGCCGTCGGTGTCGGGGCCCGGGTTGGTGGCTGGGTCGGCATCCAAATCTGTGTTGGCGTCTTCTTCGAGGTCCCAGAGCCCATCACTGTCGGAATCCTCGGCTGCCAGTGCTGGCCCGGTGATAAATCCCACCTGAGAGAAAATGATGCCAAGGACAAGGCTAAGCGCCGCCAGTTTTTGAGCGGTGAACACTCCACCGCGTTCGACTTCCTTGCTCCAGGACTCGAGCGGTGAATCGAACAGCAGACTTGGCGTGGCAGGCGTATGCGCAACCAACGACGGATGCGGAGGTCGTCTATTCATCTATCGCGACCCCCTGTTCGGAGGGTGCCCAGAACAGCGTCAGAGCCCGGACGGAGCCGGGCTGGATGAAGCGGGGGGCGGACCGTCTAGAGGCCACCGGCGACCACGATCCGGTGGAGATATCGTTCCGGGCGGCAACATCGGACCAGGACCAAATACGGCATCACAGTCCAGCGATACAGAGTCAGGAAAGCGGACAAAGGCAGCAGACCGACGCGCCCGACAGCTCCGCCATTGATTGCGGTCCGCCATGTTCCCCAGGAGACGGCCCCGGATCGATTGCTCATGAAGTTTCAGTCGGCCAACTAGCCAGCAAATTCAGGGATTCTGCTGCCTATTGATTGGATGCGTCAACTGACTAGACAGTGCCGATGGTTCCGACGACCGACCGCAGTCGTTATGCGATCTGCCGGCCCATCTCACCGTGCATCGCCGCTGGGTTTGGCTCGGCCTCTCGCATCAGCCCCGCAATGGACGGTTCGTCGTTCTCATAACGGAAGAAGACACGCCATCCCTCGCCGTATCCCTGGTTTCCAAGAACGAGACTGTGCATATTGACGAACTCAGGTGGGACCGCAATCGCCGGTTCCGCCTTATGGGCATCTCGGTTGCGGTATGCAGCCGTGATTGACTCGCCAACCGTCTCGCCAAAGGTCCCCTGGTGCTTCGGGGCGTCACCTTCAGGTTGCCACCACCAATAGACAGAGGCACCACGCATCAACCTCGGCAACGCACTTGCCGCAAATCGAATCGGTGGCCCGTAGTAGGCGACGTGCAGATCATGGCCACCGGTCGTCGGCAATAGATCATCGCTGCTGTAGATCCGATCGACGAGCGAACCGACCAGGTCGGCTGCCACTGCATCGTCGTTGAAAGCGGAATCGGCTACCTGCTCGGTGAGGAACTCGGAGTTGATCCAGCCATCGCCTTCTGGTGTTTCGACCTCGACCCAGACTTCGCTTCGCACCATTGTCCGCGATCCGGTGGTGGTGACTCCACGCTCTGTCGGGGCAAACCTGAATCGAACCGGCTGGTGAGTTCCTGGCTCGGTTCGTGCTGGAACTCCGGCACCGGACAACGCCATGACAATGTCAACATGGCGCCGGGCGATGGCGGGGAGGACGGTCGGGGTGCTTGCAAAGGCGAACTTGTTGCTCAAACCCAGATAGAGCGAAGCAAAAGCCAGTAGCACTACGGCAAACATCGGTACCCGCATCGCCTGGAACGTGTCGAACATCGAGCCGACCATGAGCTGGAGCCCGGTCAGCAATGGCGTTCCTTCTGGAGGGCCCTGCGATGGTGGACTGTCTGTGCCTGTCGGGTCGGAGCCGAGATCGTCCGAGACCAACGAGGGCACGCCCACCAGCTCGGCGGGGATCCGCACCATAATTGTGACCGCCGATGAGTCACGCAATCCCGCAGGGTCGGAGACAACGAAGGTCAAGGGCGGCAGATCGCGAATGACGCCGTCCAGATCTAGCTCAAAGACCCCGGGCTCGGTCTGCCGAATCGTTGCATTCACGGGGGTTTCCAAAATGAACTCGAGAGGATCTCCGTCGACATCACCGGCGTATGGCCGTAGATCGATGACGAGTATTTCACCGGAATGGCCGGTTGCCTCAGCGGCTTCGGCCGATGGTGGGTCGTTCACGGGACGTACGTTCAGCTCGATCGAGGCGGTGGCCGACAGGTCGCCGTCGCCAATCGTATAGGTCATGGTGTCGGTGCCGTTCCAATTCGAGTCCGGCAGGTAGATGAATGCGCCATCAAGGCTCCACTCGACGGAACCGTGCTCGGGTTCGGTTACTGCGACTATGTACAGCGATTCGCCATTGGCGTCGGAGTCGTTGGACATCGGGTGGAACACCGTGACCGAGTCCTCGTCCAGTTCGACGACGTCGGGCCGCGCAACCGGGGCAACGTTCTCTTCGATGATGAGCCGGACGGTGATGGGCTCCGAAAGGCGCATCCCGTCGTCGATCCGGTATGCAAACATGTCAAGGTCGGCACCTTCGCCACGGTTGGAGTAGATGAAGGAACCGTCTGCGCTGAGTGCAACCGAACCGTGATCGGGCGGAGTATCAAGAGTGGCCGTGATCGGGCGTCCCTCAGGGTCGCGGTCATTGATGAGAACACCTGGGGCCTGTATGTCCACAACGCCCCCGCGACGCACGACGTACTCGTCGGAGCCACCTGATGGAACGAGGTTCGGCGTGATCGACACCGTCACCGTGCCTGTGGCCTCGAGACTTCCGTCGGACACGATGAACGTGAAAGAATCGTCACCGGTAGCGGCCACCTGCGGGATGTAGTCGTAGAGCCTTGGTCCCCCCGTCAGCGCTCCCTGACTCGGTGCGGTGGCAATCCGGAAGGTGAGGCTGTCCCCATCGGGGTCGCTACCGTTGAGGATGAATGGCGTCGGGACCCCGGCTTCAGCAAAGACGGCCAGATCATCGGCGGTCGGCGGACGGTTCGTATTAGCAACAGTCCACGTAAACGTCGTCGATGCACTCCGTGCCGGAGAACCGTCATCGCTCACCGAAACCGTTACCGCATATGGCGACCCGGCCGCCGCATCGAAGGGTGACGTACCGGAGATCTCGCCACTGCTCGAGTCGATGGACAAGCCAGCGGGCAGCCCGGACGCCGCAAACTGCAACGATCCTTCAGGCACATCGCTATCGGTGGCGACAATCCGCACGTTGACGGGTTGGGCCTCACGTGACACCTGGCTGCCCGGGTTGACTATGACCGGAATGGCGTTTGTCTCCGCCACTGATACCTGCACCTGAGCGCTGGTCGCCAGTGCGGGCGAACCGTTGTCGGTTGCGACAACGTCAAACGTGTAGACGCCTGGGCCCTGCATTTCTGACGGTACCCAGCTGAAGTATCCGGTCGTTCCATCAATGGCGGCTCCCGCCGGCGCACCGGCCAACGAGAATGCGATCAACTCGCCTTCGATGTCACTAGCCGAGGCGGTGAACGAGATTGGAGCCAGTTCGTTGCCGGTGAGGGTGGCGGGGACACTCAGGATGGGGGCATCGTTGACTGCCAGCACCAACACGACGACGTTGGCAGTTACGACGCCACCCCGACCGTCCGTGACCGAGTATTGGAACGCATCAGGACCGAAGTAGTCGGCCGCTGGTGAGTACATGATCGTCGAACCCACGATAACCGCGGTTCCGTGAGATGGAACGCCAACGCTCGCGAGCGAAAGCGGGTCAAGGTCGGGGTCCATGTCGTTGGAGAGGACCGCAAACACCCGGGTCGAATCCTCAGGCACGGCAACGGTGTCGTCTCCGGGGATCGGGTCACGATTCGTGTCCGCAACTGCCCAATCAAGAGTCGCCTGATGTGATCGGACCGGGCTGCCGTTGTCTGTCGCAGTCACGGTTGTCGAGAACGGAGACCCCGGGCTCGCGTCATAGGTGATCGTGCCCGAGATCACACCCGTCACCGGATCGATGCTCAGACCGGTCGGCAGGCCGGTTGCGGTGTACGACAGAGTATTGGACGGAATATCGGCGTCAACGGCGGAGATCCCGAGCGTGATCGTGTCGGCCTCGGCCGATGACTGTGCACCCGGGTTCGTGACAACTGGAGCAACGTTCGCCTCAGCAACGGTGATCGTCACTGCTTGGGTATCGGTCAGGTTCGGGGAGCCGCCATCGGCAACGTTGATGTCGAATATGTACACCCCCGGCCCCTGAGCCTCGGTCGGTGTCCAAACGAATGTGCCGGTTGCCGGGTCGATGCTCGCACCAGCGGGTGCCCCGGTCAGCGAGTACGCCATCACATTGGCCGGAATGTCGGTGTCGGTGACCGCTACGTTGAAGGTAAGAGTCGTCATCTCGTCCACGGTCGGAGAGGCAACGACCGCCAGCGACGGTGCCGTATTGACCTCACTGATCGTCGCGGTCAGGGTCTGCTGATCGGTCAAGCCAGGTGTTCCGGCGTCCGTGACAACGACATCGAATGTGAACGCACCGGGTCCTTGGACCTCCGATGGAGTCCACGTGAAGATCCCCGACCCAGGGTCGATTGAGGCTCCGGCCGGTGCCCCAACAAGCGAATATGTGAGCGTGTCGGTTGGGTCAGGGTCTGAGGCGACCGCTGTGAATGTCACCATCGTGCCTTCGGCGGCAAACTGGTCGGCGATAGCGCCGAGCGTTGGGGCCACGTTGACCACGTTGACCGTTCGAGTTACCTGCACCGCCGGGTTGCCATTGGCGTCGGTCACGCTGTAGGTCACCGGATAGCTGCCAACAACAGCGGTGTTGACGGCCGATGCATCGATCACGATCGAGCCGGAGATATCACCGTCATAGTTGTCGAGCGCGGTGGCGCCAGATTCGACGTAGACGCCCGCGACATCCACTGTTTGAGGGTTGGAGCCAACAAGAGTGATGACCGGGGCCGTCGTGTCGACCACGTTCACCGTACGAGTTACCTGCACCGCCGGGTTGCCGTTGGCATCGGTCACGCTGTAGGTCACCGGATAGCTGCCAACAACAGCCGTGTTGACGGCCGATGCATCGATCACGATCGAGCCGGAGATATCACCGTCATAGTTGTCGCTGGCGGTGGCGCCGAGCTCGACATAGGGCGAGCCCACCTCGATCGTCTGCGGGTTGGCACCGGTGAGAGAGACCACAGGCACAGTTGTGTCGACAACGTTCACCATGCGGATCGCGAATGCCGGGTTGCCAGAGCTGTCTGCGACGTCGTAGGTAACCGGGTAGGAACCGACCACTGAGGTGTCCACGGCAGCCGAGTCGATCACGATCGAACCAGAGATATCACCGTCATAGTTATCAGAAGCGGTCGCACCCAGCTCCGAATAGGCCGAACCCACCTCTATGACCTGCGGATTCGCACCAACCAACGAGATCACCGGAACCGTCGTATCAACAACATCCACTGTCCGGGTCACCTGGACCGCCGGGTTGCCGTTGACATCGGTCACGTTGTAGGTCACCGGGTAACTACCCAGGGTGCCGGTATTGACGGCAGTGGCATCTATCACAATCGCACCCGAGACATCACCGTCATAGTTATCGACCGCAGTCGCACCCAGCTCCGAATACACCGACCCAACCTCGATGACCTGCGGATTCGCACCAACCAACGAGATCACCGGAACCGTCGTATCAACAACATCAACAGTCCGGGTCACCTGAGTTGCTGGGTTGCCATTGGCGTCCGTGACGTCATATGTCACGACGTACGAACCGACGACTGCGGTGTTCACGGCAGCCGAGTCGATCACGATCGAACCCGAGACATCACCGTCATAGTTATCGACCGCAGTCGCACCCAGCTCCGAATACACCGACCCAACCTCGATGACCTGCGGATTCGCACCAACCAACGAGACCACCGGAACCGTCGTATCAACAACATTCACTGTACGAATGGCCTCGACGGCATCGTTCCCCTGCGAGTCCGTCACGTTGTAGGTGACGAGATAGCTACCGACGACCGCGGTGTTCACCGGGGCCGCATCGATTGCTATCGAACCTGTGAGGTCACCATCGCCGACATCGATTGCCGTAGCGCCCAGCTCGACGTAGGGCGAGTGGACCTCGATAGTCTGTGGGTTCGCCCCGACCAGGGTGATCACGGGAGCGGTCGTGTCGATGACATTCACCGTGCGAACTACCTGAGTCGCCGCGTTCCCGTTAGCATCCGTGACGTCATAGGTCACGCTGTAGGACCCAACCGCCGCAGTATCGACCGTGCCCGCGTTGATCACGATGCTGCCGGAGATGTCACCGTCATAGTTGTCGCTGGCGGTGGCGCCGAGCTCGACATAGGGCGAGCCCACCTCGATCGTCTGCGGGTTGGCACCGGTGAGAGAGACCACAGGCACAGTTGTGTCAACGACGTTCACAGTTCGGGTCACTTGAATCGCCGGGTTGCCCTGGCTGTCGGTCACGTCGTAGGTCACGGCGTAGGAACCGACAATTGCGGTGTCAACGGCAGACGCATCGATCACGATCGATCCCGTCAAGTCCCCGTCGCCGGTGTCGGTAGCGTTTGCCCCCAGTTCCACATATGGAGAGCCGACTTCGATCACCTGGGGGTTGGCCCCAACCAGCGTGATCGCCGGAGCCGTCGTGTCGATGACGTTCACCGTGCGAACCACCTGAGTCGCCGCATTTCCGTTGGCGTCGGTCACGTCATACGTCACCAGATAGGAGCCAACGACCGCCGTGTCGACAGCGGTGGCATCAATCACGATCGAGCCAGAGATGTCACCGTCATAGTTGTCGGATGCGGTTGCGCCTAGCTCGCCGTATGCCACGCCAACCTCGATGACCTGCGGATTGGCACCCACCAGCGTAATCACCGGCAGAGTGGTGTCCACCACATCAACGTCACGGATGACCCGGGTGGCAGCATTGCCTTGGCTATCGGTCACGTCGTAGGTCACGGTGTAGGAACCGACCACCGCAGTGTCCACTGCTGTCGAGTCGACCACGATGGATCCAGTCAGATCGCCATCACCGGCATCAAGCGCAGTCGCTCCTAGCTCCACGTAGGATGCTCCAACCTCGATCACCTGCGGATCGGCACCTGTCAACGTGATCACGGGAGCGGTCGTATCAATCACATTCACCGTGCGGGTGATCTGGGTTGCGGTGTTGCCCTCGCTATCGGTGATGTTGTAAGTCACCGAATATGGGCCGACCACTGCGGTGTTCACACCGGAGGCGTCAATCACGATCCCACCGGAGATGTCGCCGTCGTAGTTGTCGCTGGCAGTTGCCCCCAACTCGACATATAGCAAGCTAGCCTCGATGGTCTGCGGGTTCGCCCCGACCAGCGTGATCACCGGAGCCGTGGTATCAACGACATCAATAGTCCGCATCACCTGAGCGGCGGCGTTGCCCTGGCTGTCGACAACGTTGTAGGTCACGAGGTAGGAGCCGACGGTCATCATATCTACACCCGAGGTGTCGATGACGATCGAGCCGGAGATATCGCCATCTCCAATGTCTGTTGCGGTGGCGCCGAGCTCGACATACGCAGTGACGACCTCCAATACTTGCGGGGTCGCCCCGATCAGCGTGATCACCGGAGCGGTCGTATCGACAACATCAACAATCCGCGTCACCTGAGTGGCGGCGTTGCCCTGGCTGTCGGTGACGTTGTAGGTAACTGTGTATGAGCCGACGGTGGATGTGTTGACGGCGGACGAGTCTGTCACGATCCACCCAGTGACGTCGCCGTCGCCGACATCGAGCGCAGTTGCCCCGAGTTCGACGTACGGAGAACCCACCTCTATGACCTGCGGGTTGGCGCCGACCAGGGTGATCACCGGAGCCGTCGTGTCGACCACATCCACGGTGCGGCTGACCTGGGTGGCTGCATTCCCCTCGCTGTCGGCGACGTTGTAGGTGACTACGTAGCTGGCTACCACGGTCGTCACGACCGCCGAGGAATCGATGACGATCGAGCCGGTGATATCACCGTCGTAGTTGTCAGTGGCCGTCGCCCCCAACTCAACATACGGCGAACCGACCTCAATCGTCAGCGGATTCGCACCGACAAGGGTGATGATTGGGGCAGTGGTATCAACAACACCAACAGTCCGGAAGCCAAAGGCCGGGTTTCCCGAACCGTCGACAACGACATAGTTGACAATGTATGAGCCAACGGCAGCCGTGTTCACCGCCGACGCGTTGATGACAATCGAACCGGTGATGTCACCGTCGTAATTGTCAGTGGCGGTGGCCCCCAACTCAACATACGGCGAACCGACCTCAATGGTCTGCGGATTCGCACCAACCAACGTGATCACAGGCACCGTCGTATCAACGACATCAACAGTCCGCGAACCCTGGATGGCGGCGTTGCCTTCGGAATCCGTGACGTCATAAGTCACCAGATACGACCCAACGACGGCTGTGTTCACCCCAGAGGCATCAATCACAATCAAACCCGTGATGTCACCGTCATAGTTATCAGTGGCGGTGGCCCCCAACTCAACATACGGCGAACCGACCTCAATGGTCTGCGGATTCGCACCAACCAACGTGATCACAGGCACCGTTGTATCAACAACATCCACCGTGCGGGTCACCTGCACCGCAGCATTCCCATTGGCGTCAGACACGTTGTAGGTAACGAGATAGCTTGCGACGACGCTGGTGTTCACGGCGGTCGAGTTCACCACGATTGATCCGGTGATATCACCGTCGTAGTTGTCGGCAGCCGTCGCCCCAAGCTCAGAGTATCCCGACCCGACCTCGATCACCTGCGGATTCGCACCAACCAACGTGATCACCGGCAGAGTGGTGTCAACGACATCAACGGTCCGCGTCACCTGCACCGCAGCATTCCCATTGGCGTCAGTCACGTTGTAAGTCACCGTGTACGAACCAACGACAGCAGTGTCCACCGCTGAGGAATCCGTCACGATCGAACCTGTCAAGTCCCCGTCATAATTGTCGGCAGCCGTCGCCCCAAGCTCGGAGTATCCCGACCCGACCTCGATCACCTGCGGATTCGCACCAACCAACGTGATCACCGGCAGAGTGGTGTCAACGACATCAACGGTCCGCGTCACCTGCGCCGCAGCATTCCCATTGGCGTCAGACACGTTGTAAGTCACCGTGTACGAACCAACGACAGCAGTGTCCACCGCTGAGGAATCCGTCACGATCGAACCTGTCAAGTCCCCGTCATAATTGTC
>JAAETI010000133.1 GCA_024228555.1 bacterium | reverse complement strand
AGTTACGTCCACGGACGTGGTGTATGGGGCCCCGTTGTGAGGGTGCTTCCCAATAGGTGATCACCGCGCCAGCCTCACAGGTATGTGTTAGCGACCGTGAGGAGAACGCGGTGATCAATAAGAGCATGGACGCGTTGGTGTGGCTGCGCAAGCAGCTCGAAACCGACGACAACGACTTGCTGCGTGAGATGGTGCGCAGCTTTGCTGAAGAGTTGATGGGAGCCGAAGCCGATGTGGTGTGCGGTGCTGCCTACGGGGAGAGTTCCCCGGACCGGGTCAATCGCCGCAACGGCTACCGGTCCCGCCGGTGGGACACTCGGACGGGAAGTATCGATCTGAAGATCCCGAAGCTACGGACTGGTTCGTATTTCCCGGACTGGCTCCTGGATGCGAGGACCCGGTCGGAGCGGGCGTTCATCCAGGTCGTTTCGGAAGCCTATGTGCGGGGTGTCTCCACCCGGAGGGTCGAAGGTCTTGTGGAGACGCTCGGGATCACATCGCTGTCCAAGTCGCAGGTCTCGGAGATGGCCAAGACCCTCGACGACATGGTTGCGGATTTCCGGAACCGGCCACTCGACCAAGGCCCGTATACCTATGTGTGGGCCGACGCGTTGACGATGAAGGTCCGCGAGGGTGGCCGCATCGTCAACATCGCCTGCCTGCTGGCGACAGGTGTCAACGCCGACGGCAACCGTGACATCCTCGGCGTCGACCTCGCCACGGCTGAGGACGGGGCCGGCTGGCTCGCCTTCTTCCGGTCCCTGGTGGCCCGGGGACTCTCCGGTGTCCAGTTGGTGATCTCCGATGACCACACCGGCCTGGTCGATGCTGTTGCGGCGACGTTGCCGGGTGCGTCGTGGCAGCGCTGCCGGACTCATTACATGCGGAACTTGTTGACGAAGGTCCCGAAATCATCTGGATCGATGGTCGCCACGATGGTGCGAACCATCTTCGCCCAACCCGACCCGAAGTCGGTATGGGCGCAGCATCACCGCATCGTCGACCACCTCCACGACGTGGGCCTCACAGACGCCGCGGATCATCTCGACCAGGCGGGAGGAGAGATCCTGACGTTCACCGGGTTCCCGAAAGCCCACTGGCGCCAGATCTGGTCCAACAATCCCCAAGAACGTCTCAACAAGGAGATCCGGCGTCGCACCAACGTCGTCGGCATCTTCCCCACCCGACCATCGATCATCCGGCTAATCGGCGCCCTACTCGCCGAACAACACGACGAATGGGCCATCGCCCGCCGATACATGAGCCTCGAATCACTCGCCCAAACCCGCATCCGACTCATCGAACCCGACCAACTCGAGGAGGTGACCCCAGCACTCGAACCAGCAATCGGCTAGAAAGGAACCTGCAAGGCCGACGCGGTATCACTCATACACCACGTCCCGGGACGTGTCACTCCGAATGAGATCTTGGACGTCTGAGTCCCGTCGAAGCGCAACAATCGCAGGATCGTCAGGTTGGTCGAATTCGACGAGTGCGAAGAGCGAGGCGGCTGCTTTGGCCGAGCGGGCCTTCGAGCCGCTTGGACCCTGAGCGCTGTGTTGTTCGATTACCGATCTGAACTTGAACGTTGGCAGATCGAGGAGTGGACAGCCCCTGTTGAGACGGTCGATCGCCCTCTCTCGAAATGAGCTATCGACGAGCGACAGAGCTGCGGCCATTTGCGGCGTCACCCAACTGCCCGCATCGAGCGTTCTCCAAGTCTCAGTAATTGCCTTCGGTGAAGGGCTGATCGCCATAGCGACCGCGCCAACAAGGTGAGGTCGCCAGTTGTCGTCCTGCAGCAACACGAGAATCGCACGATGACTGTCCTCGCACTCAATCGCAGCCCGGATGCGATCCACTGTCGCCGTCGAAACATCGCCTTCGAGCCGCAGAAGGCTCAAGTACGGATTCGGATCCTCGCCTGTCGTTTCGAACACCTCGGCAAATGGTCCGAAGGCTTTCAGCATCTCGACGCGGCTCGCATATCTCACATCCAGAGCGTAGCCACCCGGCACCCTCGATCTCGAAGGCGAGTCGGCAAGTTGATGGCGGTGATGCCGCCACACATAACACCCGCCACCGAAGACGTTATCGAGCGCCCCTCGGCGAGAGATAGCCGGCAAACCCGAGCGGGTGTGTGAATCAAAGAGGCCCTCCCTCGGGGCGGCCTCCTTCTCAAATCTCGCCTACACGTTCGCCTCCGCCAGAGCCGCCAGGTCGGGGGCTGTCAACCCGTTTAGCTTCATCAGGAACGTATGGTCACCGAGCTTCTGGAACTTGTCGCCCAGACTGGCGATAAGCTGTTTCGGAGCATCGGCGAAACCGGCTTTGTATTCCGCAACCGCCCCACCCAGGCCGCCGATCGAGCTGTGCTCCTCAACCGTGACGACGAGCTTGTTTTCGGCGAATACCCTGTCCAGCATCTCTGTATCCAACGGTTTCACGGTATGCATGTCGACAACCCGGGCCGAAATCCCTTTGCCCTCGAGAATGTCGGCGGCGCCTACCGCATCGGCGAGAAGAGATCCACTCGATACAAATGCAACATCGCTACCCGGGCGATACTCGATGGCCCTGCCGATCTGGAAATCGAAGTCCTCGGGATACATCACGGGATACCCCGGACCGCCGGTGAGGCGGACGTAGACGGGGCCCTCGTGCTCGGCGCAAGCGTAGAGCGCCTTGTGGGTTGAGAGCGGGTCGGACGGGCAGATAACAGTGAAATTCGGAATCGCCCTGACTACGGCGATGTCGTCCATGGCATAGTGAGTATTCCCCAGCGGCCCAAACCGTACGCCAGCTTCGATGCCGATGACCGTCGCGTTTGCATTCATATAGCCCAGGGCGGCACGCATCTGTTCGGCTGGACGCATCGGCACTATGCCCGCCAGGCCAACGGCAAAGGGACGAAGACCTTCGAGAGCAAGCCCGACCGTGAAATCGATCAGATTCTGTTCGGCGATACCGACATCAAAGAACCTGTCCGGATAGGTTTCCCTGAAGTCGGTGAGCCGTGCCGTCGGGGTGAGGTCGGCGCTTATTACCACCATGTCCGGGTAGTCGGCGGCCAGCATCACCAGGGTGTCTCCCTGCACGGTCCGGTGACCTTTCTTGGACCATTCCTGCAATCTGTCTGTCGGTGCTTTCCTCATGTCAACTCCCCGTGCGGTCATGCGTTCTCCAATTCCGCTACAGCTTGTTCATAGAATTCCTGTGGCATAGGCCTGGCGTGCCAGCCGAGGCTGCCTTCCATAAACGAAATGCCTTTGCCCTTCGTCGTGTTGGCAATGATCACGTGAGGTTTCCCGCTGCTGGAATCTCTCATTCCCTGCAAAGCCTCGAGCACACTCGAAGCGTCGTTGCCACCTTCAACGACAACGACATCCCAGCCCGCCGCTCTCCACAGCGCCTCGATATCAACATCCATGATGTCTTTGGTGGTGCCGGCCAGCTGGACACCATTGCGGTCGACGATTGCGATGAGGTTGTCCAGTTCATACTTGGCGGCGTTCATGGCCGCTTCCCAGATGATCCCCTCGTTGCATTCCCCGTCGCCAACGAGGCAATACACCTTGTGATCGTCGCTCTTGATCTTCGCCGCCTTGGCCATCCCGCAAGCGACGGCAAAGCCGTTGCCAAGGCTTCCTGAAGTCACCTCGATGCCGTACTTCATGTTCCTAGTGGGATGGCCGGCGAGGAAACTGTTGTCGCCCTTGAAGGTGTACATCTGTTCTCTTGTGATGTAGCCGGTCTCCGTCAGTGCGGCGTAGTAGGCAAGGCAGGCGTGGCCCTTGCTCTGGACGAATCGGTCCCGATCCGCCATCGTCGGATTCTTGGGATCATGATTCATGATTCCAAAGAACAAGCCCGCCACGATTTCGATACTTGACAAAGCCGGTCCGAAGTGGGCGCCGCGGCCTCCTGCGGCGTAGCCCATTTCGATGACATCCCGGCGCATCAGAGCAGCCTTCTCCTCGACGAGATCAACCGTTTTTTTGTTTGCCATATGCGTCTCTCCGTGGTGATGTGCTAGTTGGTGTCGGGGATTCTGAATTGATGCCCGCTGAACTGTCCCGTAGGTATTGCTGAGGCTTGGTATTTGGCGAGTTTGATCATCTTTGGGATATCGACGCCAAGTTCGTATCCCATTTCTGACAGCATGAACGCCAGGTCTTCCGTAGCCAGGTTCCCGGATGCCCCCGGCGCAAAGGGACAGCCCCCCAGACCGCCCAAGGTTGACTGCACCTTGTCGACGCCGAGCTCGATGGCGGCCAGCGTGTTGACCATTCCCATGTTGCGGGTGTCGTGAATGTGAACCTGCAGATCCAGCACCGGGTATGCGGCCCTGACGGCCTCGATGATTCGGCGAACCTGAGCCGGGTTGGCGATGCCGATGGTGTCGCAGAGATTGACGGTGCGTATTCCGCTGTCGACATAGGGCTTGAGGAAGGGAACAACCTCATCTTCGCTCTTCATCCCCTCAAACGGGCAACCGAACGTGGTGGACAGATCCAGACAGACATCCATCTCTGGATAGGACTCCAGAATCGCCTGCAGACCGGCAAAGGACTCCTCATGCGTCCTCTTGATGTTTGCCCGGTTGTGACTCTCGCTCAACGACACCACATAGGACACTGCGCGAAGACCGGACTCCCACGCCGCCTCGGCACCACGCAGATTCGGGACCAGCGCAAAGAGATCCGCATCCGGATACTTGCTGACTACCTTCGCCGCCAAATCCCCAGCATCTCTCATTTGGGGGATTGCTTTGGGACTCACAAAGGACGTTATCTGCAGATGTCTCAATCCGGCATCCAGCAGCCCTTCGACGATGCGGGCCTTCGTCTCCAACGGGATGTATTCATCCACCATCTGAAAACCGTCGCGTGGTCCGACTTCGTAGAGCTCGATCTTCTTCATGATCCCTCCTCCAGCATGGTCCCTTCCTCTTTGAGCCGCCGGTACCAGCCAAACGCCGCTTCGGGCAGCTGGGGATGGTGTCCGCCGCATTGCTCACGTGCGGTCTGCAGGTAGGTCGTCAATTGCCCTCGATAGGCCTCGGATGCGCAGTGTGTGACGATGGCGTCAGCGCGTTCTCCGTCATCGAGCCCGCGTAGATCGGCGATGCCGTGCTCGGTTACGACAACATCGACGTCGTGTTCAGAGATGTCCTGGTGGGACACCATGGGAACGACGTTGGAGATTGCCCCGCCCTTGGCCGTCGACGGTATCAAGATCACCGACAGGCCGGCGTTCTGGGCAAAACTCGCTCCGCCCCCAATGCCGTTGACAACCCGGCTCCCTGCGATATGGCTCGAGTTCACATTGCCGTAGATGTCGATCTCAATGCCGGTATTCAGCGCAACCAGCCCCAACCGTCCGATCACTTCGGCACTGTTGGTGATGTCACCGTTGCGGAGCACCAGGTGGTCGCGCAGATTCGGAGTGTCGTTCAGAATCTGCTCCACCCGCTCGCTCATCCCCAACCCACCGGCTGATAGGGCTGTCGCCTTGCCGGCAGCAAGGAGCTCCAACACAGGCTCGGTTATGCCTCCGCAGAAGAACTGGAGATCACGGAAGCTGGCTTGCTGAAACGCATCGGCAACAGAATCGGCGATAGCGCCGAAACCCGTCTGAATCGGCGGAAGGTGCCCGGTCTTCTGGACTTCCAACTCGAGAAAATTGAACAGATGGTCGGCGATGTTCCTCGTCACCGCGGTGCCCGATGGCTGCGGCCCCATTCGCTCCGGGATGTCGGTCTCGACGATGTGCCGGATCTTCTTCCGGTCAACCGGGATACCCGACAAGCCGATTCGCTGATTGGTGCGGACCAGCGGGATCGGCTGCGCATCGGGTGCTGCCACTGGGATGTGGATGTCATGCAGACTCCGCAGCACATCCGGCTGGGCGGTGTTGATCTCGACAATGATTTCATCCGCGGCGGCCATCAGATAGTGGGTCATGCCGACGGAGCTGGTGGGTATTAGATCCCCGTCATCGTCGAATCCGAGTGCCTCGACCAGTGCAACATCGATCTCTCCGAAGCTGTTGCTTCTGAGCAGCCGCGGCATCTTGCTCATCTGCTGCTCGACGTAACTCAGAGAGCCGTTGTTGGCTTGGGCGGCGAGGGTGCGGCTGGCCACCATGGGGGCTCGCCGGGTCACTAGCTTCTCCGCTCCGAGCGTTTCATCCAGCCATGGCACATTGGCGCCGGTGATCAGCTCGAACGACAGGGCGTCACCGCTCTGCTTGCGTTGCACAAGAGTTTCGACGACAGCTTTGGGATAGCCCGCCATCGCATATCCGCTCATGGCAACGGTCATGCCGTCACGGATAGAGGCGGCCGCCTCCTCGGCTGTCGAGATGCGGTTCTTCAGACTGCCCTCTCCCAGGTATCGGTCAATATCGTGTCCGGATTTCGGTCTGAATCACGCACGAGGCGTGAAGCCGGAGAACAGCTCCTCGTCGGTTGGTTGGAAGCTGGGGATCTCACGGATGACCCAGGTGTTGTTCAGGTAATGCTTGAGTGCAATGTTCTCCGATATGCCATTGCCACCCCACGTCCCGCAGCCCAGAGAATGGGTGAATGGCATTCCGCTGACCCAGCTGCCGCCATTGGTTGCGGCCTGCGGCTGGTTTACAACGACGCGAGTCGTATAGGTTCCCAGCGCCAGCTTCTCTACGTTCTCGGGTGTCGCCGAGAAGATGCCGCATGAATGTCCGTGGCCTGAGTACGCATGGTTCTCATTGGTGATGCGGATTGCGTCGTCGATGCTGCTGCTCTTGTAGACGGCGGTCACGAGACTCATCTTCTCACCGCTGAATGGCGATGCTTCCCCGGTTTCGTCCTCTTCCACCAGCAGGAAGCTGGTTCCCTCAGGGACATCAAGACCGGCCAGCTCGGCGAGATTGCTCACCGGTGACGCCACGACATGCCTGCTGATGATGTGGTTGGCGGGCCATTCGGGCCAGATCGCCTTCTTCAGCTTCTCCTTCTCATCCGCATTGAGCAGATGCGCACCGACCTTGCGGAACTCAGCCAGCATCTCGGCGTATACCGACTCGTCGATCACGACAGCGTTGTCACAGGAACACCCCGCGGCGAGGTCGAATGTCTTGCTGGCTTTGATCTTGGTTGCTGCGTCGGCGAGGTCGGCGGTCTTGTCGATGATGATGATTGCGTTGCCCGCTCCGACACCGAAGGCTGGCGTTCCCGAGCTGTGCGCCGCCCGAACCATGGGCTGACCACCCGTGGCGATCACCAGATCACATTGCTTCATGAGCTCGTTGGTCTTGGGAATTGAGGGATCCTCGATCGTGATGAAAAGGTCCTCTGGAGCGCCATACTTCTTCATTACGGCCCGAAGGAGGTTCGTCACCTTCAGCGTTGTGAGCTTGCTCCGGGGATGCGGGGAGAAGATGACCGCATCCCTGGCTTTGACCACAAAGATGGCCTGAGTCAGCGGATGGAACTCTCCCTGGGTGCTTGGCACCAGCGAGCCGATCACGCCAACAGGCTTGGCAATACGCACAAGCCCGCGTTCCGGCATCTCCTCGACTACCCCGACGCTCTTGGCATTCTTGACGTCATACAGGATTCCCCGACATTTGCCGGCGACCTTGGCGATCTTGGAAGCGACATCACCCAACTGGCATTCTTCGAATGAGAACTCAGCGATTTCGCAAAGAAGCTCATCGTTTGCAGCGATTTCCCAGGTGATTGCGGCGGCGAGCTCGTCCACTTTCTCTTGCGAGAACCCTTCCGCTACTTTCTGCGCCTTCCGGGCGCGATCCATCAGCTCGGAAATGTAGGTTGTCGTATCAAGTTCGTTCTGGCTCATGAAGGACCCTCCCGAAGGTCAATGGATTCCCATCGCCTCGGTTGCAGTATATCCCTACGAGTTGGAACGTTCCAACAGAATGTTGCAGGGCGGATCTGGTTCGTGGACGGATCGCCATGCGGACTAGCCGGATTCGTCTTCGCCCTCGCCCACAACTTCCATCGGCGCTCGCAACCGTTCCATCACCCGATCCCTGGCATCCGCGGCTCCGAATCCAGTGATGATGTCACCGGCTTCAAGAACGGTCGTGCCATCGGGCACCAGGACTGCATGTCCGCGCCGGATCGCCACCAATGTGCAGCCTTGCGGCCATTGCACGTCCTTCAGAGGTGCGCCGTCCGCCTTGGAGCCACCCGGTATATGAAACTCGAAGAACTCAGCATCCGGTCTCGTCCAGAGCCGTTGTCGTTTTCGGGCGAGCTCGTGTTCTGTGGCTTCGGTGAGCGCAAAGTGATAAGCCTTCACCGCAGTTTCGCGCCGGAACATCCCCACCAGTTTCGTGGGCGCTTCATCCGCAACCACGGGGAGACGACCGACACCGAGGCTGGCCATTCGCTCCATGGCGCGCGACACCGGCGTCGATTCCGTAACGGTGACAGGGTTCGGGGTCATAGCTACTGCGGCGGTCACCTCGTCCCCCGGTCCCCCGGTCCGCGCCACATCGGTCAAAGTGATGATCCCGACCAGCTGCTCATCCTCGTCAACGACCGGAAGCCCGTGATGTCGATGGACATCGAGCTGGTCCTGTACCTCACGCGTTGAATCCCCCGGCCGCACAACCTCGCTCCAGGGTGACATCACCTGGACAACCCTCACAGTGTCGAGCAGATCGATATCGCTGGTGCGGAGAAGACGAATACCACGGCTGACAAGCGGGATCGTGTAGACGGTCTCACGATGCAGCCTGTCCGCGATCAACGTGGCCAGTGATGTGGCCAGCATGAGTGGGAGGACAAGCCCGTAGTCACCAGTCAGCTCGAAGACGATCAGGATGGATGTCAGTGGGGCGCGGGCGACCGCGGCGAAGGTAGCCGCCATTCCAACGACGGCGAAGGCGCCGGTGTCGATGGTTGATATCTCCCAAACCGGCGCAAGCAACGCGGCGACCCCCGCTCCCAACGTCGACCCGATGAAGAGCGCCGGCATGAAGTGCCCTCCTGATCCGTCGGAGCCCAAGGTGCCGGCCGTAGCCAGGACCTTGAGGCCCGCCAGGACCAACAGAACCCACCACGCGGTTTCGAGGGTGCTGCCGTCAACCAGGCCCTGGATAAACGACTGACCGGTGCCGAACAACCGAGGCTCGATCGCGATGAGGATGGCAACGGGCCCACCCAGAACAATGGGCCTGAGCCAGGGACGGGCAACGAAGAGATCAATCTTGGAGTGGACGGTATCGAACGTCCTGAGGAACAAAACACCAACCAGGGCGGCAAGAACCCCCAGCCCTGCATAGAGCAGCAGCTCGGTTGGAGAGCCGATGGTGTGCGACTCGGCCGAGAGTATCTGCTCCTGGCCGACCAGAGTCTTGGTTGTGACCGCAGCAGTCACTGATGCGATGACAACAGCGTTGAGATGGCGAATCGCAAAGTTGCCCAGAATGACTTCCATCGCAAACAGCATCCCGGCAATGGGCGCATTGAAGGTGGCGCCAATCCCGGCGCCGGCACCGGCTGCGACGAGCGACCGGATCTGATCTTCACCGAGTCCGGAGTGGCGCCCGATCGAAGAACCGATCGCAGCACCGATCATCACTGTCGGCCCTTCTCGCCCTGCCGATCCTCCACCGCCGAGAGTCGCGGCGGTTGCCGCCGTCTTCCAGAAGATCGACCGCGTGGGAACGTAGCCGGCACGTACAGCCAAGCCGGCAGTCGTTTCCGGTACACCGCTCCCCTTCACCTCTGGGAAGCGACGACCGATCAGCCATGCGATACCCAGCCCGAGCGGGACGGTTAGAAGAGGCAACCAACGACCGAACCGCAGTTGGTCCTCTAGCCATGAGATCGCGCTGGTCAAGCCGTCGATCGCGGCGATCAGACCGGCTCCCGCGACCCCGGCCAGGAAGCCGACAAGTAGCGCAAGCGCAATGAATGCTGCTGTATGACGAGGATCGACAAACGATCTGAGAGGCAACTTCATGCCATCTCCACAGTAGCGAGGCCGCTACGGACAACTCGTAGTACAGAGACCCGAGCGGCGCTGAGTCCTACTTCGTATTCGGCGTGTTAGGGAAGCCTTCCAGAACCGGCACCTTCTGATAGGCCTGGCCAAGCGCTTCCGGTCCCATGGCGTCGTAGCCGCCATCGACCGCAACGTCGGCGCCGGTGATGAAGGAGGCTCGGTCCGAACACAGAAACACCACAGGATCCGCAGTCTCGTCTGGATCAGCCATCCGGCCCAGCATATGGAACTCGGCCGCAAACTCATCGGCGCGCTCCCTGGTCCCGTATCTCTTCTCGATGTTGCGGCTCCACACCCAACCCAACGACAAATGGTTGACCCGGATGTTGTGAGGGGCAAGCGCCTGCGACATGTTTCGCGTGAGACCGAGTAGAGCCGACTTGGTGGTTGGGTAGACGATGCGGTTCGGCTGCGACTGTTTGCCCGATATCGAGCCGATGATGACCACCGAGCCGCCCCCGCGCTGTTTCATGTGCGGGACAGCTTTCTCGATCAACATCGCACCACTGATGACATTGGTGTCGAAGGCTCGTCGCCATTGCTCGCGCGTCGTTTCCAGCATGCCGCACTCGAAGATTGCCGCCGCCGAGACGACGATGTCGATACCGCCAAACCCTTCGACAGCGACCGCGACCATGTTGTCGAGGTCATCGTCGACGTTGATGTCAGTGCGAACAAACACCGCCGCATCTCCCAACGGTTGGGACACCTCGGCACCGTAGGTCTCGTTGCGGCCGCCCATCACAACCTTGGCACCCGCCTCCACGAGCTTGCGACCGATGGCAGCACCGATCAGCGATCCAGCCCCGGTGAGCAGGGCTACCTTCCCTTCGAGTTCACGCACAGGTGGCCCTTCGTTCGATTGGTGTCATGGTATCTCCGAGGCACTCGGCGTCATCTGGCACAGCCTGAGGACGAAGGCGCATTGAATGAAATGCGTCAAGGACAAAGCCGTAGCCAGGGGCACCGATGGCCGGAGGGAACGGGCAGGCAATTGGACGATGGGCCACTACCTAGATCCCGACTCGTTGATGCTTCTTCTCAGCGTCCAACTCTGCCCGGGCCACCCTGACCAGCTCGCGGTCACTCACCTCGGGAATCCCGACCTCCCACCAAGCACCGCCCTCGGTCCAGGTGTACTCGTCAATGTCGACCACAATCGCATAACTGCGGTCGGCCGCCTTCGCCCGCGCCCAGGCAGCGGGCAAGTCTTCGAGTCGCTCCACCTTCTCCACAAGCGCACCCATCGATTCGGCGTGCTTGACGAAGTCGACATGGAAGTAGCGTTCATGACGAGCTGTGCGCAAGAGATTGTTGAACTCGGCGCCACCGGTGTTGACCTGGAGCCGGTTGATCACGGCAAAGCCGCCGTTGTCACAGACCATGAAGATGACCTTCTTGCCGGTCATAACTGTCGAGTAGATGTCCGAGTTCATCATCAGGTAGGAGCCATCGCCCACCCAACAGATGACATCGCCCTCACCGCGCGCCATCTTGGCTCCCCAGGCTCCTGCGATCTCGTACCCCATTGTCGAATAGCCGTACTCAGAGTCGAAAGAGCCAATCGACTTTGACCGCCACCCCATGGTGAGTTCACCCGGAAGGCCACCCGCCGCCGACAGGCAGTAGTCATCGTCGTCACAGATCTCGTTGATAACCTGGATGACCTGGGCATAGGCAGGGGCGCCGTCTTGCTCTCTTTCCTTCCACGAATCGAGGTAGCCGTGCCATGCGGCGATCTGACTCTGGGCAAAGGCAAGACGCTCCGCAGGCGCCGCGTAGTCGCCAATTGCGGCGTCGATCGCTTCGATTGCAACCTTGGCGTCGGCGACAACCGGCTGTGCCATCTGTTTGTGGGCGTCCCACCCCGCGGTGTTGATCGCAACGAACCGTGCGTCAGGGTTCTTGAACACCGACCATGAACCCGTGGTGAAGTCCTGGAGTCGAGTCCCGATCGCCAGGACGAGATCGGCGTCCTCAGCCACCGCGTTGGCAGCCTCAGACCCGGTAGTCCCGATCGGACCCGCATAGTTGGGATGGTCGTGCAACAACGCTGCCTTGCCGGCAACGGTCTCGACCACAGGGATGCCACGTCGCTCGGCAAAGTCAGTCAACTCGGCGACCGCGCCTGAATAGTGAACGCCGCCGCCGGCGATGATCATTGGTTTCTTCGCTTCGACCAGCATCTTGGCAGCCGCGGCGATGTCACGCGGGTCGGGACCGGGGCGACGGATGTAGTGCACCTTTGGCTCGAAGAATCGAGCTGGATAGTCGTACGCCTCGGCCTGGATGTCCTGCGGGAGCGCAAAAAAGGCCGGGCCTCTGCTGGCTGGGTCAAGCATGACCGCCAGTGCTTGTGGCAACGACTGGATGATCTGCTCGGGGCGGCTGATGCGATCCCAGTAGCGCGTCACAGGCTTGAAGGTGTCGGCCGCAGTGATGGTCGGATCGCCAAAGTTCTCGACCTGCTGCAGCACCGGATCCACAATCCGATGCTGGAAGGTGTCGCCCGAGAACAAGAGCAGTGGTATCCGGTTGGCGTGGGCAACGGCAGCCGCGGTGACCATGTTGGTGCTGCCTGGACCGATCGAGGAAGTGGCGATCATGATCCGCCGGCCTCGCATCGCCTTCCCGTAGGCAACCGCGGCCAGCGCCATCGACTGCTCGTTGTGACCGCGCCATGTCGGGAGTTCGTCTTGAACCGGCTGCAATGCCTCGGCAAGACATGTGACATTGCCATGACCAAAGATGCCAAAAGCTCCGGCGAATACGCCTACTTCCTCACCGTCAACCACCGTGCGCTGCGCCAGCAGCCACTTCACGATTGCCTGCGCTGTTGTCAGCCGGATTGTCTCCATCTTTATGCTCCCTTGACCGCTGATAGATATGACTGCGTTCCTTGTTTCACGATTCCCTCAAAACCTGCGGCGAAGTATCGGGCACCCTTGTCGTACCACTCCGTTGCGAACGCCGCGGTACCGGCAAAGATGCCGAGCGTCTTGTCCGATGCGACTACCGCTTTCGCCACTTGGTCCATCACTTCTTGCACCTCGGGATGACCGGGATTACCGGGGTGCCCCAAAGAGGCGGACAGGTCCGTGGGACCGATGAACAACACATCGACACCGTCGACCGCGGTGAACTCCGCGACGGCGGCGGCGGCCTCTGCCGTTTCAATCTGGACTATCACTAGCGTCTCGCAATTCGCTCGTGTCGTGAAGTCGGCAAGCGGCTCCGTATTGCCCCAGCCGCCCTGCCGGCTCCCTGCCAGACCACGGTGACCAAGGGGGGGATATTTGGCGGACGCCACTACTGCTTCGGCTTCCGCAACAGTGTTGACCCACGGCACTTGCACGCCATGCACGCCCGCATCAAGAAAGCGCAGGATGACCGGCGGGGTATTGGTGGTCACTCGGGCCATCGGTGTCACATCGTGCAACTCGCATGCACGGGCCAAGCCCTCAATATCGCCCGCCTCGAGAGAGCCGTGCTCCCCGTCAAAGACGAGGAAGTCCCATCCCTGCATCGCCACAAACTCTGCGAGGGTTGGCAGTGGCTGCCGGAAGAAGGTCCCGTAGACGGCCTGGCCCTCCGCCAGCTTTCGTTTGGTTGAGTTCTCTACCAACATCGGTTCGCTCCTCCGGTCAGTCGATACGGAGACTGACCACGTTCTCCCACTTCTCAGATTCCCACGAACGAGTCATGGCATCGGCAACCGAGGCAACGGCCAGCGCATCGCCAAAGCTGGGGTGGTTGGGTCGACCTGCGGCCACAGCCTTGAGGAACTCCAGGGCTTCGATGATCTTCAGGTCCTCGTAGCCAATGGAGTTGCCGCCACCGGGGACGATGTTGCCCTGGTGGGGGTAGGTGTCACCCGCCAATACCTCGACAAACCCATCGGTTGGCTGCTCCTCTGGCAAATACAGCTGGAGTTGGTTGAGCTTCTCGTGATCCCACGAGGCAGCTCCCCTTTCCCCGTTCATCTCGTATGCCATCGAACTCTGCGGCCCAAATATCGAACGATCCACCTCGAGCGTGCCCCGCACCCCATTGGCGAACTCGACAAGTGCCCCCACATAGTCCTCGTTTGTGACCTGGCCGGTGGGGTCACCGGGCTTGCCCCGGTCGTAGTGCGTTCCCGAGCCGGGTGTTGGCAGGGGACGCTCTTTGACAAAGATCTCCTTTACCGAAACCACCCGGGTGATCGGTCCACACAGGTACAGGGCCATGTCGATGGTGTGCGACATGATGTCCGACAGCACGCCGTAGCCTGCCTCGTCCTGCTTGAACCTCCACGACAACAGACCAAGACGATCCCGACCGTACATCGAGAAGAACCTGCCGCGATAGTGGGTCAGGTCGCCAAAGCGGCCTTCAGCGATGAGCTGCTTGGTGTACTGAACCATCGGTGCCCAGCGATAGTTGAAGCCGCAACCCGTGATCGCCCCGGCTTGACGTGCGGCTTGCTCAATCGCAGCCGTTGCCCGCGGCTCGATCCCGACCGGCTTCTCGCAGAAGATGTGTTTGCCTGCCTTGGCCGCAGCAACTGCCAGCTCTTCGTGAAGTGCGTTGGGAGCTGTGATATCGATGACGTCGATGTCGTCTCGTTCCAACAACTCCCGCCAGTCGCTCGTTCCGGTCTCAAAGCCAAAATTGTCCGTCGCCAACTCCACCCGCTCGGGCACCGTATCGGCGATCGCAACCAGCCGCGGTCGTATCCCGGTCTCCGGGTAATAGACGGGAATGTTCCGGTAGGCCCGGGAATGCGCTTGCCCCATCCAGCCAAAGCCGATGACTCCAATACCTATCGATTCGCTCACCGTGAGTCTCCTATCTCAACCGGCCGGCCGGACCAGATCTCGGGATTGACGAGATTTGGTGGTCGTTGGCCGGCCAACACCTGTATGACTTGATCGAATGCTCCTTTGAAGATTCGCCGCTTTGCCCCCGCCGTCCCTGCGGCCACATGCGGAGTGATAACGACGTCGTTGCGGGCCAGCAACGGATCCTCCGGTGGTAGCGGCTCGGGATCGGTTACGTCGAGACCGGCACCAAAGAGGTGGCCCGAGTTCAGAGCTGCCTCGAGGGCATCGTGATCAATCAGCCCACCGCGCGCAGTATTGATGAGGATGGACCCTGGCTTCATGGCGCCAATCAGTTCGACCCCGAAAAAGCCAGCGTTGTCGTTAGTGAGGGGGATGTGAAGCGAAACGACATCGGCGTCCGCCACGAGGTCTTCGATGGTGACCCGTCTTACGACATCTGGGCCAAACGCGGCATCGTCGAGGTAGGGATCGAACGCGGTCACACGCATCCCCAGCCCGGCCGCAATCAGGGCGACGCGACGGGCAATCCTCCCCAACCCGACAAGACCGAGGGTCCGACCCTCCAACTCGATCCCGGTGTGGCGGGCGTAGAAATCTGTTCCCCCGCCGCGAAGCTCGGCTTCCGACCGCTTGACGTTCTTGGCGACCATCATCATCAGGGTTGCTGCATGCTCGGCGGTCGAGATAGTTGGACCATCGGGTGCGTTGCATACCGCTATACCTCGAGCAGTCGCCGCAGCCACGTCGACCTTGTCGTAACCAATACCGGTGCGAGAAATCACCTTCAAGCCGGGAGCCAGGTCCATCACCGCGGCGTCGTACCGATGGACCGATGCGACGATTCCCTCTGCGGAGGACAAGGTTCTGTAGGGATCGTCAGGGGTTGCGCTCGCCGGTCCAAGAATGGTTGCCGCCGCAGCGACGGACTCAACAAGATCTAGAAGGATCTCTCGCTCGAACCATACGTTTGGCTTCGATCCAGACAACGGGTTCCCTCCACGGTGCTCGCTCAGTCCGACTATACCGGCCGCTATTGGAACGTTCCACATGTTTCTCGGTGCCGACTCAGCCAAGCGACGGTCGCCCGGCAAACTGCGGTTCCGGAAGCCCGCCAACGCCGGCATCGATCACGTAGAGGCCTCCCGGATTCCCCAGGTCAGACTCTGACGCAGCGCGCCGCCCGATTGTCGTTACGAAGAGAGTCTCGAGATTGGGCCCTCCAAATGCCGGCATCGTGGGACGCAGCACCGGAAGATCGATCTGGCGATCCACCACACCCTGTGGAGTGACTCGTAGAACCGCCGATCCGCCGACACAGGCGATCCAGTAGCAACCGGTTTCGTCAACACAGGCGCCGTCGGGGCGACCCGGCAGCGGACCAAAGTCAAGAAACACTCGCTCGTTGTACTGACGACCGGTTGCAACGTCATAGTCATATGCCCAAACGGTGGAGTGGAGTGTGTCGGCCCAATACATGACATCGCCGTCTGGCGAGAACGCCAGACCATTGGAACAACCGACCTCTTGCCGTGTCGTCTCAAATGTGCCATCACCTTCGACACGATGCAGTCGAGCTTCGAACCGCCCCGCCGACGTTGGTACGAACATCCCACCGACCCAGAAGCGGCCCGCGGGATCACATCTGCCGTCGTTCAGCCGAATCCCCTCGCGAGCTTCCTCGAGGGGCCTCCATGCACTGAAGTCCCCCGACCCAAGATCAAGCCAACCCAACCCGGTCTCGACCGCAACCAGAAGATGAGACGGCTCGGCGGTCAGCGCGAGAGCAGTTGGTCGTCCTGGGATCAGCCAGCCACGGTCGGTCCCCGTGCCGGGATCAAACTCATGCACCACGCAACCATCGATGTCTACCCAGTAGAGGACCTGTTGGTCGACACTCCACACGGGAGACTCTCCGAGCTTGGCCTCCGCAGGCAGCGCGCAGTACACGTCCGCACTCACACCGGAAGAAGTTCAGCATGGTCGACTTCATGGCGGAACGTGGCAAGCAACCGATCCAGGTCGGGGAGCTCGTAGTCAAGTGCGTCACTGGTGTATGTCGCATCGAGGCTGGTGTCGACCGGGATTGGGGCGGGGCCGGTGCCGCTGAAGTCCCCTGGTCCGACGGTGAGCAACTCCGCGTCTAGATCAAACGCAGCCGCGGTGGCCAACGCCAGACCCATCCGGTCGACGGTCGCCCCGCTGGTGCAATGAAATATGCCTCGTCGGTCCTTCTCGATGATCCGCATGACCATCTCGGCGCTCTCGCTGGCGAGCGCCGGAGTCCCAACCATGTTGAGCGGGCCTTCCCAGACGGCAAACGGCTGACCCGTCCGGAGACCGTTGACGACGGCACCAATGAAGTGGCCAAGACCTGGGTTCTGCGCTGCGACGTAGTCGTCACGCAACCAGTGGGTCCCGTTCACTCCTGCAACGCGGGCAACCGCGCCATCGTTCGCAGTGCTGGTGACGATCGTTTCACCGACAACCTTGAGGACGCCATAGAGGTTGATCGGGTTGGGAGGTGTCTTCTCGGTGGCCGCCGGCTGCGCACCGTCGAAGACCCAGTCGGTAGAAATCAGAACCATCTTGGCCCCAACTTCATTCGCCGCGGCGACAAGCGTCTCCGTCGACTCGACGTAACTCTGCCAAGCGAGCGAACGATCCGCATACATGCGTACGAAGTCGTTGAGGATTGCACTGTGAACGATCGCATCCGGCCTGCTATCGATCACGGCAGCACGCAGCGCTACTGGATTAGTCATGTCGACGGGGACTACAGAGAACGGCTCTGAGCCGTCACCCCGCCAGGAGTGCGACGTCGTGACCACCGAAGCCTGATGCCGCTCAATCGCAACCTTGACGATGTTGCTGCCAACAAAACCGGTCCCACCGGTGACGAGCAATCTCATGACCCCTCCAAGCCTTGATCGAGACGCAGTTCCTTGCAGAACCGCTTGACATCGGATTCACTCGCAGTATACGGTTCAGGTGTTGGAACGTTCCACATGATTCTGTGTGGAACTCAGGACGCAAAGCTCAGAACCTGGGGAGGGCTTCTTTGCGAATCGGTTTGATAGGCGCAGGACGTATCGGCACGCTGCACGCCGAGGTCCTCAATCGCCTTGAAACAGTCGAAGAGATAGTTGTCGCCGATACCGATACCGACCGCGCTATCGCGCTCTCTTCGAAGCTCAACGCCAGTCACGTTGAAGACCCCGCCGAGCTCTTCTCCACGGTCGATGCGATCGTGATCGCCAGCTCGACTGAGACCCACGCTCCCTACTTGATCGACACCGCTGCGGCCGGCCTGCCCACATTCTGCGAGAAGCCCATTTCCAAGGATCTGGGTTCGATGGATAGTGCAGCGACCGCAGTGAACGCCAGCGGCATCATGGTCCAGATGGGTTTCATGAGACGCTTCGATGTCGGCTACCGCACCGCCCACGAGCTGATCGCCCAGGGTGCCCTCGGCGATGTGATGCTGGTACAGGCGCAGACCCACGACTTCGAGCCGCCACCTGCCGAGTACATAGCGGTCTCCGGTGGCATCTTCCCCGACATGCTTATCCACGAGTTCGACATCCTCCGCTTTGTGACCGGGCAGGAAGTCCTCGAAGTCACCGCAACGGGCTCCACCCACGGTCTTCCCGTCTTTGGCGAGTTCGAAGACATATCAACCGCGGTGGTGACCGCAAAGCTCGATGGCGGAACGCTCGCCGTCATCACGGGGGTCCGCACCGATCCGCACGGCTACGACGTGCGCATGGAAGTCTTCGGGACCGCCGACAGCGTGGCGATCGGACTCGATCCCCACACCCCCATCCGCACCCTCGACGCTGGGCTCGACCTTCCCCGAGATCCTGTGACGGTTGGCTGGCTAGAACGTTTCGGTGCCGCATACACGGCAGAGATGGAGGCGTTCGTCAACACCGTTGCCAACAATGGGCCAAGTCCTTGCACAGTCGACGACGCCTGTGCCGCCCAAGTGGTCGCAGAGGCCTGCCGCCGATCACGTGAGACGAATCGACCTGTACTAATTGAGGAGTTCTCATGAGCAACCTGCTCACCAGAGTCGCCGGTGCCCCGATTACGTGGGGTGTTGATGGTTCACCAGGGTGGGGACACCTGATGCAACGGGACAGGGTGATGGAGGAGATGGTTGACGTCGGCCTCTCTGCCACCGAACTCGGCCCCGACGGATACCTCCCACTCGATCCGGATGAGTTGGCCGACTATCTGGGCGGCTACAACCTAAAAATCGTCGGAGGTTTCGTCCCCGCAGTGTTGTATCGACCGGATCGGATCGAGACCGTCTTGGAATATGTAGATCGAGCCTCCAACCAGTTGGCACGAACCGGCTCTGAGGTCATGGTGCTCGGACCCTCATCGCATCTGGACGGCTACGACACCTCAGTAGAGATGGACGACGAGGACTGGACTGCCTTCCTCGGGAACCTGAAGCGCCTCCGCGATATCGCCGGCAACAACGGTCTGGTGACCGCACTGCACCCACACTGGGGGATGGCAATCGAGCGCCAACACCACGTGGAACGGCTTCTCGAGTCATGTGATGTCGATCTGTGCGTTGACACAGGTCATCTCTTCGTCGCAGGCGCCGACCCCGCAGAGATCACTGAAACGGCCAAAGGCCGAGTCCGTCACGTACATTTGAAGGATGTTGACGACGGACTTGCCGGCAAGGTCCGATCCGGCGAAGTCGGCTTCAAACAGGCCGTAATCGACGGGATGTTCCAACCACTCGGACAAGGCGATGTGGACATTGCAGGGGTTATTCACCGCCTTGAGGCATCCGGCTTCGACGGGTGGTACGTGCTGGAGCAAGACGCATCCCTTGCAGCGGAACCAGAAGAAGGCGCCGGCCCCAAAGCCGACGCAATCAAGAGCTTTGAGTACCTAATGAAGATCGCAGCCGACCTATGAGAGATTTCCCCGTCTTGCGGGGATAGCGAGGTTCCGGACCGCCGGATCTCAACGAAAAAGGGTGTCGCACGGGTGACACACAGTTACGCACTGGAGGAGGGCTATATATGAAGCGAAGGGCACTGGCAGCGTTGCTGCTTTCTTTCGCACTGATTGCGGCAGCATGTGGAGGCGACGATGACGCCGCTACGACAACGGCGGCCGAAGGCAGCGGCACCACCGCAGCCGAACAGGTCAGCCAGTCCGATCTGAAGATCGACCTGCTGTTCCACGACAAGGATGCATCCGGAACGTTCTGGGGCGTCATGAAGAAGGGCTTCGACGATGCATGCGCCTCCTACGGCGTTTCCTGCAACATGATCGGAGATCCCGACATCACCAAGCAGGCAGCTCTGGTTGATACGTCGATTGCCAATGGCGTTGACGGAATCATCCTCACGCTGCCAAACGTCGATGCGTTGCGGGACGCCATCCAGCGCGCCGCCGACGCCGGGATTCCGGTTGTGACCATCAACTCCGGCTCTGATGTGTTTGCCACGACGGCAGCCATCGGCCACGCCGGCCAAGATGAGTTCATCGCCGGCCAGGGTGCCGGACAGCGTCTGGTCGAAGCAGGTGCAACCAACATTCTGTGCCCCGTGCACGAAGCCAACAACGCCGCTTTGCAGGCTCGTTGTGACGGTGTAGAGGCCGGCGCAGCCGGCGCAACCGTCAAGCGGCTCCAGATCGACATCGCCAACCTCGACGCAGCGTTTGAGACGCTGAAGACAGAGGTCAGCGACGGGAGCGTCGATGCCGTCATCACGCTGAACCCCGACGTGTCGATCCGGGCCCGCGATGCCATTGCTGAGGCCGGTAGCTCCGCAATGCTGGCAACGTTCGACCTCGGCGAAGAGGTGCTCAACTCAATCGAGGCCGGCACCATCAACTTCGCTGTCGATCAGCAGCAGTACCTGCAAGGTCACTTGCCGGTCATTGCATTGGTGCTGAACCTGCAGAACGGTCATGTGATTGGTGGTGGACAAGCAATCCTCACCGGTCCTGGCTTTGTTGATTCAACCAACGTTGCCCAGGTCAAGGACGGCGTAGCCGCTCAGACCAGGTAGCAACCGCAGTTAGTAGGGTCGGAGATGGTTCGCCGCATCGGCGGCGAACCATCTCAACCCGGAGGGAGGTACAAGGACGTGACCACTGACGCGCCGGTAGATACCGACGATCGACTTATCAAGGCGGGTTTACTCAAGAAGCTGCTCACCAGACCAGAGTTCGGCTCGATCATTGGAGCGGTCGCCGTATTCGCTTTCTTCTCGGTGATCACCGAGAACTTCTTCACCGTCGATGCCATATCGGCATACACCAACCCAGCCGCAACGCTCGGCATCATGGCGGTGGCGGTCGCGTTGCTGATGATTGGCGGCGAGTTCGACCTGTCTTCGGGCGCACTCATCGGCGGGCTCGGCATAACCATGGCGCTGCTCATCCAGGATGCCGGCGCACCGGTCTGGCTTGCGATGCTTCTATCGCTTGCTTTGGCGGTCGGCGTCGGAGTATTCAACGGATACATGGTCATCAAGACCAAACTCCCCAGCTTCATCGTGACGCTCGGAACATTCTTCATTGTGCAAGGCGCTGGACTTGGCTTCACCCGACTCATCAGCGGGCAGACAACCATCTACCTCAGCGACTACCTCGAGGGTTCCGACTGGACTCGCATCCTCTTTGCGTCGACACCATTCGCCGGGATCCGGATCCCGGTCTACTACTGGATCGTCATCGCCGCGCTGGCAACGTTCGTCCTGCTCCGCACCAGATATGGCAACTGGATCTTTGCCGTCGGCGGTGACGCCGCATCATCTCGGGCCGTCGGTGTGCCCGTCAACAAGGTGAAGATCATGCTGTTTGTCAACGTGTCGGTTTCTGCGTGGCTGGTCGCAATGTTCAACACATTCCGCTTCCAATCCGCACAGATCGGTACCGGGGTCGGACTTGAGTTTGAGTTCATCATCGCCGCCGTGATTGGTGGCTGTCTACTCACCGGTGGGTACGGATCGGCGATCGGTGCCGCCATCGGTGCACTGATCTTTGAAATGGTCCGTCAGGGTCTTGCGTTCGCCCGGTGGGAGGCCGACTGGTTCAAACTCTTCCTCGGCCTGATGCTGCTGGGAGCAGCGCTACTCAATCAGTTCGTACGCATCCGCGCACAAAGGGCACGCTCATGACGCACCTAATAGAAGTCGACTCTGTATCGAAGTACTTCGGCAACATCATGGCGCTCAAGGATGTGTCTGCGCACGTGAATGCGGGCGAAGTTACCTGCGTCCTTGGCGACAACGGTGCCGGCAAATCAACGTTCATCAAGATCCTCTGTGGGCTCCATCAGGCCAGCGATGGTCAGTATCGGGTTGATGGCGAAGTGGCCAACTTTGCATCGCCGCGCGAGGCTCTCGATGCTGGAATTGCCACGGTATATCAGGACCTGGCCATGGTGCCGCTGATGGCAGTTTGGAGGAACTTCTTCCTCGGGTCCGAGCTCCAGCAAGGTAAGACTCCTTTCAAACGGATGGACGTCGCCAAGTCCAAGCAGACCGTTGTTGATGAACTCGGCAAGATGGGGATCTCCATCCGCGACCCGGAGCAACCTGTCGGAACTCTCTCCGGCGGAGAACGCCAGTCGGTGGCGATCGCCAGGGCCGTCTATTTCGGGGCACGAGTCTTGATTCTGGACGAGCCGACGGCGGCGCTTGGTGTCAAGCAGGCTGGGGTGGTGTTGCGTTATGTCGTCGAGGCCAAAAAACGTGGTCTCGGTGTGATCCTGATCACGCACAATCCACACCACGCCTATCCCGTTGGTGATCACTTTGTGATCCTACGTCGCGGCGAAGTGCTTGGTGACTACCAGAAGAAGGATATCCCACTCGAACAGCTCGTACAGATGATGGCCGGTGGTGCCGACCTTGAGACCCTCCAACACGAGTTGGAGAAGGCGGCAGCGCAGACCGGTGACGACGAGCTTGCGGAGGCAGCTACCGCATTTGGCGAAGAGACTGAGCAACTAGGCCTCGGCGACGAATAGGCCTAGTCGAAGAAACCTCCCTCCCGGGAAGGTGGGGCGAGCATCGCTCGCCCCACCTTCTTATCCACCGGTCGCCCACTCGACTATCACATCGACTGCCGACTGTTCGATGAGTCCGATGTCGACATGGACCCTTCCTCGCTCATTCAGGACGTACTCGACGACCCCCTCCGCAAATATCTCGCTTGGGATACGGCTCCACTCCTGACCGGCAAACCACTCGTCACCGCTACGACTGAGTGCCGCCAGAAACGGTTTGCGGACGTCAACTTGGGATGGGCAGACGAACTCGAGATGATGGGCCAGTTCGTGGATCAGAGCACGGTCGAGCAGCACCTCAGGTGCGGGAACCCGAACAGCCATAGTCCGAGTCGACGGGTCGTATTTGGCCAGATCGTCGAGGTCGTAGTCGGCGATGAGAGTGACCTGCCCGATACATTCCTGCTGGGCAGGAAACGCCGTGACGAACAAGACCCAGTCCTCTTCGGCAACCTGTGCAAAGTCAGGGGCAACGGAAGCATCTATCACCAGCTTTGGCTGCGATCCACTGCCAAGAGTCATGACGCCTATACCGAGAAGTGCGATACCTCCGGCTGCGATGACTAGCAGAAGCCTGCTGCGCACAGGTAAACCTTTCGACCATTGACATCCCGGGCCTGATCATATTAGTTTTCATAGGGCTTGGAACGTTCCAAAGAAGGCAAGTGCATGGACCAACTGTTCTATCCGATGGGTACCGCAGCAGGCGACGGATTCTCCGTCGATGTCGATCCGGCTCGAGCAGGGTGGACTTATAGCGGGCTCCGGGTACTCGAGATGCAGCCAGGCGCCAACATCGAATACGCCACCGTGACAAACGAGACTGCTGTTCTTCCGCTGGCCGGCACCTGTGTGGTCGAGACTGAAGGAAGAACCTTTGCCATCGACGGGCGAGACGATGTCTTCTCCGGCATCAGTGGTTTCGCCTACCTTCCCATCGACAGCGAGGCGAGGATTACATCGGCCGGCGGCGGCCAGATCGCCTTTTGCACGGCCAAAGCGACTCGAAGAATCGATCCGTATTGCGTCCCGGCCGCGGCGATCGCGGTGGAGGTACGGGGAGGCGGTCGCGGAACCCGACAGATCAACAACTTCCTCAGCGCCGATGTGGCGGATGCCGACAAACTCATCGCAGTCGAAGTGATTACACCCGAGGGTGGATGGTCTTCGTACCCGCCTCACAAGCACGACATAACCACCGAGACAGAGGTGGAACTCGAAGAGATCTACTACTTCAAGATCGCCGGTGACCATGGCACCGGGTTCTTCAGTTGCTACACCAGCGACGATGCGATTGACGAGACTGTCACCGTTCGCAACGAGGACGTGTTCTTGGTGCCGCGCGGATTTCACGGACCTGCCGCGGCGACACCGGGACACCACATGTACTACCTCAACGTAATGGCCGGACCGTCGCCCGAACGGGTGTGGCGCTTCTGCGATGACCCGGCGCACGCCTGGGCGCGGACGGCCCTCGAGGAACTCGAACCAGATCCACGATTGCCGCTCACCTCCGCGTGATGTGACAACTATGAAGGGAAACCAAATGCACGACCTGACTTTTGTCGTCGGAGAAGACCGCTCGGTAGCCGAGATCTGGGAAACGCTTGGCGATGCCTCGATCCAGATGGAAGCCTCATGCACCTTCCCTCGCTTGGAGGGCCGCATCGTCCATGTCGTCGTCAAGGACGACGACGCTGAGGACGCCTACCAGGCGCTGCGGACCGCCCACTTCATTCCACTTGACCGGCGTCCCGTCGTGATGGCCGAATTCGTGCCCCGGCCGGGGGCGATTGGCGAGATCGCCAGGAAAGTGGCCGATGCCGGGGCCAAGCTCTACATCCTCTACATGGCGACGAACAACCGGGTTGTCATTGGCGCCAGCGATCTGGACAAGGTGGCCAACGTGCTCGCCACACAGGATCAGTAGGAGCCGGTTGCTCAGATCGCCTGTGGCTACTTGACGTCTGGGTTGGGGAGCATGAAGTCCTCGCGGATCACCCGAATCAGTTCATGGTGTGATGCAATGAACCCACGCAGCGTTCGCACGGTGGCCCCATAGGTATCGAACTCAGCATCCGTCATCCCATCGGCGTCGTACGCCCTACGGAAGTCGGGAATACGGTCGTAGAGCTCCGCAACGACTTCAGGGGCAACCGGGTCGTCCATCCGCTCGATGACCTCGACCTGTGAGGCATTGAAGAGCTTCTGCCACTTCGACGGAATCGTCAGAATGGCATCGGCACCGATCAATTCCGACCAGTGGAGGTGATGACGGTACGCAGCCGCCAGCAGACGGGCCTTGAAGCCGCGCTCCTGGAAGATCGCATACGCCTTCTTGAAGACGGCAACACCGGCCCACGGTATGTATGAGGGGTTGACGGTGATGCCATCACGCTTCGTCACCACACCCATCCAGTCGTCCGTTCGGCCCACCATGATCGTGCACACCGGTGTCATGTCATCAATAGGGAGGCCTTCGGCAACACGCCGCGCCAGACCCCGATCGACCGCCTCGCCAACGGCAACGGCCTGAGGCACGGTGAAGCTAACAGTGGCATTTACGTTGACCCCGCGGTAGGTCGCCTCTTCGATCGCCGCCACACCCTTGCTCGTGACCGGGAGCTTGACCTGGATGTTTGGGGCTAGTCCGGAGAAGTAGACAGCCTGCTCGACCATCCGCTCCGCATTGCGGTAGTTCGAAGGGTTTGTCTGAATCGACAACCGGCCTTTCTTGCCACCCTCGCGCTCAAAGACCGGCAGCAGCATCTCGGCACCTTTGACACCGATCTCCTCAAAGACCTGCCACATGACTTCCTCGTCAGACCAGTTGGGATTGGCGGAGATAAGGTCGTGAATTCTGCCGACCCAGAGCTCACGCTCTTGCTTGAGGACCTGTTCGACGATGGTGGGATTACTGGTGGCGCCAACCGCACCGTGCTCTATTGCGTAGGTGAGCTCGCCAATCGCACACGAGTCATTCCAGAAGTCCGTCTCAGTGGTACTCACCGTCTGATGCAACGGACTCTTGAACTCAGTTTCCAGCATTGTCGTTCCCTCCCGGCTTGTTTTTCGACCGCACGGATGCCTCATCCACACTAGCTTGGAACGTTCCAATGCGGAAGAGGCAATCCAACTATGAACCACATACCGCAACGGCTATCCCGATTCCGTTCTTGCGTACCTCGTCGCGCATATACGCCACCGTTGTACGCAGGAACGGTCTTGGGACCGGCTTGGACCGGCTTGGACCGGCTTGGGGCGGGCTTGGTTGCTAACTCAGCGTCTTGGAAAGGGCTACCCAGGGGCTGTTGGTATTGAGAAGCAGGACCTTCTCGCCGGCCGTAATCGAGCCGGACTCGAGCAGGCTCTTGGTTGCGGCGAGCGTTGCCGATCCCTCAAAACCGGAAGCTGCGCCAACCGCGGCCAGCTCGTTGTAGGCAACGGTGATGTCTTCCTCGGTCACCGCAACGCCTTGGCCACCACTATCACGGAGAACCCGCAGGATCTCGTGGCCCATTATGGCGCCGGGGACATCAAGGCCATCGGCGATAGTGCCTTCGCTAGTAACCGGAGCGACCAGCTCGGAGCCAGCACGGAATGACTCAACGACCGGCGCACAATTGACCGACTGCACAGCAACCATCTTTGGCATCGCCTTGTCTACCGGGATGAGACCGAGCGCCTTCAGCTCCTCAAACGCCTTCCAGATACCGACCAGCCCGGTGCCGCCACCGGTTGGGTAGACAACCCAGTCGGGCAGATCGTCACCAAACTGCTCGAAGATCTCCAGACCCATGGTCTTCTTACCCTCGAGACGCCCCGGCTCGAAGAAGGTCGAAAGATCGACGCTACGGCCGGCGGCAACCTCTTCAGCCATTTGCTCACGGGCAAACTTGCCTGCCGCGGCAATGTTCGGGCCAAAGAAACTGACCTCTCCCCCATAGTGAGCACACGCCTTGTGATACATGCCACCGACGTAGTCCTCCGGCATCGTGACCCGGCACGCCCGCAACCCAAGACGGGTCGAGAACAACGAGGCAGCAACACCTGCGTTGCCCTGGGTGGGAAGGAAGAACGACTCGGCACCAAGCGCATGCCCCAAAGCAACCCCGACCGCAAGACCGCGGTCCTTAAAACTGCCGGTCGGGTTGCCACCCTCGTGCTTGACCCAAAGGTCGATTCCGTACCGCTCGCTCAAATCTGGATACGGCACGGTCGGGGTCTGGCCAACATCGGCGCCATAAGCGTCAGGCACCCCTGCCACTGGGAGCAGGTTGGTGTAGCGCCACATCCCGGGACGGTCCACAAACAGGTCATCCCCGAACTGCTCAGAGATAGCCGCGAGGTCGTACTCGACAGCGACAGGGAAACCGGCAGGGGAAAGCCCGATCGGATGGCTGAAGCCGTCGTGCTCGACCTCTTCGCCGGTACGCGAGCAAACCAGGCGCTTGATGTTGGGGTTTATGGACAGGGCCATGTATATCGGTCTCCAAATGGAATTGGTTTGTCAGTTACTACCGAGGACCTCGGTCATCATGACCGGGCGACCCTCGTCAATTGAAAGGTGGGCGGCTTCTCCGACCGCAACTGCCAGCAGACCGTCCTCGAGGGTGACCTTGGGCGGAGTGCCGTTGCAAATGGCGTCCAAGAAATCGACGTGCTCCAGATAGCTTGCGCCCTCATGAAGACCGGCGTAGGCAACGTGATCGTCAGAGACCGGGTGCTCGGTAACCGAGCGCTCGGCACGGCGACCCAGCCGCAGAACAGCCTCGGGCACAAACGACTCGACCTTCCCGGTGTCTCCGGTGACCGCAAGCTCCTGCTCGTTGCGTGAGCCCTCGGCGAACATGCATAGATCGATCATGCCGCGAGTTCCGTCATCGAAGTCCACAATGACGTAGGCGTTGTCGAGGATGTCGGGGGTCTCCCCGTCATACCGTTCATCGAGATGATTGACGTCCTGAGCCCCCGAGGCGTATACCCGTACCGGCTTTGCCTCGTTGATCAGCATCATCAGGTCAAAGAAGTGACAGCACTTCTCGACGAGGGTGCCGCCCGAGTTACGGCGGAACCTATTCCAGTCACCGACCTTCGGCAGGAAGGGGAAGCGATGCTCCCTGATGGCCACCATCTTCACCGCACCGGCATTACCCGCACGTACCGCATCGACCAGAGCGGCAATCGGTGGCTTGTACCGATACTCGAGACCCATCCAGACCACACCGTTGTGGCCTTCCGCAGCTTTGAGAATGCGGCGGCACTCGGCAACCGAGGTGCCCAATGGCTTCTCGACGAGCACATGCACATCGGTGGCAAGGACGTCCTCCATGACGTCGGCATGGGTGTGATTCGGGGACACCACCACCACCGCATCGCAGACACCCGCGGCCAGCAGATCCTTGTGGTCCTCGAAAACCATGTCGTCTTCGATACCTGCAGTGTTTTTGCCAAACTTCCGCGACTGCGGATCAGGGTCTGAGATCGCCACGACTGCGGCACCCTCGAGAGCATTCACGTTGTTGATGTGCTCGAGACCCATCATCCCGGTCCCGATGACGCCGTAACGGATCACTTCAGCTTCTCCTATATGCCGAGATACTTGTCGGTCAGTGCAACTGCTTCGGCGCCGGTGGACTGCATCTCCATCGCGGCTCGCACCGCATCAATCGTCTCGGGAATCGTCACCGACTCCTGCGGGATGTTGATGGCAAACACAACGTCATCACCGGACAGACCGACGGTCTCTTCGAACAGACCAATCTCATACTGGTCGGCGCGCGGGCTTTCCATGTAGCGAGCCCACTGGAACATGGCGGCATTCGAGTTGAAGCCCTCATCGATGCGAACAACCTTGATTCGCGGGTAGTTACGGAAAGCGGTAACCGCCTCATCAACAGACATCTTCTCTTTCGGAGAGACCGAGATAGTGATGATGTGACCGTGAGTCACCGGAGCAGTCACCAGCAAACCCGTCGCTTCGACGTCCGGCATGATGTGCATGAGGTCGACAGCCTGATGGTTGGGGATCGGGTCCATCTGCAGCACGTTGGTGAGACCGCGGTGGGTGTCACCGGGATCCGAGACACGGCGCACGATGGTTATGAACGTCTTGGTGAGGCCAACCGCGGCATGGACTGCGTGGACCGCACGGATCAGCCCGGTTGTGTTGCACGATGTCAGCTTCAGATAGTCAACACCGAGACCCTTCTCGTAGTTGACGGTTCCGTGGAAGAACACGTCGGCGACCTCGCCTGCCTCGCCACCTTGGAAGACTGCCTTCACCCCAGCCGCGACGTACTTCTCTTTGTTCTTGGCACCGATCCCGCCGGGGGCAGCATCAAGCATGACGTCTACTTCGCCGAGCAGATCGTCAAAGCCGCCGGACACCGGTATTCCGGCCTCCTCGAGACCTTTCTCGGCGCCGTCAAAGGCGGTGAAGAGCTTGAACGGCATCCCGCGCTCTTTCAACGCCCGCACCGAAAGGGTGGGGGCAACATCGGCGACGCCGACCAGTTCCATGTCATCTTGCCGCGCCACACCAGCAGCGAGCCTGTTCCCGATTGTTCCGTAGCCGGCGACGCCGACCTTCACCTTGCTCATCTTGCTGCTCCTCTTTTACAAATCGACTACAGGGATACCCCAGTTTGCGGCCAGGGCTTCCAGTTCTTCGCGATACTCGCCGTACACAATTCCAAAGTGGTGTTCGAGACCTTCCCGCATGATGGTGGCCACAACTTCGGGAGCTGGTCTGTCGAATTCGATGACACCAGCCGTCCCCGAGAACGCCAATGGCGCATCGAGCATCGTCCCCCCACCGATCACCAACGACTGCACACCGCCGGCCTGACTGAGCCTGGCCAACGTGACTCGTCCGGGACGGAGCGCAAACTCGTTGAGCAACGGCTTGGCCCGGTTCGAGTGAATCGTGCCGGTCGCCGAGCCATCTTCCGGCGCCATGTGCATGGGTGCCAGCCCGCAATGCCACATCACGCCCGTGTCACCATCGGTGTCCATCTCGACAAGATCCGCCACAAACGATGGCTCGCCCGCAACGTACTGCAAGAGCAGCGCCGTGACATTTCCATACACGTCTGCTTCGCAGGTACCGGGGATACCGTCATCGATGAGCATGCTCTGCGGCGAGCATGCAGCTCCGCCGTAGTCGGTGAAACACTCCGGCCAGCACCTGGTGGCAACACCGGCCCAGCCACCATCAGAGATCAGACCCTTCAAACCCCCGTAGAGGCTCAACGACTTGTCCAGTGCTTCCTGCTCCAGCTCATCGAGGTTCCCCAGCGACTGATTGGCACGTTGCCGGGTGGCAGCAAGTACCGGTGCCGGGACGGCGGCAGCGCTACTGAACAGGTCTTCGAGCTCCTTGCGCTCTACCTTGACCCCCGTGACACCGGTCAACTTGTCGGGGTCGTACCCACATGGATCGAACCCAACCGGCCGATCACCAATAACGCCGATCGTCGTTGCCGACAGCTTTGATGCGGCCACCATGGCGACCGCTGCCGCGCTGGTCGATGTCTCCTTTGGCCGACGGCGCTGCGTCGGTGGTTGGCCGATCGTGCCCGTCAGCAGACCGGTGATATCACCGACTGCACCAGCGTCGTCGGCATTGCGATGGACATAGCCAAAGGCGCTTCCGGCATTGACAAGCGCAAAAGCGGCCAGATTGAGACCGCAGAAGGAGTTGAGCCGAAGACGTCCTCCAACCCGCTCCTCCGGAAACGACCAGAGGATGATCGGAGCATCAAAACGTGCCCCAATCGCCTCAGTCATCGACGAGTCGGTGAAGGACACCTGGAGGAGCAACAGTGCGTCGAGTTCGATACCGTCGAACTGGCCAAGCGCAACCTCGGTGCTCTCCGCATCGAATAGCAAATCTGCAGATCCGACAAGATCGGCATCGAGACCGGCGAGGGTCTGCATCGCCTGCGCCGCTACCTCTTCAGCGTATGGAACGTCGAAGGTTGGGCGAGCTAGCGCAATGACACCGACACGGTTTCTGGATGGGTTCATTTCCACTACTCGTACGGAGTGTCGTCCCAGAAAGCCTGGAACTTGGCAAGACCGACATCGGTGAACGGATGGCTGAAGCCATCCTTGAAGACGGCGAGACCGGCGGTGATGATGTCAGCACCCACGACCGCGGAGTTGACCAGCTGGCGGGTGTTGCGGGCGGCCGCCACGATGATCTCGGTCTCGAAACCGAAAACGTTGCGAATCTGGGTGACTTCATCGATGAAGTGGGTCGTCTCTTCACCGTTGGTCTCTTTCCAACCAACGAAAGGGGAGACGAAGTGAGCGCCCATGCGCATGGCTTGCAGTGCCTGTGCTGCGGAGAAGACAAGCGTCAGGTTCGACCTGATCCCGTCGTTCGCCAACTCGTAGACAGACTTGAAACCGGCGTCGGTTGCCGGCAGCTTGATCACGAAATTGGGAGATATGGCGGCAAGCTTCTTGCCTTCCTTGACCATCTCGTTCCAATCGTCGAGATGCGGATTGACCTCGACGGAGATCGGTTTGTCGGTCCCGGCGAATATCTCGGCAATCTCCGCAATGACCGACATAAACGGCTTGCCTGATGCCTTGACATGCCCGGGGTTCGTGGTCACCCCGTCGATGTCCATCATCTCTAGGGCCCATTTGATCTCGTCGGTTTTGGCACTGTCGAGGAAGAGTTTCATTTGCTGTCTCCGTAGCTCGCTTAGTTGTCGGTCAAGGTCGTCAATACGTTGCGCACCGTCACCTCGTCAACGCGGGAATTCGATTCCGCGGTGAGGCCTGCGATGTGCGGGGTCAGAACAAGGTTGTCGAGGCCGGAGAACATCTCCGCACCGGTGGCGGTCAGTGGTTCGTCCTCGAATACATCGAGGGCGGCCCCACCGATGTGACCGTTGCGGACCGCTGCTGCCAAAGCGGCATCGTCAATGATGCCGCCACGTGAGGTGTTCACCACGATCGCTCCAGGGGCGAGGGCTTGCAGGGTCTGGTCATTGAGGAGGTGGCGGGTCCCGTCGGTGAGCGGCACATGCAGACTGACGGCATCGGCGCCACGCAGTAGCTCTTCGAGAGATTCCATGCGCTTCACCTGACTCCACGCCGTATCGTCGGGGCCCAGGTAAGGGTCGTGGGCGGTCACGACCATGCCGAGGGCGGCTGCCCTGGCGGCGACAAGCCGCGCAATCCCACCGAGACCAACGAGCGCCAGCCGCTTGCCAGAGGTCTCGCGGCCCTGGAGGTTCGCACGGGGCCACGAGCCGTCGAGCATGCGCGATTGCGCTTGGTAGGCGCCGCGGAACAGAATCAAGATCGAGGCAATAACATACTCGGCAACTGCCAGTGCATTTGCCCCAGTTGCCGGGTGCACCTCGATTCCACGCCCTCGGCAAGCCTCGAGGTCGATGTTGTCGAGTCCAACTCCGAGCCGTCCGACGGTGCGAAGCGCTGGTGCCGCGGCAAGCAACCCGGTATCTACCTGGGTCCGGTTGCGAACGATGACAGCCTCGGCCGCACCAACCGCCACCAGCAATTCATCTCTCTTGTCCACTAGCTCGGGGTCAAACAAGACGGAGAACCGGTCTTGCAGCGGAGCCAATGCGGCTTCGTTCATGAACTCCGATACAACTACCTGTGCCATCGCTGTCTCCGCATTTGGTTCCTACCAGTGGAACCGGTTCCGTTTCTGGTTCTAGCAAGAGCAGTGCTGGTGTTTTGGGGAACATCGAGCCTCAACTCATGCAAGCGTCAGACTAGTACCGCAAGGGCCGGGGAGTGAAGTCCAATTCCGGGTCTGGATGCGGTTCCAGGGCATACCAGAAAATGGGCTGAGCGACTTTGCGCGGACGACTCGCCTCGGTATGGTTACACGTGCATCGGCGCTCGGTCGATGCTCAAGGAGGAGGACTCCATGAAGCAATTCAAGTGGTTGCTGCTACTCGTTGTCTTTGCCCTTGTTGCTGCTGCGTGCGGCGATGATGGTGGCGATGATACGACTGCGGCTCCCTCAGATACAACGGCGGCTGCCGATACGACAGCCGCACCCGACGACAGTGGAACCGATACCACGGCAGCATCTGACACGACCGAACCAATGGTCGATCTGTCCGGTACTCGCGTAACGGTGTTCGGACCCGAAGAGACCGAGGCAGAGGCGGGCGCTCTTCAGGCCGCACTCGACCTGTTGTCCGCTGACACCGGCATCGAGATCATCTACACGGGTGCTCGTGATGCTGCCGATCAGATCAACGCACAGGTAGCCGGTGGCAACCCGCCGGATGTCTTTGTCTTCCCGCAGCCAGGCAAGCTTGCCGACTTCGCCCGCCAGGGCGTGTTGCTACCGCTTCCAGCTGATGTTGAAGCCGTAATGACCGAGAACCATATCGACGCATGGACTTCGTTCGGCAATGTCGACGGTACTCAGTTCGGTATCCCGACCAAGGCTGACCTGAAGTCTCTCGTTTGGTACCAGCCCGCACCGTTCACGGCTGCTGGCTACACCGTCCCCGAGACTTGGGACGACTTGGTCGCTCTTAGCAATCAGATGATCGCCGACGGCAACACTCCATGGTGTGTCGGTATTGAATCTGGCCCAGCAACTGGTTGGACGTTCACCGACTGGGTCGAAGACCTCATGCTCCGTTTCAACGGCGCCGATGTCTATGACCAGTGGGTAGCCAACGAGGTACCGTTCTCCGACGAGCGCGTCACGATGGTCTTCGACGAGATCCTCAACCTCTGGAACACCGAGGGCGCTGTGTTCTCGGCCGGTGGCTCGATTGCATCGACCGGTTTCGGCGACAACGCTGAGCCGCTCGTAGACGGCAAGTGCTTCATGCACCGCCAGGCATCGTTCTTCTCGTCGTTCTTCCCCGAGGGAACACCTGCAGCAGACGGT
>JAAETI010000132.1 GCA_024228555.1 bacterium | reverse complement strand
TGCAGCCGATCCTGCAGGAGGCCGACCTGTTGGCACTGGACAGCTACATCCGCAACCTGCCGATGGCCTACGACGTCTCGCTGGACAAGATCAATCGGCGGTCGCGACTGGTGTTTTCCAACCACACCGCCAACCTGTTGCCGCTGTATGGGCGGTCGAAGGGAACCGGACACCCAGGCTTAGTCTTCTTCAACCGGGGGGCCGAACCCCTGGTGTTCGATCCGCTGCATCACGAAGACCGAAAGAAAAACGCCCACATGCTGATCCTCGGTCCCACCGGTGCGGGCAAGTCAGCGCTGCTGGTCTATCTGCTGCAGCAGATGGCCGCCATGTACCGCCCGCGCATCTTCATCATCGAGGCCGGGGGTTCTTTCTCCCTGCTCGGCCAGGACTTTGGAGCGCACGGACTCTCGGTCAATCAGGTCACGCTCAATCCGAACGTGGATGTGAGCCTGCCGCCGTTTGCCGACGCCTTGCGTATGCTGGAGAAGGAGAGTCGCCAGCGGGTCATCATCGATCCCGATGCGCTGGACGATGAGGAGACAGACGAAGAGGGTACCGGCAGGGATATCCTCGGCGAGATGGAGATCGCGGCGCGCATCATGATCACCGGTGGTGATGAACGCGAAGACGCGCGCATGACAAGAGCCGATCGACTATTGATTCGAAACGCGATCTTTCTGGCTGCTAAAACGGTTAAAGAGAGCGGACGCACCCAGGTGATCACTGAAGATGTCGTTGCAGCGCTGCATGCTATCGGCCGGGATCAGACGCTACCCGAGTCCCGACGTAACCGCGCGATGGAGATGGGGGATGGCATGGCGCTCTTCTGCTCGGGCCTCGCCGGCTACTTCTTCAACCGGCCGGGTACGCCCTGGCCGGAGTCCGATGTCACCATTCTGGAGATGGGCATACTGGCCCGGGAGGGCTACGAGGATCAGCTCACCGTCGCCTACATCTCCATGATGAGCCATATCAACGATCTGGTTGAACGGCACCAGCACGATGCCCGGCCCACGCTGGTGATTACCGATGAGGGTCATATCATCA
>JAAETI010000131.1 GCA_024228555.1 bacterium | reverse complement strand
TGCGAGACTTGAGTCGGCCATCACCGGGTCCGAACGGTGCGATGTACTCCGCCTCTTGGCTAGCGACGGTGTTCACCGTGTAGCCGTGCTCGTCGCACAAGGCATAGAACTGGCGCTCAACAGCTCGAGTCCCTGACGGGCTGAGGTCCGCTGCGTCCTGTCGATTCCTCTTCTTCTGATGATCGGGTGTCCACCACGCTCGGAAACACATCGAGAACAGGGACTGTGGAGGGGCGATCACTCGTCCGAAGCGCGACTGCCCGGCGAACCCGTCGTCCCAGTAGACCGGGTTGCCATCCTCAGCTACCTCGCAGAACCGCCGGATAGCCGTCTCGCTCACCGAGTCACGAGTCAGGGTGAACGGGCCCCACACGTCAACATAGGGTTCAGCCGCCTCACGGAAAGATGCTGCCATCGTGTCCCCCTGATCCGCATCAAATCGTAGCCTCCAAGCACGATGAGGATGAGATCGTGGGCTCACCTACTCCCTTCGGAAGGTGATGGCTTCGGGCTCTTCTTCGAGCTCTTGGGCGTAACGGTGGCCCCACCAGACTGCTGACGCGATGGTGCCGGGCACCCAAGCATCACCGATTGTTTGCATCGATCGGAGTCCCACGTCGGCCCAACCATCAGCTGACTCGGTGAGATCATGGGCAAGCTGGTCGTTGGGCTGTCGTCCCGTAACCATGACGACAGAGCTGCATTCCACTGATTCGGTAGCGTCGGTGACTGGGTGGCGCAGCTGAACTGAGTTGTCATCGATGCTGGTGACGAGGTACTGGGTGCGCAGACCGACACCCAGCATGGCAAGCCGCCGGTGGATTGCTTCTTGTTCCAGGGTGTAGACGGTCCATGCCGACACAAGAGGCTCCGGTGTGACGATGTCGACCTCATAGCCTTCGGCCACCAGC
>JAAETI010000130.1 GCA_024228555.1 bacterium | reverse complement strand
TATTTTCGATCAGTGCCTGCAACGCCGCGGGGGTGGCACTGGCGTTGAGGGTGATGACCAGATCGTCGCCGTTTGCTCCACCTTCAAAGCTGCCGATGAGCGTGCCCTCATAGGCAACACCCCAGCCTGCGACACTTATCTCGCCGGTGCCATGTCCCTGATTGCGAATGCCAAGTATGTCTTCGTTCACATCAATGTCAGGCTCAAACGAGATGGTCAGTGTGCCGTTGTCAAAGTCGGATGAATCAATATCGGGAACGATAACATCCGCCCCCTGTTCGATCACTACCGCACGATCCCCTTCCGAATAGGCCAGCGCATCGCCGGCCAGGTTGGTGATGGTCGGATCGTCATTGGTGGCGGTGATTGATACCGTGGTACTGCCGGTCGCTTGCAGTGCGCCACCGGGGCCCTGGTTGCCGCCATCGTCAAAACTCCAGTCGATCTGTGCGCTGGCCGGTGGTGTATCGGAGCTATTGGAATAGGTGATCTGGCGCAGGATGTTGTCAACGTCGGCTGAGGTCGGTTTCTGGCCGTTGGCGTTAGTGAAGGTGATGACCAGTTGGCCAGATGTAGTCGTGGTGTCGAAGGTGGCGATGGTGGCACCGGCTTTCTGAAGAACCGTACC
>JAAETI010000129.1 GCA_024228555.1 bacterium | reverse complement strand
CGATATTTGAACAGCACGGGTCAGCAGGTGATGTGGCGCTTGTCTTGCGCACCATGGGCAATGTCTCTCTTCTCACCGGAAACTACGAACGGGCGCTGGGCGCCTATCTTCGCGCTCATGAGATCTCGGAGGATGCCGGCAACCTCCTGCAAGTCGCAGCCTGCCTCAACAACATCGCGATCGTCTACTTCAGGACCGAGAGATACGATCGGGCCCTGGAGGTTTACCAGCAGTCTCTCGATATCTATCAGCGGCTGAACGATGAAGAGACCATCGGTCGGATATTCTACAACATGGGATTAGTTTACGGAGCTCAGGAAGAAGCGTCCACAGCACTCGATTACCATCTGCGCTCACTGGAGATCCGCCAGCGTTTCGGAAACCGCCGAAGCATCGCGATCACGCTGAGCGTGATCGGGGATGACTACCAGACACTGGGTGACCTTGAGCGGGCGATGTCCTACTATCGCCGCGCGCTTCCGATCGCCGAAGAGACTGGCTACAACTCCGGCGCTGGGAACATCTGGATCGGCATCGGTGACATCAACCTGGCAAGAGAACAGCACGAAGCCGCTCGAGCGGCTTTTGACCGAGCCTTCGACCTCGGCACCGACGTTGGTGATAACCGACTCTGCCTGGAAGCTTCGAGCAGGCTGACGAAGGTTCAGGCTGCGCTCGGCCACTACCGGGAGGCGTTCGAAGCACTCCAGCTCCAAAGGGAGCTCGAGAACGCGTCGTCCACCGAAGAGAGCAACCGGTCCCTGGCCGAGCTGCAGACACGCTACGACGTCGAACAGAAGGAGAATGAGATCGAGTTGCTCGAACAGCGGCAAGCGGTCGCCTTCCTCGAGCTGGAACGGCAGCGACTCCTTCCCATCGGACTTGTGGTCGGCTTCGCGTCGCTGCTGCTCTTCCTCCTGT
>JAAETI010000128.1 GCA_024228555.1 bacterium | reverse complement strand
GGGCCGCCGCAGTCTCGTTCGAGACACCTTCCGGGCACTGATCGATGATCCGAAGTCGCTGGCGGCCCATGGAGCGATTGGGGGGGTGGTGCTGACCGGGATGGGGGGTAGCGGGAAGACCACGGTTGCTGGCCGGGTGGTGTCGAGGTTGCGGGAGCGGGGGTGGTCGGTGGCCGGCGTTCGTGGTCGGCTGAGTGTCACTGATCTAGCGGTATCTATCGGTCAGGCATTGCCCGACCTGGCCGCCCGCTTGGAGGCCGCGGTTGAAGACACCGAGACGGTTGGGCTGATATGTGAGGTGGTGGCCGGGCAACGAATCGTGTTGGTGTTCGATGACTTCGAGGTCAACCTTGACCCTGGGACCGGTGGTTTCAGGGAGGAGTCAACTCAAGCAGTAATGGCGGCGCTGGCTGATGCGGCCGACGCTGGCAAGCTGTTGATCACTAGTCGCTACCCGCCTGAGGGGCTCGACGATCTTCTTGATTATCCGGTCGGGCCACTGACCGCTTCGGAAACTGCTCGATTGAGTTGGCGGCTTTCTGCTCTCAATCAGCTCGATAGTGCTGATTTGACTGCGGTGCTGCGGGGGATCGGCGGTCACCCCCGGATGCTTGAGTTCGTGGATGCTGCCCTTCGTCGTGGCCGGTCTAGCAACCGTGCCATCACTCGCAAGATCCGCGACCTGGCTCAACAACACGGAATTGATGTCAAACGGGGTGCCCGGTCGGTAGATGATGCGACCATGCTGGCCCTTGAGTTGGGAATGCGTGACATCATGCTCACCGAACTCGTTGAGGGTCTCGAGGAACACGAGCAACAAGTTCTCCTCCAGGCCGCAGTCAGCAACTTGGCGGTCACGCCCGCCTTTGTTGCTCACACCGTGCCCGAAACGATCAGTACCGAAGACGTTGATGCTGGTATCGCTCGTCTCGTGGAGTCGTCGCTGTTGACCCCTCTCGCTGAGGGCATCTTCTACGTTCATCGCTGGACAGCCGAAGGTCTCCGGGCCCTCAGCGACGAGTCTGAACACATTGAACAGTGTCGACGGGCGGCCCGCTACCGGCTTCAACCTGATGGCAAAGGGGTGATCGATCTCACCGATGCGGAGGAAGCGGTCCGGCTCTATCTCAGTGCAGGCGACCACAACGAGGCCAGCGACCTCGGTCTCAACATCCTTCAATACCTTGCAAGTGAGGGCGAATCGCTACGGTTGATAGCTCTCGCAGGTGAAATACTCGACGTCACGGGCATTCAGGGCACGACCTCGGCACTGATTGCGCAAGCTGAGGCACAGGCAAACCTCCAACTCGGTGTTCTCCAAGCAGCGATCCGACGATGGGAACAGATCAACACACACCTCACCGAACAGGCGGCGTCTGATCCGACCAACACCGGATGGCAGCGTGACCTGTCGGTCTCCCACGACAGGCTTGGTGATTTCGCTCGGGCGGTGCGGGGTCTGGAAACGGCGCGCACCCACTATGACGCCCCCTTGGCCATTCGGGAGCGGCTGGCGGCGTCTGATCCGACCAACACCGAATGGCAGCGTGACCTGTCGATCTCCCACAACAAGCTTGGTGATTTCGCTCGGGCGGTGGGGGATCTAGAAACGGCTCGCACCCACTACGAGACGACGCTCGCTATCGGCGAAGCTAGGAACATACAGGACACCATCGCGGCCGGTTGGAGCGGCTTGGCATCAGTAGAAAATGGTCTCGGACATCCAGAAGGATCGCTCGACGCGTCATTAACTGCGCTCTCCGTTCGCATAGCTCACGATCTCGGCGGAGCCGTCGTCGACCTCCGAGAGATGGACGCCATCCGATCAGCTGTCGGCCGAGACGCGTTCATCAACCTTCTCGACGAGCGCCTAGACGAGGACTCACGGACGAACGTTCTCGACGCAATTGAATCTCTGCCCGAAGAAACGGAATAGCTGGCAGCAGTCCGTCACCCCCCACGGTCATCCCATAGGCAATCCGCTCGAAATCACGCAACGAGAAGCACCTCCATGCACACGCATCACCGGCGATTCC
>JAAETI010000127.1 GCA_024228555.1 bacterium | reverse complement strand
CTTGCCGTTCTAAAGCAGCACGGGGTCGAGGCCGCGGTCGTCGACGCCATCGCTCAGGGCGCCGCCCGCGCGGCCGAGTTGGGAACGAAGACCAGCTCGACATAATGACGGCGACTCCAACCCTGTTCGGGGACTCGAGACTGCGTCCTGCCTCCCGGGCTGGCTGGTGGGATCCGTCGCGCCCCCTTTGCGAAGGTTGCTGGTTGCAGGTAGGATATCTGCTCTGAGGCCGAAGAATCACTCAGCTCGACAGGGGTAGTCATTTGCATGAGATTCAAAGTCTAGAGGCGGAAATCCACCAGGCGATTCTCGAGGGCGAAGAGGAGTTGGCCGCCCAGATCGCGGAGCGAGCCCTCGAGCAAGGGCGTGAACCTCTGGACTTCATCGAAAGAGGTTGTGTTCCTGCGATTCGAGAGGTTGGCGAGCTCTTCGACGAAGGAGAGTATTTCCTTCCTGAGCTGGTCATTGCAGCGCAGGCCATGAAGGCCGCAATGGCTGTCCTCGAAAAGGAAGTCGGAGCCTCGGGCTCGGGCCGGGCTCGTCGCCGTGCGGTGATCGGCGCGGTCGCTGGAGACATTCACGATATCG
>JAAETI010000126.1 GCA_024228555.1 bacterium | reverse complement strand
CCGCCAGCTCAATCGCGCCTTCCACGGCGCCAGGGAGGCCGCTGGGATCGACAAGCGCGTCTGTCTGCATACGCTCAGGCACTGTTTTGCTACCCATCTCCTGGAGCAAGGCGTGGACATCCGTGTGATCCAAGTGCTCTTGGGGCACAGGAAATTGGACACGACGGCGCGCTATAGCCAAGTCGCCAGCAAGACCCTCCGCTCGGTCAAGGGCCCGCTGGAGATGCTCGCGGTGAGAAAGAAAAACAAGGCCTCGTAAAGCTGGCGGCCTCGTGTCGCGTGAAGGGCTGGAGGTCGCGGATATCTTCCGCGCCCATGGCCCTGCCTGGCGACAATCCCAGGCAGGGCATCTCAGCCTCGGCCAGCTCAAGGTGATGTCGGCGATCGAGCGTTGCCGCACAGCGGCGCTCGGCGGGCACGTCGCGCGTTGCGAGGACTGTGCTCATGTTCAGATCGCCTACAACTCCTGCCGCAACCGGCACTGTCCCAAGTGCCAGGCTGCGGCGGCCAAGGACTGGCTGGCCGCGCGCCAGGCCGAGCTCCTGCCGGTGACCTACTTTCATGTGATCTTTACCCTGCCGGCTCAGATCGCCGACATCGCCTATCAGAACAAGGCCGAGGTCTATGGCATCCTGTTCAGGGCCGCCGCCGAGACCCTGATCACCATCGCCGCCGACCCCAAGCATCTCGGCGCCCGCATCGGCCTCACCGCCGTGCTCCACACCTGGGGCTCGGCACTCCCGCATCATCCCCATATTCACATGATCGTGCCAGGCGGCGGGATCTCACTCGACGGCGAGCGCTGGATCTCCTGCCGGCCACGCTTCTTTCTGCACGTGCGCGTGCTCTCGCAGCGGTTCAAGCGCCGGTTCCTGGAAATGCTCGCAGCGGCCCACAAGGCAGGCCGCCTACAGTTCTTCGGTGACCATGCCAGACTGGCCGAGCAGCGCGCCTTTGCGGCTTATCTGGCGCCCTTGCGTAAGATCAAGTGGGTGGTCCACGCCAAGCCCCCGTTCGACGGTGAGCCTGAAACGGTGCTCGCTTATCTCAGCCGCTACACCCACCGGGTCGCCATCTCAAACAGCCGGCTGATCGCCCTCGACGACAATGGCGTGACATTCAAATGGAAGGACTACCGAGCCAAGGGCCGCAATCCCTGGACCACCATGACCCTGGCGCCTAGCGAGTTCATCCGCCGATTCCTCCTCCACGTCCTGCCATCGGGCTTCCACCGGATCCGACACTACGGCCTCCTTGCCAATGGCGGGCGTGCCGAAAACCTTGCCCGGGCACGTGAGCTACTCGACCTGCCGGCACCACAAGACCACACCGAGCCCACCACCGAAGCCGATCAGCCGACAAGCCTCGCACAGCCCTGCCCCTGCTGCGGCGGACCCATGATCGTCATCGAGACCTTTGATCCCGGACACCTACCGCGCGCACCGCCACCGAGAACCGGCGACAGCCCATGACAATCACCACTGCGAGAAGCTCGAGCGATGCCGACCTTTGCCGCCGGCCACGGCATCGCTTTGTTCAAGGCCATGGCGAGCATCCAAATCGGCCAACAAGACTCTCTTGTACCACCGCCAAGTCGTCGAAAATCCACCCCATTCGTCACGCCGCTGGCCAAACTCACGCGCTCCAACCGAACCCGCACCGTGCAACACCCTGCCTGCCGCCGTCTAATCCCCATAGACACAGCACGCGGCACCAACGAGCCTAATCCCCCCGCGGTTTCCTCCCCTGAGGCTTGTCCGACACCTGCCGGCCGAAGCAAAGCGCCGCAACCAGTCTTACCGGCAGGTGTCCGACAACCCTAAACAGTAGCAGAAGTTTGCCAGAGCCTCCCTATACGGTGAGAATTGACCCAGGCTGTGTGAAAACGTGGTTGATGTTATGATTCTCTCGCACGATTCGCGTGAGGGGATTTGATGAAACGATTTGTTGAGGGCGTGGACCGTGGGCAGGTCACGCTGTTTCCCGAATGTCTGGGGGACTGGATCGGCGAGGACAATCCGGTCCGAGTGATTGACGCTTTCGTGGACGAGCTTGATCTGGCCGAGCTCGGTTTCGATCGCGTGCAGCCGGAGGCGACCGGGCGACCGTCCTATCACCCGTGAGAGCTGTGCTCGCTGCTACGCAGCTTCTGAAGCTTTACATCTATGGCTATTTGAGCCGGGTTCAGTCGAGCCGTCGTCTGGAACGGGAGGCCGGGCGCAACGTCGAAGTCATGTGGCTGACCGGCCGCCTGGTCCCCGATCACAAGACGAT
>JAAETI010000125.1 GCA_024228555.1 bacterium | reverse complement strand
CGGGTGCGAGCAGCACGAACGAGTACATGTCTTTGGGTGTGCCCGCGACACGTTCCCAGCTGCGCAGGAGCCCCTCCCGTTGGTAGCCCGCGGACTCCGCAGTCTTGACCGATGCGACGTTCCAGGGCTCGATGAACAGGGTGAGCCGGTCCAGGTCCAGATTCTGGAATGCCCAGTCGCTCAACAGCTTCAGCGCCCGTCCGGCGATGTTGCGACCCCTTCCCGATTGGGCCACCCAGTAGCCGATCTCGGCCCGTCCCTTGTGGATCTGGGGGATCCACAGTCCGATTTGTCCCACCGGAAGCTGCGCTTCTTGGTCGACGATGGCAAGCGACCACCCCTCGCCAGAGGAGAGCCGGCTGGTCTGCCGGTCGATGAAAGCGCGGCCCTCGATAGCGGAGTAGTCGCTCGGCACGGTGGTGATCTTCGGGATCAATGGGTCTCTCGAAGCTTCTTCCACGACTGGGAGGTCGCTGGGCGCGAAGGGCCGGAGCTCGAGGTTGTCGCCTCGCACGGTGATCTCTGGCAGTGGGGATCCGAACACGGCTCGCATCGTCATCCGCTCAGAGTGACACGACCGTCGGGGTCCGGAGCCAGAGTTCTAGACGATCTGGAACCCGAGCGATCCCAGCCGCCCGCGAGAGCGCCTCGATCCTGGCGTAGGAGGATGGTGGCTGTTGGGATATTGGGCTGTCAGGGGATGGTGGGTGTGGTGACGAGTTGGATGGGGCAGCGTGGTCCGGATGCTCGGGTGAGGCGGGCGTCGGCGGTGAGTAGTTCCCAGCCCAGGGCTTCGGTGAGGGCAACGTAGATGGCGTCGTAGGCGGTGACGTTGGCTCGTAGTTCGTAGACGCGGCTCAGCAGGGGTGCTGTGGGGTAGCGGCGAAGGGGAGTGTTGGCGAGGTCGCTGAGGGCGGTGGCGAATCGGCGGGCGGTGATGGTCTTGTCGATCCAGCGTTTG
>JAAETI010000124.1 GCA_024228555.1 bacterium | reverse complement strand
GCGCCAGCTCCACCAGCAGCCGGGATCTGCCTAGGGTCTGCCGCTGCACCATTGCCGGGGGCGGGGCCCTGGCCGGGAGACTGCTCGGGAGCCGGTTCACCAAGGACTAGCTTGCGTAATTCAGAGATGTCCATCGTGTCGTAGATTCTCCGTAGAAGCCCCTCGATGTTGGTATCGGGGTACATTTGCTTGAGTTTCGCAGCCATCATGGCGATATCTAGCCCCCGAACGTATCGGTTTGCCATCATCTCCGGGTTAGTTCGATGACCGTTGGAGACGGAGATTTCTAGGCCAAGAGCGTGGTAGCTCACATCTTCCGGGAGCCCACCTCTCCACTCGGGATACTCCAGAGCACCGTCCACGGCCGCATCCTCTGAGAGCATCAGCACCACATCCTTGTCCGTAACCAGCCAGTAACACTGCTCCGTCTTCACGTCCCCGACCATCTGGTAGAGGCTGTCAACGATCCCGTCCAGGCGAGCGCCAGAAGCGGAGTTCACAATCGATGCCTCGGTGGCCGAAACCCT
>JAAETI010000123.1 GCA_024228555.1 bacterium | reverse complement strand
TCCGGTCGAGAAGGTGATTCGATCTTGCGGCGCTTGCTGTTCGCCGCACTAGCGGCAGCATTCACATTCATAACACTGGTTCCTGCCAACGCAGGGGGATCATGGCTTGATCCATCCTGGGAACGCGTCGAAGCCGGCGACAGAATCTTGCTTTCTGGCTTTGTGTCGCACGGCCAACTGGGCTGGATAAACGATGGCCCCTTCTACGCATACCTGAGCGGTGCAACCTACGGGATCATCACCGACACCGGCCACGGTGGTACCGCCACAGACGTTCCTCTCGGTCAACTAAGAGTGGAAGAGAGCGAGCGACGTCTTGCGGTTTCGATCGATTTCGCCCTGGCGGACGACGTGCCACCCGGCAAGTACTGGGTACTCGTCTGCAATGACCCGTGCACGACCGGCCTCGGCGACCTCATCGGCGGCGTGCTCTACATCGGGATGGATCCGCCGCCTGTCGAGGAGGAAGTCACCTCGGTCACCCCGGAAATTGCGGTCGCAAGCATTGCCGCAATCAGCAAGAACGGCGACCCTCCCCCACGCCGCAACACCGCGTATATGGCCCTCGGCCCCTACCCGGAACGACCCTCACAACTCTCACCACTGTGGATCGGATTCTCGGTAGCGCTGGTAGGTGGGGTTCTGCTCATCGCCTTCGTCGGCCGACAGAACTCCGACAGCTGACTTACGCCCCCAGCGTGGCGACCAGCTGCGAGGAATCTCCCCGATCCGAACCAGATCGACCTGCGGAACTAAGGGTCGTAGTCCTGGGTCTAAGGGAAGGAGTAGAAACCAGCCCGGAATACCGACCTGGCTGACCAGGTTGATAGTTATGGCACTAACCTCTGGCAACTCAGAGAGAGACGTACGGCGACTGCACCCGCAGCGCCAAGCAAAGGAGCAGCCATGCGGAGACGCATGATGAAATCGAAGATCCACAGGGCCACCGTCACCGACGCCGACCTGAACTACGTAGGGTCCATCACCCTCGACGTAGATCTAATGAAACTTGCCGACATCCGCGAGATGGAGCAAGTGCATGTACTTGACATCGACAACGGAAACCGACTTGTGACGTACGCCATACCTGGCGGTCCCGGAGACATCTGTCTCAATGGTGCGGCAGCCCGGCTCGTCCAACCCGGCGACAAGGTGATCGTCATCAGCTACGCCGACTACGAAGAGGCCGAGCTCAATGAGTACGTTCCTCAGGTCGTTCACGTCGACAGAGCCAATCGGCCGGTACCGGCCGAGATCGCCCAAGAGATGACGAACGCCGAACCGGGCCCTGTGCTCTACGAGGAGTACAACGGCGGTGAAACCCTCTCCCGGTAGATGAAGCCGCAGATCCAAGCAATGAAGCCGCCCCGGAGGGCGGCTTCATTGCTTGTTAGGTGGATTTGTGCAGCTGCGATCTAGGCGTCGAACACCGCTCCTTCAGCATTGGTATCGCTAGCTCCATCGCCAAAGAAACCTTTACCCAAGTGGTGAGGGAAACCGCCCCCGGCACCCCTACGACCGAAGTCGAAACCCTTCATGCCAAAGGGGAAACCCTCGGACAGGTCGAAGCTCTCGATCTTCTCTCTGATCTCGTCGGCCCGTTCCTGGGTCACGGTGCCTGCGGCGACACGTTCATCAAGATGGGCAAGAGCCGCCTCCTGAGCATCTGCGATCAGGGCGTCGACGTCAACGCCCAACTCGACAAGCGCATCCTCGATGCTCATCCCGGAACTGAGCAGCTCGCGCAGCTCCTCCAAGTCGATATCGAGGTCACCGAAGAAGTCGAAGCTGTCGCCGAGATGACGCCCGAGCCCACGAAGATTGAGCCCTTCGAGATCTAGCTCGATGCCCAGCTCGGCGAGGGCGTCCTCAAGACTGGCGCCACTGTCGAGCAGACCGCGCAGCTCCTCGAGGTCGATATCAAGATCGAGGCCTTCTAGGAATCCCTTGGCTCCACGGCGGTCTCCAGACCGATGGTCATCACCACCAAAGCCACGAGCTCCGAATCGGGGTCCGTCCTCCAGATCGAACGACTCGATGCGTTCCTTGATCTCGTCGGCTCGCTCTTGGGTCAGGTTGCCGTCGGCAACTTGCTGATCGATCGCATCCAGTGCCTTCTGGCGAAGCCCGTCAAGCACACCCTCCAGGTCGATACCCAGGTCTGTGGCTATCTCGTCGAGAGTTGCTCCGTCGGCCAGTTGACTCTTGAGCTCGTCAAGTGTCGTCCCAAACTCCTCAGCAATGTCCTCGAGGTGTCCGCCAAAGTGGCGAGCGTCGCCGCGGTGCCCTCGCGTACCCCGCGGGGTCTCACTCTCGGTGGTGACCTCGGGCTCTGTGGTCTCTTGGGCTAGAGCAAATGATGCTCCCACCAAGAGTCCGGCAACGAGCAATGCGCCGCCCATGGCGGCTGCAACGCTCGTTCGTAGTCTTTCGATGTTCATCCAGTCGATCCTTTCCAAAGGAGAAGTACAAGAACGACTCTGTCTCATCGTATTAAGCGGATCATGCTCCGTGTCTAAGAATCGGCTGAGAATCGCCAGCGGTCTGCCCTCAGTTCTTCCACGTCCAAGTACGAACCGCTCTTGTGTTGATCGCACGGTCGATGAGAGAACGACCTTCCTCATCAGGCTGCCACTCGAGACTGGCAATGCCGGAACCGAGGAAGCACTCGCATCGGCGTGGCTCTCAACTGATTCCAAACGTGACGGCGCGGTATCCTCCACAGCGGAGGGCGACATGCTGTATATCGACGGAGAATGGCGGGGAGCACAGTCCGGCTCAAGCTTCGAAGTAGCAAATCCCGCAACGGGTGAGCCGATCGGTGACGTTGCGGACGGAACGCAACAGGATGCTGCCGACGCCATCCTTGCCGCATCCGAAGCGTTCAGCGGATGGTCGCGGCTGACCGCTTTTGAGCGCTCGGAGTACTTGCAGCGTGCGTATCAGCTGATGATGGAACGCAAGGAAGCGCTGGCCCGACTGATGACCGAGGAACAGGGCAAGCCGCTCAAGGCGGCCCGCAACGAGGTGCAGTACGCCGCCGACTTCTTTCTCTGGTACGCCGAGGAAGCCAAGCGGGTCTATGGGGACATCCTCCCTGCCCCCCGCTCCGACCAGCGGTTCCTTGTGTTGCGGCAACCCGTCGGCGTCGTCGCCGCGATCACGCCATGGAACTACCCAGTTTCGATGATCACCCGCAAGGTCGCCCCTGCGTTGGCGGCGGGCTGCACCATTATCGTCAAACCTGCGGAACAGACCCCGCTGTGTGCAATGGAAGTCTTCAACGTGCTGCACGATGCCGGTGTCCCTGCTGGGGTTGCCAACCTGGTGCCGACGGCTGACCCGGCACCGGTGGGTGACGAGTTCGTAACCAACCCGGCGGTGGCCAAGATCACATTCACCGGGTCAACCGAGGTCGGCACGATGCTGGCCGGCCGTGCCGCCACGACAATGAAACGGGTCTCCCTTGAACTCGGTGGTCACGCCCCCTTTATCGTTTTTGACGATGCCGATCCCGAGTATGCGGCCAAGGGTTTGTCTCTGCTCAAGTTTCTCAACACCGGGCAAGCGTGTATCAGCCCCAACCGTATCTACGTCCATGACAGCGTTTCCGCACGCTTCTTGGAGGTACTCGAAGAGAGGGTCGGCCGAATGCGGGCCGGCAATGGTCTCGAGGAGGGTGTCGCCATCGGACCACTCGTCGACGCTCCATCGCTGGAGAAGGTCGACCGACAGGTCCAGGATGCCGTCGCCAAGGGAGCCCGCCTCCGTGCGGGAGGCACCCGGCTGATGGCGGACGGGATGGATCGGGGGTTCTTCTATGCACCGACCGTGTTGAGCGGGGTCACCCGAGACATGGAGATCTACAACAACGAGACGTTTGGCCCGGTGGCCCCTGTCATCGAGTTCGACAACGAGGATCGCGTGCTCGCTCTTGCCAACGACACGACCTACGGCCTCGCCGCCTACGTGTACACCCAGAATCTCGGCCGTGCGATGCGAATGTTCGAAGGCCTCGACTACGGAATCGTCGGGATCAACGACATCAACCCAACCGCAGCCGCCGCACCATTTGGTGGCATGAAGAGCTCGGGGTGGGGTCGTGAGGGTGGCCGCGAGGGCATCACCGAGTACCTGGAAACCAAGCTCGGCGGGTTCTCGATTTAGTGTCGGCTTCGCCGAGTAATCTCGACGGGAATGGCACACAACGAAACACCGCTCGATAGCAACGTCCCTTATGAGCCGCATATCGGGACAAGCCGGCAGTACTGGCGCGACATCATCCTTGGAGTCAACGACGGGTTGGTTTCGACGGTTCTGCTGGTTGCGGTCGTCGTTGGTGGTGGTCTCACCGCCGATCAGGTCCTGCTGACCGCGGTTGGGGGGGCCATCGCCGGTGCAATTTCGATGGCAGCAGGCGAGTATCTGGCCACCAAGTCGCAAACCGAAGTCCTTGCCCGCGAGATCAAGCTCGAAATGGACCACATCCGAGATCATCGTGAGATGGAAGTCAACCAACTTCGCGACATGCTGGCGGATCTGGCCATTGAGGGAGATGACCTCGATACAGCCGTCACCATCTTCTCAAGCGACGACGATCGGCTCCTCAATTCGATGAAGGTGATGGAATTCGGGATGGTCGACACCGAAGAACGCTCCCCCTACGCCGCCATGTTCGCTTCGGGCTTGCTCTTCCTGGCCGGATCCTCGACGTCGGTACTCCCCTTCGCTTTCACCGATAGCCCCACAACCGGGTTGGTGATAGCAAGCGTGCTCACCGCTGTCGGGTTGTTCGCCGTCGGGGTCGCCAAGAGCATCGTCACCAAGACCAACCCCATCCGCTCCGGAATCGAGAACTTCGCCATCGCCGGCGTTGGAGGCGTGCTGGGCTTCTGGATTGGCGGCTTGTTCGAAAGCGCCGTGGGCTAGCCAAGCCTGGTACGGCCGCACCCCTTCTCGGCGCAAGTCTGTACGCTGGTAGCAATGAAACGTCTCATTGCCATTGCGATCGCCGCCGCAGCAATTGCCGCGTATGCGAAGCGTCCGGTCAAGCAGCCTCAGGCCACGGGCTCGTGGGGACCTGCCGAACAGCAACGGACGCCTCGGTAACCATGCGACTCGCCCTCCACCAATCCGGAGAAGTAGCAACGCGCGCCGGTCGCATCCTCCTCGCCGAGCGCTCGCTGACAGCCATCGGTCTGATCGACAAGCACCCAACCGAGAAAGACAGCCGACTCGAGCATGCCGATGTTCTCGCCACATACGACTGTCTCATAACCGACGACGAACACCCCGAGTCGCAGATCGAAGCAGCACTCGGAGCAGAAATCGACTGCGTTGTCTGGGTCGACGCAGACGGTGCCCACGAGGATTACGGGGAACATTTCGCCGCGGCGGGGCTACGACTCCTCACCGGGTGCAACCTCGGAAGCGGCATCGCCCCCTCACTGACTGCACATGAAGTGGCCGACACCAGCACAGTGCTTGACGTAACGACCGCATGGACAGAACCCGGCACCCCGCGGCGCCGCGGTGAAGCTATCCCCTTTCCCGACCCGATCGGTTCCCGATGGGCAGAACCCCGCGAGACCGCAAGTACGGATCGTGCGTTCGTGGCGAAGGTAGGCGGTGAGTGGGCCGGGGCAATGGCTCGTGTCACTGCTGCAACCGGCTCGGGTGTCGTGACCCGCATCGTGGGAGTGGCGGACCTCGCCGTTCACCTCGAAGCCTTGGCTCTAGCCACAGGGGCGATGGTGGTGTCGTCCTACCCAACCGGCCCGAGCCGACCCGCTGATCTCGCCGAGGGGTACCTGAGTCGTGCCCTCGATGCTGGACTCGACGTCGCCGCCCACACCCACCACGGCGGCTGACCGATGCGCGGTCTGCTCGCCGCCCTGGCTCTCGTGCTTGTCGCCACCGCTTGCACAACGTCTCCAATATCAGAGGAACCCGACGACTCAACCACGTCAACGGCCGACGGGATCGAACAGCCCGCGATCGTTGAACAGTCCTTTGCAGGGACGGTGCCTGCCCCGGAATTTCCGGTTGACCTCGACTGGCTGAACATTGCTGCTCCGCTTCAGATGGGCAGCCTGGTCGGCAAGGTGGTTGTACTCGATTTCTGGACATACGGATGCATCAACTGCATTCACATCATCCCCGACCTAAAACGTCTCGAAGAGGAATACGCCGCAGAACTTGTCGTGATCGGAGTGCACTCAGCCAAGTTTCTCAACGAAGGTGCGACGGACAACATCCGCCAGATAGTGCGGCGGTACGGGATCGAACACCCTGTCGTCAACGACGCCGATTTCCAGATCTGGCAGACTTGGGGGGCGCAAGCATGGCCGACCGTCGCTGTGGTCGACCCCGCAGGCAACGTGGTTGGCACGCACGCCGGCGAGGGCGTGTACGAAACCATCCAGCCGGTGATCGAATCGCTCGTCACGGAGTTCAGCGACAGCATCGACCGGAACCCCGTCGAACTTGCGCTCGAAAGCGCCACACAAGCCAACACGGTTCTCTCGTACCCTGGCAAGGTGACCACCGGTGACGGCCTCTTGTACATAAGCGATACCGGACATCATCGAATTCTGGCCGCAGAGCCGGCGACCGGCGAAATCGTCGCCGTATACGGCAACGGTCATCCCGGGTTCGAGAGCGGTGTCGCGCTCACCGCCGAATTCGACGCACCACAAGGATTGGCCTACGACGAGGCGGCAGGAACGCTGTACGTTGCTGACACCAATAACCACGCGATCCGTGCGATAGACACCGCAACCGGCGAGGTCACCACTGTCGCCGGCACCGGCCAGCAGGGCTGGCCACCCGCAGCCGGCTTGGCCGACACTGTCCGTCTGAACTCACCATGGGGGCTGACTCTCCACGACGAACGGCTGTGGATAGCGATGGCCGGCTTTCACCAGATCTGGGTTGCCGACGTCGAAGGAGGTGTCGTCAGTCCCGCCGTTGGCAGTGCCCGCGAAGGGGTAGCCAACGCTCCGCTCGCCGATGCAGAACTCGCCCAGCCGAGCGGTCTTGTATTCGATGCCGCCGATCGCCTCTATTTCGCAGACTCCGAGTCGAGTGCGATCCGCTGGGCCGATGCGCTGGCTGCAGACGGAACCACCGGCACTCTTTCTGGCTCGGACGTGAATCTCTTCGACTTCGGGGATATCGACGGGGAAGGCACCGAAGCTCGACTGCAGCACCCTCTCGGTGTTGTGTGGGATGAGACCAGTGGCGATCTAGTCATCGCCGACACCTACAACAGCAAGCTGAAGCGGATCGACACCACAACCGGCGCAACAACAACCTTTCTCGGCTCCACGCAGGGGTGGGCCGACGGGACCGCCCCACAGTTCTACGAACCGGGTGGCCTCGCCCTCGCTGCGGGAATCCTGTACGTCGCTGACACCAACAACCACGTTGTACGTGTTGTAGATCTTGAGACTTTAGAAACGTCAACACTCGTGTTGCACGGCATCGAGAACTTCACCGCTCCACCCGAGGACGCAGCGTTCCCCGGCACAATCGTCGCTCTCGAGTCCGTCACGGTCGCCGCTGGAGCCGGGACCATCAATCTCGCCATCGAACTTCCAGACGGCTACAAAGTCAACGAGGATGCTCCGTCGTCCATCAGCTTCACCGTGACTGGTTCGATCGCGCAGTTTCCCCAGGGCAACGAGCAATACCTCACGGGCATTGAGCTGCCGTTCCCAATAGCCGCGGACTTCTCCGCGGGCACGGGTCTCATCACCGCCGACGTCACCCTGCTGTATTGCCGCGCCGACTCTGAAGGACTCTGCATCATCGAACAGATTCGCTTCAGCCAACCGCTGGAGGTTGGGGCAACGGGGGACGAGGCGATCACCTTCCCCCATCGTGTGGTCCTACCGGAGTTCTAGCGGCTACGGAAAAGCGGGCAACACCAAATCGAAACACGTGTTGTCGTCTACCCGACGATATTCGAGGGTTCCCCCCATCAGGTCGGCAAGGCGGCGGGAGACCGCAAGCCCCAGACCAACGGAGCCCGGTCTGGTGTCCTCAGCCTCGTGGCCCCGCTCGTACGCCTCAAAGATCCTGGCCTCGAGGCTGGTCGGCACACCGAGGCCATTGTCGAGGACGGAGACCACAACCGTGTCCTCGTTGTCGGAGACCTCGATCCAAATCTCGCTACCCCCATATCGAGTCGCATTGGTAAGCAGATTGCGTACGATCTGGCGGAGACGCAACGGGTCCGCCCACAGCTTGTCACGACGTGTCTTCCACCGAACCCCTACAGGTTCGCCTGCCGTCTGATGGGTGTGTCCATCAATAACCGAAGACAGCTCGTCACTGATCCTCACGAACTGTGGATGTAGGGAGAGCGTCGACACGTCTGCACGGGCACCCACCAACAGATCCTCGATCAGGTTCGCCAACTCCGTGCTCTCGCTGGCGATCAGCGACACGATCTCGTCAAGCTCCGCCTCTGAGAACGAGGGACGACGTTCCCCTAACTCGTGGCTGAGGCCAAGGACCGTCGTCAGCGGAGTACGCAGCTCGTGGCTGACCGTTGCAATGAACTGGTCCTTGCTCCGCACCTGGTCTTCGAGCTGCTCCTTGACCCTTGTCAGTTCCTGTAGCGAATCCTCAAGTCGGCCGTTCTGGAGTGAGACCGATATCTCTGCGGCAAGAGCGCCGAGAAGCTTCACGTCGGAGACACCAAATCCACCCACGTCCGAGAGCGGCTCCGTGACAACTACGGCACCTATCGTGCCTGTCTCGGTGGTCAGCGGTGCGGCCATGATCTCGTCGCTGAGCAAGCTGGCATTGGGGATCGGGGGCATTTCGGTGAGCACCGAAGGCTGCTGTAGCGCATCCAGCCAGCCAAACAGGTCGTGCTCGGGAAGCAGCCCGACTCGCGCCATCGATCGGACCGGTCCCTCACTATCGACTGTGGTCTGCAGAACTCGGCCCCGGCCTTGCTGATCGATAAGGACAAAGTCGACACGATCAGCCTCGAACATCTTGATGGTCTGTGCGGCCGCTACATCAATCGCAACGTCGATCTGTGGTGAGGCGTGAAGGACCCGTACCACCTCATAGAGTGACTCCAGGCGATACCGTTCCTGCTTCTGCCCGATATAGGCACGGTAGGCACCGTAGAGCACCACGATCGGAATCACGGCCAGCCACACAGAACTGGGGCGCATCTCGAAGAGGGTGACAGACAACAGGGCAAGCGATGCGTTGACCGCCGCTCCCATCGTGCTCAGCAGCAGTACTTCGGAGAGCTGGTCCTTTGTGAGCCGGCCCCCGGTGGCTCGGATGGCGACGTGAACCAAAGCGTTCGCAACGACGTTGGCAGTCGCCACCGTTGCGATCGCGGCCAACCACCCATAGGGGCCGAACGGATCGGCCCCGGAGATCAGGAGGCGGAACATGGATATCGAAACCACCGTCACCAGGGTGAACTGAACCATATTGAAAGCCAGTTTGATGGGCGGCTGGCGACGGTTCAGCGTCAGGGCGGCGGCGTTGCCAACCAGCTGGGCGCCCAACAGAGCCCACGGCGACACAAAGAACAGGCCGAGGACGAGCGGGATCTCGCTCATCGAGAACGATTGTGTATTCCTCTTGAACTTGACGTGGACGACCGTGATCTCACCTGCGTAGAAGAGCCCGGCCAGTACCCACGGTGGGATGGTGCGGGTCGGGTCGAGGACCTCGAGCGACCTCACTCCGTACGCACCGAGGGCCGCCAGCAGTGCAATCGCCGATGTCAAGACCCAGATGCGCTGGTCACCCGAGGTCCCGACAAACAGCTTCCTGAGCCGAGTCAATAGCGATGGCGGTGCCGTGTTGGCCATCACTATCCCTTCCATCGACTCCGGGGCGATCATGGTCCGGTGTCTATCTCTCGGCAGAAACCCATGCTTGTTTTAGCCCCAGCTCAGACCCAACCACATCGAGTCACTCCAAGAAGTACCAGACCACGAAGTACCAGACCACGAAGTACCAGACCAGCTAGTACCAGACCATACGTAGTCAGACCATACGTAGTCAGACCATACGTAGTCAGACCAGCTGGTGCCCGACCAGGAGGTGCCCGACCAGGAGGTGCCCGACCAGGAGGTGCCGTTCCAGTCCTCGCCAACGAATGACGTTTCGCGCAAGGCGTACCTGACGAAGGACTCGGGGTCCCACTCGCCGCCAAAGATGTCCTGCTCGCCCTCGAGAGTTACACCATCAACGCTCAGGTGGTCGGACCCACGGGCACCCTCGAGGCTGCCCATGCCGGTGGCGGCCGCATAGTTCTGCGTGGCTTGAGGAGTGTTGGTCCCGCGGGCTTCCTTGAGGTCGATGAGCCCGGCGCCCTGACAAAACCCTTTGGCTTTCGGCAGCGGCTGGGCCGTCTGCATCAGCAGGGCCTTGACCTGATCGGGGGTGATGTTGGGACGTTGCTCGATGATCAGGGCCACAGCACCTGACACAACGGCGGCGGCTTGCGATGTGCCCGACCCGAGGAAGAACTGCTCACCGACTGCCGCTTCCGGGTAGTTCACATCGGCATGTGATCCGGGGTTGCGCAAGCTGACTATGGACTGGCCAGGGGCAACGACATCCAAGTGGCGGCCGCTGGTACCGCAACTGGAGAACGACGGAACCGTGTCGTCGTGGGCGCTGTAGCTCATCTTGCTGTCGGATGCACCGACGGCAATCACGTATGGGTTGACCGCAGGATCGCGGAGGGGGCTGCTGTTGCCGTCATTGCCGGCAGCGACCACGACCACAATCCCGGCTTTCCAGGCTCGTTCCACGGCGAATGCCAAGGGGTCGATGTCGGCATCCTGGAAGGAGTCAGTCCCGTACGACAGGTTGAGGACCCTGATGTTCATGCCGTGGTCGTTCTTGTGCTCCACCACCCAAGTGATGGCAGCAATGATCTGGGAAACGTCAACGGCGCCGTTGTTGTCGGCAACCTTGACGTTGACGATGCGGCTGTTGGGGGCCATACCGAGAAAGCCCTCGTCTTCACCCTTTTGGATGTCGTCGCTCTCAACCTCTGAGGAGCGGCCGGCGATGATCCCAGCCATGTGGGTTCCGTGGCCATAGGTGTCGAGGTAGCGAAGGTTGTCGGCCTGTGACTCGAAGGAGAGGTCGATTCCGTTTATGACCTTGTTCGTCGAGTCGAGACCATCGACGGGGACAACGCCGGAATCGATGAGGGCCACATCGACGCCCTCGCCGGTGTACTCGTCGTTCCAATACTCGGCGGCACCCGTGATCTCCTGGGCAACCCAGTACATCGAACCGGCGTAATACTTCGGCTGGTACCACCACTCCATTGATCGGGCATCTTCCCAGCCAGAATCGAGAAACTGCGGATCCTGAGCGGCCGCAGCGGCGGGTGTATCAGCAACTTCAGCGGTGGCCGCAGCCGGGGAGAGAAGACCAACGGTCAGAGCCATCGAGGTCAACAGAATCAGGAGATTACGACGCTTGCCGTCACCTTGGGCTAAGAAGTTCATGGGTCCCCTACTCTCGATCGCTTCCGTGCGAAGTCGCATTCCGTATGAGAGTTATCGGTAAAACTACCCAAAGAACTTAGGAACCATAAACGCGAGTGGCAATAGGACTAGTGACCTACTCTGCTACTGCGGGGAAACGGACTCCCGCTCCGGCTCCACGGGGTTCCCGTTGGTTCGGGGCTGAGGGAAGGGCCGCCAACCAGAAGTCCGAGGACGGGGTGCCTGTTGTGGCTGGGCGACGTTGTAGGTCTCTTCGAGAACGGTCACTTCTACCCCACCCACAAGGTCAGAGATCAAGTTGTAGATGACGGCACCGAGCGTCATGAACGCGGTCATTCCAATGACACCAATGACTGCAAGGAGTACCACGATCCGGAAATAGAGCGGGCCGTCGATGGTCAGTTCGATCGTGACAGCATCAAAGAGCTCGACGATCCTCTCGGGAATGCCCTTCTGCAAGACCAGCGACCACATCACCCACGATCCGAGCACGTAGATCAGCCCCATGACCGCGTTGAAGACAAACGACGCCTTCAGCACCGTCCACGGATCAAGTTTTCTCACTATCCGACGAACACGCCGAACTGCCATAGCAGGGCTCCTTGGGATGCCAGGAGTGTAACGCCACCCCGCACATATCCAACGTCACAACCCGAACGGGGGTTCCAACGCGTTACGAGAAGCGAGTTCGCCGTAGTCATGGAAACGGAGATTTGCCCTAAGGCAAATCTCCGTTCTCGTCGTCACGGGGGACCAGCGCAGCGGCTGCGAGCTTGGTTCCTGCATCGAGGTTCATGACCTTGACGCCGGTAGATGCCCTCTTCTGGCGACTGATCTCGCCTGCACCCTGCCGGATCACAATCCCGTCGCTCGATGTCACAAAGATGTGATCGTCGGAATTGACGGCCATCGCCGCAACCAGTTCGCCACGGACCCTGGTCAGCTTCATGGCCTTGACGCCGATTCCTCCGCGCTTCTGCAGGGGGAACTCCGTCATGGCGGTGCGCTTGCCGTAGCCGCCACTGGTCAGGATCAGGATCTCGGTTCCCTCGGTAATCGTCGCCGCAGACACAACCTCGTCGCCTTCGCGAAGTTTGATACCTCTGACTCCTCGGGTATCTCTACCCATAGGTCGAGCATCCGCCTCGGAGAAGCGAATGGCCTGCGCATCCCTCGTAACCATCACGAGATCGTTGTCGCCAGACGTAGCCCGGACCGCAACAACCTCATCGTCCTCGGCGAGGTTGATAGCAACCAACACCTGGTTGCGCGAGTCGTAGTCGACAAACTTGGTCTTCTTGACCTGACCCTTCTTGGTGAAGGCCACCAAGAAGCGATGCGTCTCGTAGTCCCTGGTGTCGATGATCGCCTCGATCTTCTCGTCGGGCTCCATCGGCAGCACCGACTGGACCAGCGACCCCTTGGCGGTGCGCTCCTTACGTGGCAGCTGATGGGCGCGCACCCTGTAGACCTTGCCCCGGTTGGTGAAGAACAGCAAGTAGGCGTGGGCCGAAGTGTGGAGCACATGGGTAATGACATCTTCTTCGCGAAGATCCGCACCCTTGACCCCGCGGCCACCCCTGCCCTGCCTGCGGTATGTCTGCGCAAGCACGGACTTGATGTAGCCGGCCTCGGAAGCCGTGACGACAAGCTCCTCATCAGCGATCAAGTCCTCGAGCGACATGTCGCCCTCGTCGGCGATGATGCGGCTGCGCCTCTCGTCGCCGTACTTGTCCTGGATCACGGTGAGCTCTTCGGTCAAAATCGACCGACGCAATTCCTCGGAGTCGAGAATCGACTTCAACTCTGCGATATAGGCCTGCAGGTCATCGTACTCCTGACGGAGCTTGTCGGTCTCCAAAGCAGTGAGACGCCGCAGCGGCATATCAAGAATGTGATTCGCCTGGATCTCGGTAAGCTTGAAGGTCTTCATCAGGCTTCGGCGAGCCTTCTCGACATCCTCCGAGCTACGGATGATCTTGACGACCTCGTCGATGTTGTCGAGGGCGATAAGCAAGCCCTCGACGATGTGCGCTCGTGCTTCGGCCTTCTTGAGTCGGTAGATGCTGCGCCGTTCGATGACCTCCAATTGGTGATCGACGTAGTACCCGACCATTTCGGCAATGTTCAGGGTGCGGGGTACCCCGTCGACCAAGGCAACGGCGTTCACACCAAACGTGTCCTCGAGCTGGGTGTGCTTGAACAGAAGATTCAGCACCACCTGCGGGTTCGCATCCCGCTTCAGCTCGATAACCATGCGGATACCGTCTTTGTTGGTTTCGTTACGCAGGTCGGCGATGCCCTGGATCGTCTTGTCCTTGACCAGATCGGCGATCTTGGTCATGACCCGGTCGATGGAGACCTGGTACGGAATCTCACTGACGATGATCGCCATGCGCTTCCGCTTGTTCTCGACGATGTCGGTTACCGCCCGCATCCGGATCGAGCCTCGACCGGTTAGTAGCGCTTCGCGGATCCCAGGAGTGCGCACGATGTAGGCGCCTGTTGGGAAATCGGGTGCCTTGACGTACTGGAGCAGATCCTCAGCAGTTGCCTCGGGAACTGTGATCTTGTGCAAAGCAGCATCAATGATCTCTGTCAGGTTGTGCGGCGGGATGTTGGTTGCCATCCCGACGGCGATGCCGGTCGAACCGTTGACGAGCAGGTTCGGGTAGCGCGAGGGAAGCACCGTCGGCTCCTGCCGTTCGCCTGAGTAGTTGTCGGCGAAGTCGACGGTTTCTTCGTCGATGCTTTCGAGCAGGTGCATCGCAATGGGAGCCATGCGGGTCTCGGTGTACCGCATCTGGGCCGGCGGATCATCGACAGAACCGAAGTTGCCCTGAGGCTGCACCAACGGGTAGCGCTGTGAGAAGTCTTGTCCCAAGCGGACCAAGGCGTCATAGATGGCATCGTTGGAGTGAGGGTGGAACCAACCCATGACATCACCGACGACTCGGGCACACTTGCGGAAGGGTGTCCCGGGGCGGATCCCCGAGTCATACATTGAGTACAAGATGCGGCGATGAACCGGCTTGAGCCCGTCACGGACATCTGGCAACGCCCTGGAGACAATGACGGACATGGCGTACTCGAGAAACGAGTCCTCCATCTCCCTCTCGATCTCGATGGGCTTAATTCGTGTTTCGTCGTTCGGCATTCCCTATCCCTGCTGTTCTAAATGTCCAGGAAGCGGACGTCTTTGGCGTTCTGCTGGATGAAGGTTCGGCGTGCAGACACGTCGGTACCCATCAGCGTCGCAAAGACCTCTTCGGCCCGGAACTGATCCTCGAGCTGCACCTGCAAGAGTTGACGCTTGCCCGGATCCATCGTGGTGTCCCACAGTTGATCGGCATTCATCTCGCCAAGACCCTTGAACCGCTGGATATTCAGCTTGCGTCCTTCCAGCTCGGCTTTGACCTCGTCGAGGTGATCATCGTTGTAGACCCATCGCAACTTGGTGCCAGCCTTGACCGAATAGAGCGGGGGCTGGGCGATGTACACATAGCCAGCCTCGATCAGTTCCGGCATGTGGCGGAAGAAGAACGTCAGCAACAACGTCCGGATGTGAGCCCCGTCAACATCGGCATCGGTGAGGATGACGACCTTGTGATAGCGGGCCTTGGTGATGTCCATCTCGTCGCCGATCCCGGTGCCAACACCAGTGATGAGCGACTGAACCTCAGTGTTCTGCAACACCCTGGTGAGACGGTTCTTCTCGACATTGATTATCTTGCCTCGGATCGGCAGGATCGCCTGAAATTCAGAGTTGCGGGCTTGCTTTGCCGACCCACCGGCGGAGTTTCCCTCGACGATGAACAGCTCACTCACAACCGGATCACGCGAGGAACAGTCGGCGAGCTTGCCGGGCAGACCCGACGACTCGAGCAAGCTCTTGCGACGGGTCAGATCGCGAGCCTGGCGGGCCGCCATGCGCGCCTTGGCGGCAGTTGAGGCTTTGTCGATTATCCGTCGAGCGTCACCGGGGTGACGGTCGAGCCACTCGGGGAACATCTGGTTGAGCGCACGCTCGACAAACGAGCGGATCTCTGTGTTGCCAAGCTTGGTCTTGGTCTGACCCTCGAACTGCGGTTGCCTCACCTTGGCGGAAATGACCGCGGTCAAGCCCTCACGGACATCCTCTCCGGTGAGGTTGTTGTCCTTCTCCTTCAGAACGTTGCGCGACCTGGCAAAGTCGTTGATGGCCCGAGTCAGGGCCTTGCGGAAGCCCTCCTCGTGAGTTCCACCTTCATGTGTATTGATGTTGTTCGCAAAGCTGAGGACCGTTTCGTTGTAGCCACTGGTCCACTGCATGGCGACTTCGACTTCGGCTTCATCTGTAACCGACTCAAAGAATGCCACCTGCTTGTGGATGGGTTCGCGGGAAGCATTGAGATGCCTGACGAAGTCGATAATCCCACCGTTGTATTTGAACTTCTGTTTGGTTGGTTCCTCGCCACGCAAGTCATGGATACGGAACTCAACGCCCTTGTTGAGAAATGCCATCTCGCGAACCCGGCTAACCACGGTCTTGGAGTCGTACTCCGTGGTTTCCTCGAAGATGTCGGGGTCGGCCCAGAACCGGATGATCGACCCGGTGCGCTTCCCCGGCTTGCCCTTCTTCAGCTTGGCGGTCGGGGTGCCGTACTCGAATGACTGGGTCCAGTGGAAGCCGTCGCGAATGACCTCGACATCGACTCGCTTCGACAATGCGTTGACGACCGAGACGCCAACCCCGTGGAGACCACCCGACACCGTGTAGGCGCCTGCCTCGAACTTTCCACCGGCATGGAGGACTGTGAGCACTGTTGTGAGAGCGGGCAGCTTGGTCTTGGCGTGCTTGTCGACAGGGATGCCGCGACCGTTGTCACGGACCTCGACGCTCCCATCGGAGTGAAGGGTCAGATCGATCTTGTCGCAGAAACCGGCCATAGCCTCATCGACGGCATTGTCGAGAACCTCCCAAATGAGGTGGTGGAGACCCTTTGGTCCGGTGGACCCGATATACATCGCGGGACGCTTGCGGACTGCTTCAAGCCCTTCGAGAACGGTGATGTCCTTGGCGCCGTAGGACGCGGCGGACGACAATCTTGGCTTGCTCAACAGGACTCCTAGAGGCCAGAAAGGCCGTGATATGCGGTGTCAACTAACAATGGTGTCATTATAGCCGAAAACCCAACGTAACCGGGCGTTTTGCGGGCTATTGCGTACTCTTGGACCAGCCACGGCCGCGGGCGACGCGCAACCGAATCTGAGCGACTTCTCCGCAACCGAGACGCTCGTCGAGAGCGGTGCGGATTTTGCCCTGTTCGAGACGGAGACGAGAGGCCGCTCCCCCGTCGGAAACCTCGATGGTGAGGACTCCTTTTTCAAGACGCACCGGCCGGGACCGCTCTCGCCATGCCTCCGAAACGATCTCCGGCCACGCCCCCTTGATCACCTCAAAGGTGGCGAGTCGTCCCTCGGTCACCCGCTCCAAAACCGATTCCAGAGTCGTCCCGAGGTTATTGAGCCCGCGATCGGGATCCTTGCCTGTCCACGGATTCTTCATTGGCGGTCGTCTCTCATTTCAAAATCCCTTCCCGAACTCGCCACCGCCGCCCCATTTCAGGAACCTCATCATCGCGCGCACTAGTGACAAGAACCTGCCCGTGTGGCAGCAATCCGGTGACTCCTTCGGCACGGCCAGGGTCAAGTTCGGAAAACACGTCGTCAAGAAGAAGGATCGGAGGACGGCCGTGTCGATCATCAAGCAGTTGGTAGGCGGCGATTCGTAGACTCAATGCCACCGACCGCTGCTCCCCTTGGCTGGCCCGCACCCGCACGTCCCGGTCGTCCAAAAGGAACCCAGGGTCGTCACGATGGGGTCCGGCACTGGTGCTACGTGTCTCCATATCGCGGGTCCGTCGCTCCTCGAGCGCCTTGAGCAACGCCGACGCAAGTATCTCAAAGTCGGGCTCCAGCCCCTCAGTGATCTCACCGACCGTCACCCACGACGATGTGTAGATAGGACGCAAGAGGTCCCGAGATTCGCCACCAACGGTCCCGTAGGCATCTGTGAGACGATTGCACAGCCTTCCCAAGAGCCGGAGCCGGTTGACGAGGACCCTCGCCCCTGACTCGGCGATGCGAACATCCCACACGTCGAGACTCATCGGGTCGGCGTTGCGTCCGTCTTGACGTAGCAATGAGTTGCGCTGCCGAAGCGACTTCTCGAACTCGCGCTGGTCGGCGCCAACAGTGGGAACCAACTGAGCACCGAGGTCATCGAGGTACTCACGACGTAACGCCGGACCACGTTTGACCAGATCAAGATCGTCCGGAAGGAACGCCACAACGGGTGCCGTGATTGCCACATCACTGAGCCGACTGGGTCGTTTCCCATTGACCATCACCTGGCGCCGGCCTGCTGCGGGTATCTCAACAGCGATGTCAACTTCGCTGTCTCCATCGCCAAAGCCACCGCGGATGATTGCCCTTTCCTCCCCTGACCGAATCAGAGCGGCGTCCGGTGTCCGCCGAAACGACTTCAGCATGGATAGGTAGCCAACCGCCTCCAGGATGTTTGTCTTACCGGCCCCATTACGCCCCACGAGGACGTTGATCCCCGGGTCTGGCTCGAACCGCAGGTTCTCGTAACTACGGAACTGGCTCAGCTCGAGCCAAGCAAGATGCACGGACGTCGACTACAGCCGGACCGGCATCAACAGATAACGGAATGAAGGATCGTCCGCCGCGGTCAGAAGCCCGGGCTTCAGCGGGTTGATCGTCTCAAGCAACAGGTTCTCGGTCTTCATCGACGCCACACCATCGGTGAGATACCGGGTGTTGAAGGCAATCACCATGTCTTCGCCTTCATACACCGCTTCGATGTATTCGGTTTCGCCACCAACGTCTTGTCTGCTGACGCTCAACTCGACACCGCCGGACCCAAGGCTCAACCGCACCGGGATGTGATCCTCAGCGACCAGCGAGGCGCGGCCTACAGCTTCCAGAAGCGCATCACGATTGATCGTCAACCGACTCGGGTACTCATCGGGGAGCAACTGGCGGTAGTTCGGGAACGAACTCTCGATCACACGAGCCGTCATGCGACCTCGGTCGGAAACAAAAGACCCCTTGCGTTCTGCGATAGCCATCGAAACCTTGTCGGCGCCGATTGTCCTTCCGATCTCCTTGAGAGCCCTATACGGAATCAGCGTCGTATCGACACCGGCAACGCCCGGCACGTCACGGACCGCCAGCCGGTACGAGTCTGTTGCCACCAGACGGAGATGATCGCTCTCGGTCTCGAACAGCACACCGGTGAGCGTGGGACGGCCATCGTCGTTCGATGCGGCGATACCCACCTGATTGAGAGCCGCTATTAGCGCCTCCCCGTCCATCTCGACGCCAGAACCGGCATCGCTGTCCCCACCGACGTCGGGGAAATCATTCGCATCAAACTCCCGAAGATTGAATCGAGGACCGTTGCCTGTGATTTCCACTTCGCCGTCGCTTGTCGAAAACGAAACAGCTCCAGCCGGCAACTTGCGAACCGCCTCAGCGACGAGCTTGGCTGGCACGACGGTACGTCCCTCCTCCAGGACTTCTACGTCAAGCGCAGTCTCGATGGTGATCTCAGTGTCGGTGCCGGTAACCCTCAGGGTTCCACCGGACACGTCGCACAAAAGCCCTTGAAGGATCGGAAGGGCAGATCGTGTGCCGACGGCCCGTCCAGCTCTGGTGAGCACATCAGCAAGGTCATCTCTCTCAGCTCGGATACGCACAGTTATGTTTCCCTCTTCTTCGGTTCTTATAGATATAAAAGAATAGTCGTAGTAGTAGGGCCTGTGGATTGTGTATAAGTTTCGAATGCTCCCGGATTCATTGGGGATTCGACTCCACAGGCAATGTGGACAAACAATTGGCTATCCACAGCATGGTCTACGGGTGTGTCATGAGTTGTGGAGAACATCAAGTTGTCCTCAGGTCATGGGACAACGTGGTGACATCGCTAAAGACGTCCGCATCGGCCTGCATCAGACTCTTGATTTTCTCGACAGCGTGGAGGACGGTCGTGTGATCGCGCCCGCCAAACGCTTTGCCGATCTTGGGGAGAGACAGATCGGTGTACTCCCGACACAGGTACATAGCGATCTGGCGGTACCGGGCCAGCGGCTGACGACGACTGGGGCCAACCAGATCATCGCGGCTGTTACTCGAGAACGAAGCAACCCGGTTGATGATGTCGTCGGAGGTCAGCGGTTTGGTGTCCGCAGTTGCCATCAGATCACGCAGGACCTCCTGTGACATCTCCAACGTGATCTCCTCATGCGTGAGTGCGGCATAAGCAGTAACGCGGGTGAGGGCGCCCTCAAGCTCGCGGATGTTTGTCATCACACTCTCGGCAATGAAGTTCAGTACCTCTTTGGGGACCGGTGTTGGGGCAAACTCTGCGTTGCTTCGCAAGATGGCCAACCGGGTCTCGACGTCCGGCGTCTGAATATCGGTGAGCAAGCCCCACTCGAACCGGCTGCGCAGACGATCCTCGAGAGTCGACAAGTGCTTGGGATGACGATCCGATGTGATCACAAGCTGCTTGCCTGCCTCATAGAGACTGTTGAAGGTATGGAAGAACTCCTCGAGGATCTGTTCCTTGCCGTCAAAGAACTGCACGTCATCGAGGAGCAGGACATCGATGGTCCGATACCTGGCTTTGAACTCATCCATGCGTTTCCGGCGAATGCCGTTGATGAATTCGTTGAAAAACTGCTCGGAGGTTACGTAGCGAACCACGGCAGATGGAGCGAGCTCGCGGCGATGATGCCCGACTGCGTGGAGAAGGTGAGTCTTACCAAGACCGGCGTCTGCATAGATGAACAGTGGGTTGTACTGGCTACCCGGCTGTTCGGCGACGGCCATTGCGGCTGCGTTAGCGAAGCGATTGGAAGGACCAACAACGAAGTTGTCGAAGGTGTACTTCGAAACGAGTCGCGACTCGCCATTCATTGGAAGCCGAGGCTGTTCTGGTGGTCGTGTCGGTACCGGTGTCGCCACGTCCGCGACGAGCGGTTGTGCCGGCGGTGGCTCAGCGGCGACCTCCAGCAGAACTTCGACATCGGCCCCGTAGATTGAGATGGTGGCGCGCCGCAGCGCGGCCAAGTACCGATCTCGAACCCAGGAACGATGGAACTCGCTCGGTGCCTCTAGGGTGAGAGCGGTGGCGCTACGGTCAGCCCGTAGCGGGGCAATCCACGTCTGCCACGCTCCTACCGAGAGTTCATCTTGTACAACTTGCTTGAAGCTATCCCATTGCGATGGGAGTGGCTGTGGTTGTCCGTATGTCATGTTTTGACGATGCCGTCCTCTAGCCAAATGCGCCGTCCACACATCTATCCACAGTCTGTGGAGAACAATGTGTGAGCGCGCCCGTTTCTAAAAAGTCCTAGGGAAGTTGCGGATTGGAAATCCAACCTGCCGAGCGAGTGTATGGACCCCGGCATCCGGGATGCAAGAACGGCAAATCCCGCACTATCGGCCCTGTTCCTCGATGGGTTGGCCCGACGATATTGGTTGTGACACAGGCGATTAGCTGGGCTGAGGATAGGTGTCGAGGTGTCACGTAATGGCCTGGTTTCGTCAAAACAGCCCCAATTCTTTCTTTCGCGGGGAAGGCGAATTTTTCGCGGTTGGCGGGTTTCCGACCAATGGGGGAGCAAAAAGGGGGGTTGCCTCTTTGACAATCGCTTGAGGTGCTTCGTAACCTAGCGCCGACCCCGAACTCCCCTATCTGGACTTCTTTTGCTATGAAACGCACTTATCAACCCAACGTACGCCGCCGTAAGCGCAAGCACGGCTTCCGCCACCGCATGCACAATCGTGCCGGGCGAGCCGTGATCAAGCGCCGCCGTACCAAGGGTCGTCATCGCGTCTCGGCCTGATTCTCGCGACAACCATCGCCGATCATTACGGGGACACGGGTCGTTTCGTCGGGCCTACAGGACAGGAACCCGACGACGGTGTGGTGCGATCAGCGCCATAGTCGCGACTGGTCCAGCCGGCCCACCAACGGTCGGCTTTGTCTGTAGCAAGAAGGTCGGGAAAGCGGTTGTACGCAATCGAGCGAAGCGGCGAATGCGTGCTGCAGCGTCTCGTTGTGTTCTCAAAAGCGATACCGTATACATATTGGTGGCGGATCGAGGAGTCATTACCGCTGACTTCGAGCAACTGATCAGCTGGATCGATCGCTGCACCGCCGATCCCGCAGAGGAGAGATGATGAAGCTAAAGCCATATCAGCCAGCCTTCTGGGCTGTGAAGCTGGTGGGCGGATATCGCCGCTTCGTCTCCCCGCTGCTCGGTGATAATTGCCGATATCAGCCCACCTGCTCGGAGTACACGCAGGATGCATTCCGCATCCACGGGTTCTTCAAAGGCGGGGCGCTTGCCGTGCGACGCATCGGGAGATGTCATCCTTGGCACGATGGCGGCTACGATCCGGTACCGCTTGGCAATACATCTGACGAAACCTCACCACAAGGCAACCTGACGTGAATCCCTTCACCATCCTCGCTCCCCCGCTGGGGCAGCTGCTCTCGATTCTCTACAACATCTGGCCCAACAACTACGGCGTCGCCATCATCTTGTTGACGTTGCTGGTGAGCTTGCTGTTGTTCCCACTGACCTTGAAGCAAACTCGGTCGATGAAGGCCATGCAGGAGATTCAGCCCGAGGTCAAGAAGCTCCAGAAGGAGTACAAGGCCGACAAGGAAGAGCTCAACAAGCGGATGATGGAGCTCTATCAGGAGAAGGGCGTCAATCCCGCTGCCGGTTGTCTCCCTCTCATCCTGCAAATGCCTATTTGGTTTGCTCTTTACCGGGTCTTTCGGGTCAAACCGAGCGCCGACGATCCAGCGGTCCTCGACCCTTCCGACATCATTCCCACCGATTCGAACCTTGCTGAAGCGCTACTCAATGGGGATACGCAGTTCCTAAGTCTCGACATGTTGCAGTCCCCGCAGGAAGCCGTCGCGGAGGGCTTGTCAACAGGAATACCGGCCATCGTGTTGGTACTCCTCGTGGTTGCATCCAGTTTTTACCAAACAATTCAAATGAACCGCCGCAACAAGGACAACAAGAGCCAGCAGGACAACAAGCAGGCCCAACAGATGCAGATGATCACAAAGATCATGCCTCTGTTTATGGGATTTATTTCCTGGGGATTCCCGATGGGTCTTGTCATGTACTTTGCGGTCTCGAATCTCTTCCGGATAGGGCAACAGGCGGTCATATTCCGTCTCGACGGGGGTGGCGATGATGCAAAAGCCGCCACGACTGACACTCCCCCGGTGGCTCCGGAGCAACCAAGTGGGCCATCGCCCAACGCCAGCAAGAAGCGCAATCGGCGCAGGAGGAAGTAGGTATGGAGTGGGTAGAAGCTGTCGGTAGGACTGTGGACGAAGCGGTCGCCGAAGCAATGAACGCCCTGGGCGAGAGCTCAAAGGATGCCGTCGATGTCGAGATAGTCGAGGAAGCAAAGAAGGGTTTCCTGGGTATTGGTGGACAGGACGCACGGGTCAAGGTGACGCTAAAGCCAAAGAAGAGGCAACGACGTCGTCGTGGCGGGCGCAATCGCGATCGGCGGAACACCGAAGGTCAGGGAGACCGGGCACCCAAGGCCAAGAGCGGTGGTGGCCAGGGAAATCGGTCAAAGCAGCAGAGCAAGAGCAAGAACGGAAGTAAGAACCGTCGCCAGAAGCCACAACAGGGCTCAGGCGGATCTGGAGCGAAGAAGGTTGCCGTGGACAAGAAGCCTGAAGAAAAAGCTGATATCGAAGAGCAGGCCCAGGTAGCAAAGGAATTCGCCGTGGGTTTGCTCAAGGCTTTTGGTGTCGATGGAGACGTGGTCACCAAAGTCGAAGACGAGATCTTGTTCATCGACATAAACGGGGAACAGACCGAGGCTTTGGTCGGACGTAAGGGAGCGGTCGTCCAGGCGGTGCACGAACTGACTCGCACGGTAATCCAACGCAAGACGTTTGGTGCCCCGAGAATGCGTCTTGACATCGCCGGCTACGGCGCCCGACGACGGGAAGCTCTCAAGATCTATGCCACCCGGCTGGCCGAGACAGTAGTCGAGGACGGACGCGAAGCGATGCTCGAGCCAATGAATGCGGCGGATCGTAAGGTCGTCCATGATGCGATCTCCGAGATTGATGGTGTTCGATCCTTCTCCGAGGGTGAGGACCCCAACCGCTCCGTGGTGGTTGCGCCAAGCTAGCAAATGCTCGGAACCATTGAGTCCAGCCCCTATGTTTCACGTTGAACATGGGGGCTGACTCGTATCTGAGCGCAGTCGCTGCTGCCGAGTGGCTGTCAAGACCGCTAAGCGAGGGAGATCTCGAACAGCTCACCAAGTACCATGAGCTACTGGCTACAGAAGCCGCTGCCGCCGGGGGGATCGGCCCCAGCGAGACCAGCCGTTTGTGGAGCCGGCACATAGCCGACTCATTGCTGTTTGGTGTGGCGCTTGACAGAAGCAGTGATTGTCTGGACATCGGCAGCGGTGTTGGGCTGCCGGGGATACCTCTGGCGATCCATTGGCCAGACGTCTCATTTGTGTTGCTGGATCGTTCGGGACGTCGTTGTGATCTGATGAGACGTGCCATCGGTGTTCTTGGGTTGAGGAATTGTGTAGTCGCCGAGACCGATGTCTCCAATCTGGACGATGGCTTTGGGGCGATAGTGTCTCGGGCGGCGATACCACCCTCCGCAATGGTGATTCACGTGAAACATCTGCTGAACCGCAAGGGAACAGCTGTTTTGGGACTATCGAGAACCGGGAATTCAAGCAATCCGCTCAAGGACCAGCCACAAATCGAGACCGATGTGATCGCTGTACCGGCGGAGGTCCTTGACACTGACGTAAACCTCCTTAGGATTGTGGCAACCTAATCCCGGGAGACGCTCTATGGCGAATAACGGCGATGCGACGATTGTCGCGATCGCAAACCAAAAGGGTGGAGTCGGCAAGTCCACAACAGCGATCAACTTGGGAGCCGGTCTTGCTCTTCAGGGAGAACGGGTTCTGCTGGTGGATCTTGATCCACAGGGCAACACCTCGTCGGGTCTCGGGATCGATCGGGCGAGTATCGAACTCTCTACCTACGAGGTGCTGATCGACGATGTCGCTCTGGAGGATGTCATAGAACCCACCTCTGTGGGTGGTCTATACGTTGTTCCGGCCACGATAGAGCTTGCCGGCGCCGAAATAGAGCTTGTTTCGCTATTCTCGAGGGAGATGCGGCTGGCAAATGCGCTCAAGTCGGTCCTGGACAACTTTGATTTTGTCCTCATCGACTGTCCTCCGTCGCTTGGTTTGCTGACAATCAACGGTCTGTCGGCGGCCAACGAAGTCACGATTCCTATCCAGTGTGAGTACTACGCCCTCGAGGGGGTTAGTCAACTCATTCGAAATGTACAGCTTGTCCAGCAAAGCCTAAACCCTGAACTAGAGGTCGAGGGCATCATTCTGACGATGTTTGACGGGCGCACCACGTTGTCGGCTGATGTCGTAGAACAGGTCCGGGAGCATTTTGGTGAGACCACCTATAAGACGGTGATTCCGAGAACTGTCCGTCTATCCGAAGCCCCTTCGTATGGGGAACCTATTGAGGCATTTGACCCCATGTCGCGGGGTGCCATTGCATATAGAGAGCTAGCACGCGAGTTTAGGAGGCGTCATGGCCGCACGTAAGGGTGGTTTAGGTCGGGGTTTGGACTCGCTACTGCCGGTAGACCGTCCCAAGAGCGGCTTTGGCAACATCTCTCTTGACTCTGTCGAGCCCAATCCACAGCAACCCCGGCTTCACTTTGATGCAGAGTCGTTGCAGTCGTTGGCAGCTTCGATAGGCGAGGTGGGTGTCCTGCAACCAGTCGTGGTTCGACCCGACGGCGAAGGATATCTGCTGATCGCAGGGGAGCGGCGTTGTCGCGCTGCCCGGATGGCCGGGCTCGAGACGATTCCCGCCATCATCAAGGAAGACGACATTGACGGGTTGACAAGCCTTGCCGATGCGTTGATTGAGAACGTGCAACGCGAGGATCTATCCCCACTTGAAGAGGCCGCCGGGTACCAGCAGCTCATGGAAGAATTTGGCATGACCCATGAGGCGGTGGCCGAGCGGGTGTGTAAGAGCCGTAGCGCGATTACCAATACGCTGCGGCTGCTCCAGTTGCCAACAGCTATCCAGGGCATGGTTAGCCGTGGTGAGATCGCCGCGGGCCATGCTCGGGCCCTGCTGGCTCTCGATGACCAGGCCTACGCCGTGCATCTTGCCCAACGCATCGCGGCTGAAGGATGGTCGGTGCGCCAGGTTGAGGATGCCGTCAAGAAGCGGGCGGGGGAGAAGAACGCACAACCCGCCGGTCAGGCGGTGCGTCCCGCCGCAATAATCGAACTCGAGGATCGTCTCGGTGAGCACCTCGGGACTGCGGTGAAAATCGATCACGGCAAGCGTGGCGGCAAGCTCGTCATCCGATATGCGTCGCTTGATGACCTGGAGCGTATCTACGGCATCCTGTCATAGAGGTCAGCCGTTGCGCTTGTTGCGCTCGGCTGCATACAGATCCAAAAGGCCCTGTGCCGTCGCCGCGGTCGTCCCATCGTTGAACTCAGGCATCGCGATCACCACCGCGGGGGAGCGCGTATTCTTCAGAATCGGTATCGCACGTCCGCTATGGCTTGTCCCCAGCACGTCAGCGATGTGTTCGGCAAGGATCCGGCCGGCGGCGGAGCTGCTGTGTTCGGATGCAAAGAAGTAGACCCCGGTTTCATCGTCGCGCGCCTTGCAGATCGATAGAACAATGTCGACGCCAAGACGATTCGCCCTCAGTGCCCGCACCCGCTCCGTTGGGGCCGTGTCGATGCTGCGGGACAAGAAGACCGTCGCACCTTGGGATTGGATAATTGTGGAAAGCAGCACGCTTGGATCCCACGTCGCCGAGGCCTCGGCTTCGTCCCGACAGAATGCATCGACATAGATCCGCTGTCCGGCGATGGATGTCGGGAGGTTCTCCAGCCACTCATGATCGCGGACAACTTCGCGCCCGTGCTTTCCCGTTACCTTTGCCATTAGTGCCAACTCGGCGACAACCTCGGTACCGGTCAAGCCGTCCTCTGCAAGTCCACGATTCGACTGGAACTCCAAGAGTCCAGCAAGGGTGTCGGGACCAAAGATGCCGTCGACGTTGCCCGTGTCAAACCCGAGCGAGTTGAGCTGGCGTTGCAGCTCAGCCACGTCATCACCGCGCATCATGGGAACCCGGTGGTACAGGATGCGGCTCCCCAGGGTGTAGCCGGCGCTGACCAGTGCTCGCCACGTATCGGGTCCAACGATCCCGTCGCTCCACAGACCACGTTTGTCTTGAAAACTGGCTACCGCATCCGCGGTCGCTTCCCCAAAGTTGCCGGTCGTGTCACCAGCGGTCGAGAACCCGAGCGCGACAAGGCGATCCTGGATATCCCGGACCGCCTCACCGTCATCTCCTGAGCGATAGAGTCTCACGAACCTATGCTCTCACATGTTGTGGTCAACCGACGTAATCCGCCAGTTCAGTCTCGAGTTGACCTTTGGAGCGGGCGCCAACGAACCTCTTCTGCTCCTGGCCACCCTTGAACAGAATCATGGTCGGAATGCTCATGACCTCGTAGGTCATCGCCGTCTGTGGGTTGTCATCAACGTTGAGTTTGGCGACGGTGAGGCTGCCTGCCTTTTCGCCGGCCAGCTCGTTGAGGGGACCTTCCATCATCTTGCACGGACCGCACCACTCCGCCCAGAAGTCAACGAGCACAGGAGTGTCGTTGCCAATGAGCTCAGCGAAACCCGCATCGTTTGCCGTAACTGTTGCATCTGCCATGTCTCTAATTCTCCTGCTCGTCGAGCCAACGCTCGGCGTCGATTGCTGCCTGACAACCCATCCCGGCTGCCGTGATTGCCTGGCGGTAGACGTGGTCGGTCACGTCACCAGCGGCGAAGACACCGGGGACCGAAGTCATCGTGTTCCTGCCGGTCAAGATGTAGCCCTTGTCGTCGAGATCAATATGACCCTCAAACACTTTGGTGTTCGGTGCATGTCCGATGGCAAGGAACATGCCTTCGACTGGAAGCTCAGAAACCTCATCGGTCACCCGGTTGCGAATGCGGAGACCCGTCACCACGTCGTCTCCAAGAACCTCTTCCACAACGGTATCCCAAACCATCTCGATCTTGTCGTGCTCGAGAGCCCGCTTCGCCATGATCTTTGATGCCCGCAATTCGTCGCGGCGGTGGATCACATAGACCTTCGATGCAAACTTGGTTAGGAATAGCGCTTCTTCGGCAGCGCTGTCGCCACCACCAATGACCGCGATCTCCTTGTCTCGGAAGAAGAAGCCGTCGCAGGTTGCACAAGCGGAGACGCCGTGGCCGCGCAGTCGAGTCTCACTCTCTATGCCAAGCCAGCGAGCGGATGCTCCCGTCGAGATGATCACCGAATCTGCGGTGTACTCATCCTCGTCGACCCAGAGCTTGAAAGGACGGGCGGAGAAATCCACCTTGGTCACGTTTGAACTCATGATCCGGGTATTGAAACGTTCCGCTTGCTTGCGGAAACCCTCCATCATCTCCGGTCCCATGATCCCGTCGGGAAACCCTGGGTAGTTCTCAACATCTGTGGTCAGCATGAGCTGGCCACCGCGCTCCATACCTTCGATCATCACCGGCTTGAGGTCAGCGCGTGCTGTGTAGATGGCGGCGGTGTATCCGGCAGGACCGGAGCCGACGATAACGACCTTCTCAGTCATCATTCAATCCTTTTCTGCGTGGACCCTTGTCCAGGGTTCAGTCTTGTGATGCTTCGCGTGGAATACGAAGCCTCCATAAGAACATCCCGATGACCAGAAATAATCCACCAATGATGGTGTAGGCCCATTGCATCCCAACCAGTTCACCCAGAAGACGGGTCAGGCCGACCAGCAGGAAGATCACCAGGACCAGACCGAGCGTTGCGGCGATTAGGCCGACTCCGGTCCACTTTGCCCACTCGGCGAGCCGGTCGACGGTCATCGCACGGACCTTGTTGGCGGTGTCCTCGAGGAAGTCGGCTATCTGTGTTGGGAAATCGTTCATTGAACTAGAGAATAGTCTGCATGACACCCGTGTCGGCTACTGACGCTCAACCCTCGGGTGTAGCCAAGATGGGGAGCATCTCGTGGACGGTACAACCGGGGTAGTCCACGACAACCAGGAGGGCGTCTTCGACATTGTCGGGCACGTAGGCAACGGTGATTCGTTCCGCGCCGTCGTCGCCGGCCAGGAGGCCAATGGCGAGGGCCTCGTGGGCACTCGGGATCCCCAGTTCGTCGGCGAGTTGTGCGAAGCATGCCACAACGTCGGGAGTTGCTGACTTGGTGATCTCGTCGCGAAGACGGAGCCCGTCGGCATCGGTCATCAGCGAAGTGACAACGCCATCGCGGATTTCCGGGGTGAGCTCTCCGACACCGAGCAAGGGGAGGGAGTCCGCTATGCCGACCGAGGAATCGGTGGTGTCGGTCGCCGCTCCGACCGTGGTTGTTGTTTCCGCAGGAGCCGCGGTGGTCTCCGCTATAGCTTCAAGGTCGTCGGCCGCACCGTCAACAGCAAAGCTGGCGTCATTGGACGGCTCGCTTGCCGCTCGCTCTCGCTCTGCGGTTGCCGAGGCGGTGGTTTCAGTCGGTGCCGCTGCCGCAATTGTCATGTCCGCCGAATCATCGTTGGAGCCGATTTCTAGGCCGGGGAGGACCATGAACACGACGAGGAAGACTGCCGCAGCGCCGGCCGCCACCGACAACCAACGACCCCACGCAAACTGCTTCGTGATAGGTGCCGGGGCCGAGCTGAGAACACGGAGCTCCTTCTTGAGGCTGCTGTGAAGCTGCGACGACTCGGTCGCAGTCATGTAGACAGCGGGGGCTTCGTCGAGAACCGAAAGGGCCAGACGCTGGAGTTCTAGGTCCGTGGTGCACTCCGCACAGGGCGAGATAGCCGTCTCTGCAGCCGCTGCAGCGGCATCGTCGAGGGTTCCCTCGGCGAGCGCCATGATGATCTCTTGGTCGTGTTCGTGCATCTTCATTCGTCTCTTGGATGTCGCGAACCCGCTCTGAGGTTCCCGAGGCTTTCTGCGAGGACTCTTCTTCCGCGAAATACGCGGGACTTGACCGTCCCTATCGGGATATCAAGGATCTGTGCGGCTTGATCCAAAGCTAGCCCTTGTAGGTCGACAAGGACGACGGCCGCACGGAAGTCGACCGGCACTGCTCGGAGTGCCTTCTCGATTTCGGGGCGAAGTTCCACGGCTTCGAACTCGTCGCCACCACGGGGATCGGCGGGATCGGCAATCTCCGGCATTGGCTCGGTGCGCCGCCTCTTTTGCTTGCGGAGTTGGTCGTAACAGGTGTTCACCGCAACCCGATAGAGCCATGTGCTGAACGCGGCCCTCTCCTCGTAGCGGTCGGCCTTACGGAACACCGTGAGGAAGGTTTCCTGGACAGCATCAAGAGCGGCTTCGCGGTCCCTCATCATGCGCAGGCAAATCCCTAGCACTCGGTCCTCGTGGGCGCGGACCAGTTCATCGAAGGCATCGACATCACCCCCGAGATACCGGTTGAGGAGTTCGACGTCCTCTGCGGCTCTGCTTGTCATGGACGTGATTGTGGCGCGATGACACGTCCGTGTCATACCGAGTTGCGATCTTGGGCCTACTCAAGGTCGGAACGTGACCTCGAAGACCTGTGTGAAATACTCACCCGGCGCTTGCTGCGGTATCTCCGTGAACCATACGAGCCATATTCCGCCGTCTCGGTCGGGCACTTCCATCACGGTCGGTGTGTCTGCCACCGTTTCGGATCCGATCGGCTCCCATCCGTCGAAGGTTGTGGGAACTGTCTCTGCCCACAGAATCGAATAGACCGTTTCGGGCGAAGCCCGCAGCTCAACTGATCCTGGGGCGCCACTGACGCTGAAAGTTAGACCCACACCGTCCTTGAGCAAGGGGAGCGGATCAAAGTAGCGCTCGGTGCGCCAGAACGATCCGAAGTCACCATCGACCAGCAAAGGGAGATCGCGTTCACGTTCGCTTTGATCACCAAACGGATCGTAGGCAGAAGGTGCGGCGGCGATGGCGTCCGCTGCTACCTCAGCGACGGTGGTCACGATGGGTACGACCGTTGTTGTCGTCACGGCGCGGGCGATCGGTGGTGTTGCCGGGAACAGAAACGGAGAGTCCGGATCAACATCGATCGTGAGACCGATTACGGCGATGACGATGGCGGTGACGAGCAGCATCGCCGCAGGAATGATCCATCGCCACGACCAACCTTCGCTGCGTGGAGGCGGCAGTGAGGACGGAATGGCTCGGAGTGCGGTACCCAAGGCCCTGGCGTCGTACTCGCCGGATTCGGCACTACGGATGGCATCGTCGACAGATGGTGGCAGCCCATCCACGAGATGGGAGGGCCGGATGGCAGGACTCGCAGAACCGGTTACGGCGATTCGCAAAGCCCGGGCCAGCGCTGCGGTGTCATCGCGGGGACGGTGGGATAACCTTCTCCGACCGAATGAGCTGAGCTTGGCGGGATGTGCAGCAGAAAACACGATCGCACCAGCGTCGATTGATCCATGTGTAACCCCGGCGGCGTGGAGAGCGGCCAAACCCTCGGCGAGTCCCGCAGCATTGGGCAGAAACTCAGAAACGGGGAGAGTCTCTCCTGCCGCCAGCCGGTCGGCAATGGAGACGCCACCGTTCCATTCGATTGCGGCATGGGCTCCTCCCGACGGCGATTCCGCAACCTCGTAGACACCGGCGAGGTGCACATGCTCCACGGTTGCCGCGGCGCGGGTCCCTGTGATGAACTCGGTTGTGCGGGCTGGGGTTGCGTCGGGGTCGAGGACGCGGACCAAGATGGGGCGATCCAGTGCGGTATCGGTGGCGAGCCATTCATCAACGTCACCGTCACGGCCAAGCCGTACCTGAGTCTCGTATCGATCGGGGAGTTGCGGTGCCACTTACTTCCTGTCCGCCACGTGCGTGCTGTGGTTCGACGCCGTGGCCCTGATTGGCGGCATTCTCCGCCCCCAGCAGAGATTAGATCAATACGGCGATTGCGGGCCGAACCCAAGTGCCGCCGACTGCTACCTCCTGGCCTGGAGAAGGCTGAGTGGCTCGGGGAGGGTGATGAACCCTTCATCCTCGTAGAGACGGATGGCAGACTCATTGTCCAGTTGGGTGTTGAGCAGGAGGACCTTTGCGCCCGAGGCCCTGGCCTTGCGGGCGACCGCTCTGACTAGAGATCTCCCCATGCCATGCCCTTGCCAGTCGGGGTGTACGGCGACTCGTTGCAGATAGGCGATGGCACTACCAAAGCCGACGACCGCGTATCCGATCGGCGTGCCGGCGCTACCCAAGATCACGAGGGTCGTGGAGCGGGTGGTTGCGGCGATGGCCTCTTCGAGTCCGCCACGATCGAACCGCCAGAACTGTGGGAAGGCGGCCGCATCGATGGTGAGGAGATCCTCGATGGCGACGTCATCCTTCTCGACGACGAGATGGTTTGGAGGACCGTCGTGTGACTCCAGTGACTTCCGCATGAGAGCGAGATCGACATAGCTCTGAAATCCTGCCTGCAACCAGGCCCGCTGGGCGGACAGCGGGAGGGGAGGAGAGATCACGCCGTCTGCGCCAAGACTGAGGAGCCGTTTCGAGCACAACTGCAGAAAGGAGGCTCCGCCGCGAAGAAGTCGCAAGGCTGCTTGGGGCTCGTCTTCATTCCAGGGTCGCGCTTCGGCTCGGGCCCAACCCCGTCGCAACGTCAGTTGCCCGGGCCAAGTCCCGTTCTGGCTTACTTTGACCTCTTGGTCGGCTAGCCCCATCGACATCGAGTCCTGGTCCGAAGGTGCGGTGGCCACAGTCAGCCGGTCACCGGACCGCTCCTCTAGCGGTCAACGTCCACGTTAATAGCGCCCCGACCGGGTTCAGCCATCAGACCAGTTATTGCCAGAACTAGGGGGTCAAGTGCGTCGACAGATCAACCGATACGGAGAGTGAAACCACGCAGAGTAGCGAGTATCGCTACCAGAAGTAACCGGGGATACGATGGAACAACTTCCGATTCTTGATGCCCTTCTTGGCAAGCTTGCCGAGATCGGCGCGTCCGACCTACACCTCAAAGTCGGATCGCCACCCGCCTACCGCATCGATGGTCACCTCCACTTCTCGGAACTGTCAAAGGTAAAGCCTGACGACACCCAACAGTGGGCTCAGGAGTTGATGGACGAGAAGAACAGCGTCATCTTCGAGACCGACGGTGAAGTCGACTTCGGCTACGGAACGGCGACCCTCGGGCGGTTCCGGGTGAATGTGTATCGGCAGCGTGGCTCTATCGCACTCGTGGTACGTGCGGTTGTCGCCGGGAGCAAAGGATTTGTAGAACTCGGCCTGCCGGAAGCCGTCGGAAGAGTGTGCAAGGAAGACCGTGGGTTGGTCATCGTCACCGGCGCCTCCGGAGCAGGCAAGACCACCAGCCTCAACGCAATGATCGATGAGATCAACTCGACACGCCGCGTGAGCATCGTGACACTAGAGGACCCAATCGAGATGCTGCATCGCGACAAGATGGCCATCGTCAGTCAACGCGAGGTCGGTGTCGACACCGTCAACTTCTCCGACGGCCTGCGGCGCGTCCTACGCCAGGACCCGAACGTCATCATGGTGAGCGAACTGCGTGACGCCGAGACCATCGAGGCTGCGCTCTATGCCGCAGAAACCGGGCACCTGGTGCTTGCTGCGATGTACACCAATGACGCAACCGAGACTATGAACCGACTGGTTGAAGTATTCGAACCACACCGTCACCACCAGATGCGGCTCCGGATCGGCCGTGCCATCAGGGCCGTCATCAGCCAGCGTCTGGTTTCGACGGCCGACAGTTCGGGTCGGGTCCCTGCTGTTGAAGTTCTGACCGAGACCGACCGGACCTTCGAATACATCATGGATCCTGAACTGACGCCGAACCTCGAAGAAGTGATGACCGAGGGTGCGTACTACGGAATGAAGACGTTTGATCAATGTCTGTTGCAGATGTTCCGCGACAGTGTGATCACGTTTGAAGAGGCGCTCAACCATGCGTCACATCCAACCGATTTCAGGATGGCTGCGCAGAAGACTGGTCTGCGGACCGCTTGATAGAACTGTCCGGATCTAGGACTCAGCAGAAAGCCACGGCAGGGTTTTCCGAGTCCTAGGTCCGGCGGCTTTGCTTAGGGCATTACGCTCTGACCATGCCCGACTTTACATGTCGCGATTGCGGCGCCTCCTTCTCTCTACCCCAGAACGTGTTAGATCGCTACCCGGGATGGACTCCCCGGCAGTGCCGCGACTGCAGGAACCGCGGGAGCAGTTCGACCCCTCGCAAGGCTGCGGCGAAATCCAGCAGGAGTGTTGCGGCGAAGGACCCGTCGACAGGCATCTTCACCGATGGCAGTTCGGTTCCCAACCCTGGTCCTGGCGGTTGGGGTGTCGTATACGTCATCGACGATGAGATCATTGCCGAACGAGCCGGCCATGACACAGACACGACCAACAACCGCATGGAACTGACCGCATTGCTGGAGGCATTGGACATAATCCCCGAGGGGACGCCGATGACCATCTACTCGGACTCGAATCTCGCCATTAGGACGATTACCGAATGGGCTGCCGGGTGGGAGAAGAGGGGGTGGAAGCGGAAGACCGGCCCTGTAGAGAATCTTGATCTGGTCAAGAAGGTGTTCGCCGGCTACCGGAGACGCCCCGAACTAGAGCTGAAATGGATCAAGGCCCACGTGGGGTTCCGGTGGAACGAGTACGCAGACCAGTTGGCTTCCCAGTGGCGCGAGACATGATCCCGAAACGCCTTGATCCGATTCTCGCCACGGGATCTGCGACACGTCAGCTTGGGGAGCGTTTTGAGTCCGCAGGACACCAGCTGTATCTCGTCGGCGGGAGTGTGCGCGATGCTCTCCTCGACTCGCCGATGAATGATCTCGACTTTGCCACCGGCGCCCGTCCCGATGCGATCGCAGACTTGGTGGACGGTTGGGCAGATACTGTCTTTCGGGTAGGGGAGGCCTTCGGCACCATTGGTGCCATAAAGGATGGGGTGTCGTACGAGACAACAACCTTCCGTAGTGACGTCTATCGCGAGAAAAGCCGCAAGCCACGCGTGGAGTTCTCCGACGACATCGAGACCGATCTGTCACGCCGTGACTTCACGGTCAACGCAATGGCGATCCTCGTCTCGGGGTCCGACGATCCACAGATGATCGATCCATTCCACGGTCTCGCCGACCTAGCCGCACAGGTATTGCGCACCCCAATCGATCCCCGAGTTTCCTTTGGCGATGACCCGCTGCGGATGCTCCGTCTCTTCAGGTTTGTGGCGACGTTGGGATTCGGTGCAGACCCCGAGGCCGAGCAAGCGGTTCGAGATATGAAGGACCGCCTCTCGATTGTCTCCGCGGAGAGGATCCGCGACGAGTTCAACAAGCTCATGGTTGGTGACCACGTGGCCGCCGGGTTGTGGGGACTGGTCAACAGCCAGCTTGCCGAGGAGTTCATTCCTGAGCTGACCGCACTGGAACTCGAACAGGACCCCCATCAGCATCACAAGGATGTTCTCGCCCACACCATTGCCGTTGTGGCCAAGACCTCTCCCATCGAAACGCTCCGGGTCGCCGCTCTGCTGCATGACATCGGCAAACCGGCGACACGGGAATTCGGTCCTCAAGGGGTCTCGTTCCACCACCATGAGGTGGTGGGTGCCCGACTGGCGCGGGAACGGATGCGAAAGCTCCGCTATCCGAAGGAGACCGTCAGGGACGCGTCACAGTTGGTGTTTCTGCACATGCGGCCGCACACCTTCAAGATGGGGTGGACCGATTCTGCCGTCAGAAGGTACGTCAGGGATGCTGGAGAGCTGTTGCCGCTTCTCAACGAGCTGGTGCGTTGTGATGTCACCACCCGCAGCAGGAAGCGGGCAACCGCCATCTCCAGGAGGATTGACGAGCTCGAAGAGCGGATCGAAACATTACGCGAGCAGGAAGCCCTCGATGCGCTGCGGCCGCCGATTGATGGCAATGACGTTATGAAGCATCTCGGGTTGAAACCGGGGCGTGACGTTGGTGTGGCGATGAAGCAACTGACCGAGCACCGGATCGAACATGGCCCCTACGACGAGGCAGAGGCCTATCGCCTGCTTGATGAGTGGTGGAGCGAGCGCCAGCAGACCTAGCCGTCGCTACCCGCTACTTGCTTTTCCTCTTCCTCCTGCATTCCACCACCGTGGCTGGACATGCCAAGAGTGCCGGCAACGATTAGTCCGATCGATCCGAGCAGAGCAAGCATAAAGCCGTTCCCCAGACGAGCTGCACCCGTGTAGAAATACATCACGACGAAAGTCACGACACCGGCAGCGATCGCTATAGCGGAGCCGGTGATGCGGTTGCTGTCGAAGTAGGCGAAGTACAAACCAACGAGACCGCCAAACGCTCCAAAGCCGGCGAGTAGTCGGCCGATCGGAAAACTTCCTGGATCGAGCAAGCGGAACGGGCCCCAGTTCAGCGCGGCCCCGATCAGAATAAAGGTGGCGGCAACGGCCATTCCAATGGCAAGCCAACGATTGAGTTTTGAATCTTCGAGATAGATGGCGGCGGCCTTGGTTCTGAGGTCGCCATAGCCATCGGGAGGGGAGGCATCGGTGACAACCGGTGCAGGCTTTGCCTTATTCGCACGGCGCTTTCGCGACGGTTTGGGGTCTTCTTTCACACCGAGCAGATCAAGAAAGAAGTCACTGTTCTCTAGGCTGAGCAGGAGTGTCTCGCCGTCCGCAAACAGGTGAAGACCGTCCTTCTCTTTCTTGACCAGGACATCAGCGTGAGGCCAGCTGCCGATCTCGGCATCGGCAGCGCGGATCGAAACCCGGTTGAGGTCAAGGGTTACTTTCGCATCGAGAGCCGCATCGGGCTCATCGAGAAGACGAACAGTCCCGTAGAAATCGTGCACGTACGACCTTCCTTCAAGTCGACTATGAGGATCGGGTGTATTGGAGTACTCCTTGAGCACCAATAACCAGGCACGTCCTCGGGTGGCTAGCCGCGGGGAACCTCGGCCCAGGGCAGATCCTTGTCGATCCGAGGCTCTCCTGGGAGACCGAGGACTCTCTCTCCCAGGATGTTCCTCATGATTTCTGAGGTCCCCCCTTCGATCGAGTTGGCTCGGCTGCGGAGGAAGGAGCGGCGGATATCGCTGCGCACATCATCGGGTCCTTCGGGGATGATCAGGTCGTAGGTGTCGTAGAGCATGCCTGCTGCCCCGAGGAGCTCGACCGCCTTCGAGTAAATCTGCTTGTTGAGTTCGGCGAAGACGAGCTTGGCCGTGCTCCCTTCGGGGCCGGGGGTACCGTGGGTCCGGTTCTGCTGTGCCCGCAGGTTGGTGAGCCTGGCTGCTTCTGCCTCGACCCACAGTTGCATAACGCGATCACGGTCCGCATCGGTACCGCCGCGTTCCTTCCACACATCGAGCAGCTCTCCGATCGGCCCTGAATGGCGAGGTCCCACTCTGCCCCCGATCGCCACCCGCTCGTTCATCAACGTGGTGAGGGCGACCCTCCACCCCGCGCCAACCTGGTCGATTCGTTGGCTCTCTGGGATGCGAAGGTCGGTCATGTAGACCTCGTTGAACTCCGCTTCGCCCGTGATCTGGCGCAACGGACGGATCTCAACGCCTTCAGCTTGCATGTCCATGAGGAAGTAGGTCATGCCACGATGCTTGGGAGCTTCGGGGTCGGTTCGGGCCACCAGCATCCCCCATTTGGCGATGTGGGCAACTGTGGTCCAAACCTTCTGTCCGTTGACGATCCACTCATCCCCATCCTTGATGGCGCGGGTTGAGAGTCCGGCGACGTCCGATCCGGCACCCGGCTCGGAGAAGAGTTGGCACCAAACCTCTTCACCGGTGAAGAGAGGGCGGAGGTAGCGATCACACTGTTCGTCTGTGCCGTGGGCCAGCAACATGGGGGCGCCCATGCCGTGTCCGATGATGTCGAAGAACGTGGGGCGGTGCTCGGTGATGGCGTCGAGGCGTTTGTCGACGTGGTCCTGGTAGCTGTGGGGGAGACCCAGCCCACCCCGTCCCTTAGGAAACGCCACCCAGGCGATGCCAAGGTCGAACTGTGCTCTCATGAACTCGGTACGGTCACCGGCGGGATCGTGCTCCGCAACGAGCTGGTCGATACGGTCGTTGATCAGCGTTTCGTTGCCCACGTCTGCCTCCCGATCTAGACGACAACCAGTTCTTTGATGCCGACCTTCTTGATTATCTCAGCAAGAGACTCGATATGTGCAGCCTCGGCTTCGGGTATGTGCGAGAACTGGGGTCGGACGCCGTGCTGGCGGAACCCAATCAACTTGATGCGCATCTCAGGGTCGACGTCGAAGAGCCAGCGTGCAGTGCGTTCGACGACTTCAGGGGAGTCGTTCTTGCCGGGGACCATGAGCAGCCGGACCTCGTAGAGACGCTGCCATTCTGCGAGGTATCTGATCGAATCGAGCACGGCTGCGTTGTCGACGCCGGTCATCTCCTTGTGAGTCCCGGGGTCGAGAGCCTTGAGGTCGACCATTGCTCCGTCCATGACCGGCAGCAGCCGATCCCAGGTCTCCCGGTCGGCTGATCCGTTGGAATCCACGAAGGTCGTTAGGTGGCCGAGCTTGTCTGAACACTTGAGCGAACAGAAGAGGCCGGCAACGTAATCGGCTTGGAGTGTTGGCTCTCCACCCGAGACGGTTATGCCGGAGATGAAGTGCGATACCTCTTCGATTCGGCCAAGAAGATCATCGAGTTCGACCATCTTGCTCAGCGGGGTGCTGTCCGAGGGGCAGACATCGATGCAAATCCCGCAATCAGTGCACTGATCATCGTCGACGACTACCTGATGCCTGCCATCGAACCACAGGACCATCTCGGGGCATGGTTCGACACAAACCCCACAGCTGTCACATTCGTTGATGGTGTAGGGGTTGTGACAGGCGATGCAGTCGAAATTGCATCCCTGCAGGAATACAACAAATCGGTTGCCCGGTCCGTCGACCGCACTAAACCGAATTACATCATTGAGGTGCCCTTGGGCTGCTCTCACGGCTGAGGACTCGCTTTACGTATCTGTTCGTCACGTGCGAGTTCTTCACCGACCCAGCCGCAAACACCGTGCTTCCGTGCCGGCCGCCCATCTCGTCGAACTGTTCAACGTCGCATTTCCGGACGAGATACCCGGTAATTCGGATGAAGCCGTTCGTTGCAAGATTGAACGTGAAGTCCCGCATGCCTTCCCTGAAGGCTCCCCGGATGATATCCACCATCGCGGAGGGGTTACGACGTACGGTGTCTTCTACGTGGAAAATGTCACTCACGCCTGCTGGGAACAGGTCGTGGTGGGGGGCAACGGCCCGAATGTGGTCGAACATCTCGGGTTCTTCACCGATCGGAATCCGGGTTCCAGCGGTTACTTCGAGATCGCTATCGATTCCCGATTGCGAGTGAAGGAATGCCCTGCCGTTGTTGCCTTCACAGTAGGGCATCGGGCGGTCGGCAACGAGTGTTGAGATCCTCTCAATGATGCGGTACGACAGCGCATTGGCTTCTTCGTCGTGGCCGTATCGACCTTCCTTGCCTGCTGCCTCCATGAGGAGGTCGACCGATTCGGCGAGTCCGTACACGCCGTACATCGCCGAGAACTTGTCGAGTTCGATGAGCCCCTCGACGGCAAGGAAGTCGTGCTCAAAGAACTTGGCATCTTCGACCAGGTAGCGGATCCGTGCTTCGATCAGCTCAGCGAGAAGCTCGACGTAGTGCGGAAGGGTCTCGTCGAGGAAGCTGTCGATGTTCCCCTGATGGAGAAGCGCAACCTCTTTGAGGTTGAGCCGGTTGAGCGTGTGCGAGCCCCCACCGATCTTCAGCGAGTTGTAGCAACTGACGGCCGCGTAGTCTTCACCAAGATCGCGCACCATCAGCGGGTGGCTGACGAAGTGGGGCTTGCCGGTCTCGAAGACGGTCATCACCGCATCGAGGATGAGGTCATCGGGGGTGAGGTCGGGGTCCACCTTCAGGCTGACATTGGGGACAACCTGCAGCAGTTCGCGCTCGATGCGGAATAGCGTGCGGGAGATCCTGCTGTCGTGGGGGCCGAGGTTGGTGTGTACGAATGCATCGGGAAGCATGCGGTCGAGCGCACGCCAGAAGAGCTTGAGCTTCCTGTAGAGAGATTCGTCGTCCTCATCCGCCACATACGGTTCGAGGATCTTGTCGAAGTCGCCCAAGTAGACGGGGTAACCGGTGATCGACGGCACCTGGGTGTACATGATGAGAAGGAAGTTCAGCGCTTCGTCGAGGTCGGTGGGTGCGTCGAGCTCGAGGTGGGCTGATCCGTTCTGGAGGGCCTTGGCGTAGTTGGGCAGGATGTAGCGGCCGCGGTAGGGGGCAGGACCCTCAAAAAGGTCACAGATGATCTGCTTGTTGAGCGCCTCGGCTGCGGCTTCGCTCAGCGTCGGATACTCGAGCACGCCTTCGGCGAGACCGGCTAGGTAATGCTTACGCTGGTGGTAGGTGAGGGTCGGATCGTTGACGACCTGTCGGGTCCGGATCCGAAATTCCTCCATGTTCATTTTGGGACCTCCTGGGCACCCGCCCGGCCCAATAATCGGGGACTGGAGACCATTTGTCCAGTGGGACACTCTGAGATTTTGCGGTTGGCCCCGGTTGCACCACCGTGTCTGGCTACTCTCGATTCGGTCATGAACCCCCGAATCAACCGCCGTTTCGTCATCATCGGGACCGCTCTTGCGGCTCTAGTGGCCTCCCCCGCACTGTTTGCGCGACCGTGGGCTGACGAGCGCTTCGTGATGTATATGCCGGAGGCGCTGGTCGGGGGCAATCCGTTGCTGTTGTGGGATCAGGTCATGCGGGAAGTCACTGCGTTTATCGACGTTGGGGTCTTCCGCCCGATTAGCCGGCTCGGGTTCTATCTCGAGCACTGGCTGGTGGTGCGTCTCGGCGTGGTGTTTGGCGTCGCTCCAAACGTCGGCATGGCGGTTGTGAAGCTTGCGATGGTCTCGCTGCTGCTGACGACGGGACTGTTGACGGTCAACCAGTACCGGCGGGCCGCGGGGGAGGGAGCTGTCTGGGAGCGAGTGTCCGTGCTCCTCCCCATCGTCTTTGCCGGTTCGCTGGTCTTGGTCAACCCGGCGGTCCACCCCCTGACCTTGTTCCCCGGCCTCTACCTGGGAACGGCGTCGGTGGCATTGCTGGTCCCGCTCTGGCTGGGTCGGTACGTGCCCCAGACCCCAGCTGATCGAGGTGCGTGGCTCTACCTTGCTGCTGGGCTGTTGGGTGCAGTGTTGGCCTCGATGATCGAGCTGGCCTGGTTGGCGCTACCGCTCGGGCTCGTCCATGTTGTGTTGTTGGTGAGCGCTACTGCGGGCTGGAATTGGAAGCGGATGTGGGAGCAATTCAGTATCCGCCTGTGGGTGGCACTTGCCGCCGGGTTTGCTGTGGTGTTTCTTCCCGCACGGTTCTTCATTGCCTATTACTGCTCGAGTGGTGGTTGCTACGGTGCGGCTGAACCCGACCTGGGTCTGGACTTCCTAGTGCTAATGCCGTTTCGCATTGGATCGGCCTTTGTGCCGGTTGGTCTGGCGGCGCAGACACGTGTGGTTGCCCGTCTGCTGACCCGTCCTTCTGCGGATCTTTTGATCGCGGTGGTGGTTGCGGCGGTCGCGGTCGGTCTTGTGTGGTGGGGGGCGAAACGGCTCAATCAAAGATCACCGTTTGGCGGCGGCTCGATACCAACGGCTCTCCGCAGCGTGGCTCCGCTCATCGGCTACTACGTGTCAGTCATTGTGGTGGCCTCGTTCCTGGCCGCGATTAGCTCAGGGTTGCAGGCAAAGGGCTTCAACCCCGCTCCGTGGCGGGAGACCGGGTTTGGTTGGATTGCCTGGTCGGTGTTGATCTCGGTTGGCATGGCATTGTTGTTGGAGCGTGTTTCTGCACGTGGTTGGCTGGCGTTCGGGTTGGCCGTTGTCGGTGTTGTGTTTGTCGCGGTGACGGTGGTCAATCGTGAGGACATGCGACGGGTTGGCATCAACGAAGAGGGCATCCTGCACATCACGGCCGGCCAGCAGTTGGTTGATTTCGATCCCGCCGACAACGCGGCACGGTGCGCCACGATGGATGGCCTACGTGCGACCGCAGTCAGCGATGGCGAGGTCCGCAAGATGAACCTGATCGAGGAATACCTCGATCAGGCAGCGCACAACTTCTACGGTGTGGTGTTCTGCGACTCAGACTCTTCCTGAGCCTGGTCCTCGGCGGCGGCCTGACCCCGCCTTTCCAGCCTGCGGATCACAAAGAACGCAAGGACGATCGGCACCAGGAACATGAGGGTCTCGTCCCAACCGCCTTGGTGCGCAAAGAGCATGCTTTGAGGTTAATGCTGGGTGAGGGTGCTGACACTCACTATCGCCGTGTTGACAGTTATGCACATATACGTATAATCGCTCCTTCCTGATCCAGAAGGAACCATGAAAACCCGCATAGCCATCCTCGGTGCCTCCGGTTACGCCGGAGGCGAACTCATTCGGCTTGTTGACGACCATCCCGAGATGGAGGTCGTCCATCTTGGTGCGCACAGCAAGGCAGGAGCCAAACTGGGCGACGTGCATCCACATCTCACCGGCGGTGAGCGTGTGCTCGGGTCCAACGATGTACGCGATGCTGATCTCGCCTTTCTTGCGTTGCCACACGGAGCGTCCTCGGACCCGGCCATGGAGCTGCTGGCGAAGGGCATCAAGGTTGTCGATCTCGGCAGCGACTTCCGACTCGATTCCACTGATCGTTACGAGGCCGCCTACGGATCGCCACATCCATACGGCGAGCAACTTGGTGGCTGGCCGTACGGCATCCCCGAGTTGTTCGGCAAGGAACTGGTCGGTGCCGACCGGGCGGCGGCCCCTGGCTGCTACCCAACTTCGGCGTTGCTGGCGACCGCCCCACTGCAACAGGCCGGCCTGATCGGAGACGGTGCCGTGATCGTCGACTCGATGTCCGGTGTATCCGGCGCAGGGCGGGGGGCCAAGGAGAACCTGATGTTTGGCGCCGTTGACGAAGGCGTGAGCGCATACGGCGTACTTACCCATCGCCATCGCCCCGAGATCGAGCAAGGGCTTGGCGCCCTCGGCGCAACAGAGCCGACAGTCATTTTCACACCTCACCTTGTGCCGATGCAGCGGGGGATCATGTCGACTTGTTACGTACCGGCGCAACCGGGGACCGACGCAGCGGCGATCACGGCTGTCTACGAGTCTGCGTATGCCGACGCACCATTCGTTTCGGTTGTGGAGCAGTCTCCCAAAACACGATGGGTCGTCGGAACCAACCGGGCGTTGGTGCAGCCGCACTTCGACCCGCGCACCAACACCGCAGTTGTGATTTCCGTAATCGACAACCTGCTGAAAGGGGCCGCTGGCCAAGCGGTGCAGTGTGCGAACGTGATGCTTGGCTATGACGAGACCGCAGGGTTGCCGATGGCAGGGTGGATGCCATGAGTGTGACCGCTGCCGCCGGCTTTGCAGCTGCTGGACTTGCCACCGGTATCAAGCAAGCGGGTGCTCTTGATCTCGCCCTTGTCGTCGGTGGACCCGACACCATTGGTGCAGGCGTGTTCACTGTGAACCAGGCGGCTGCCGCCCCTGTGATCGTCAGCCGGGAGCATCTGGCCCATGGCCCCATGGTCCATGCCGTTGTGCTGAACTCGGGATGCGCCAACGCCGGGACGGGAGATGCCGGTCTCGCCGATGCCAGGGCTTCGGCCGCGGTGGCGGCTGCGGCACTTGGATGCTCCTCCGACGAAGTACTCGTCTGCTCAACGGGCGGGATCGGACCACCGCTCCCCGTTGACAAGCTTCTCACAGGAATTGCCGACGGTGTCGGTGCACTGGGGACCAACGGCGCTGCCGGTACCGCGGCTGCACGAGCGATCATGACCACAGACACAGTGCCGAAGGAGAGTCTCCGCAAGGTCGATGGCTACACCGTTGGTGGGATGGCCAAGGGTGCCGGCATGGTTCGACCCGACATGGCGACAATGCTGGTCGTCCTAACGACTGACGCAGCAGTCAGCCCAGAGTTGCTCGATGCGGCGCTGCACACCGCGGTCGACGGTTCATTTCATGCACTCAACGTCGACGGCTGTCCCTCGACCAACGACACGGTCCTCTTGCTCGCCTCGGGACGAAGCGGGGTAGTGCCGGAACCGGCGGCATTCACCGCGGCCGTCGCCGCGGTCTGTTGGGATCTGGCCAATCAACTAGCTGCCGACGCCGAGGGAGCCAGCCGTGTGGTGACCATCGAAGTCATCGGGGCGGCCGATGATGCGACTGCCCGCAAGGCGGGCCGTCTGGTCGCAGACTCCGCTCTGGTGAGGTCGGCGTTCTACGGCGGTGACCCCAACTGGGGTCGGCTCCTGGGTGCGCTTGGAGCGACCGACGTGGAGTTCGATCCGGCCCAGTTTGGGATCGCATACAGCGCGATCGCCATCGCCAAGGAGGGGGTTGCGGTCGATCACGACAATCGCGCCCTACACAATGCGATCGCCATCGCCAAGGAGGGGGTTGCGGTCGATCACGACAATCGCGCCCTACACAATGCGATCGCCATCGGTGACTTCACAGTAACGATGACTGTCGGCGCCGGCCCGGGAACAGCTCGGGTGATTACGACCGACCTCACCCCGGAATACGTTTCCTTCAACGCGGAGTACAGCTGATGAACGGACATTCGACACCTCACGAGGCCAAGCCCCGTATCGCCAAGACGATGGGGAAGGCCCGGATCTTCTCGGAAGCGCTGCCCTTCATCAAGGACTTCAGGGGCAAGACCGTCGTCATCAAGTACGGCGGATCGGCGATGGTCGACGCGAGCCTGCGCAACACTTTTGCTGACGATGTGGCAATGCTCCATTACGTCGGTATCAACCCTGTGATTGTGCACGGTGGCGGACCACACATCTCCGCCGCGATGGGCCAGCGCGGAATCGAGCCGCAGTGGTTTGAGGGGCTCCGTGTTACCGACAACGAGACCATCCGCGTCGTCCAGTCGACCCTTGCAGGTGAGATCAATCCCGACATTGTCCGGCTGATCAATGCCCATGGCTCGGTCGCCGCAGGGGTCAACGGGCTCGACGGCAATCTGTTCGTGGCCAAACCAAAGGACGAGCGTCTCGGCTTTGTCGGCGAGATCACCGAGGTCAATCCCGGACTCATCCAGAGTCTGCAGCACCAGGGCTATGTGCCGGTCGTTGCTCCGCTGGCGCGGGGGGAGGACGGCAAGGCCTACAACCTGAATGCCGATACCGCCGCCGGAGCGCTGGCGGAGGCGTTGGGGGCGCTCAAGGTCGTGTATCTCACCGACGTTGAGGGCTTGTACCGAGACCTCGGCGACAAGGACTCGCTCATCGCCCGGATCGTCGTCGACGACCTGAAGAGACTGATCGAGTCTGATTCCGCATCGGCAGGGATGCTGCCAAAGCTGAGATCTTGCATCTCGGCCGTCCAGGGCGGCGTTGAGCGTGCCCACATTCTCGATGGCCGGATGCAGCATGCCTTGCTGCTCGAGGTGTTCACCCCTGAGGGGATCGGAACGATGATCACGATGGAGCCGGTCGAATGAGTCCGGTCACCGCAAAGCGACGCAGACGTATCCGTAAACTCCTCGCCGAGGGGTCGATCACAAGTCAGGCTGAATTGGTTGTGCTCCTCCAAGGAGAGGGGTTCCCGGTGACCCAGGCCACCGTGTCGCGGGATCTTGATGCACTGGGGGCGGTCAAGACTCGCAACGCAGATGGGTCCGTCGAGTACACCACGGCTGCCAGCCCACAGGAGCTGTCCGAAGCAGAAATCCGGCTGCGGCGCGCCGTCAATGACTTTGTCGACGAGATCGTCGTTTCCGGCAACCTTGTTGTTGTGCGTACCCCGCCGGGAGCGGCCCATCTGGTGGCAGGTGCCATCGATGCCGCTCAAGTAGACGGAGTACTCGGCACCGTTGCAGGCGATGACACCTTGCTAGTTGTTGCCGCTGCCGGGAGCGGTGAAGAAGTTGCTGCAAACATCGAAGAAATGGGAGTCCGAAGATGAGAGATATCAAGAAGGTTGTCCTCGCCTACAGCGGTGGGTTGGACACATCGGTGATTCTGCAGTGGATCAAAGATGAGTACGGGGCCGAGGTGGTTGCGTACACCGCAGACGTCGGTCAGGGCGATGAAGTCGCTGAGGCCGAGGAGAAGGCCATGGCGACGGGAGCGTCGCAGGCAATCGTTGATGACCTGCGGGCCGAGTTTGTCTCTGACTTTGTCTTCCCTGCGATCAGGGCCAACGCCATCTATGAGGGGTATTACCTGTTGGGAACGTCGCTGGCCCGCCCCATCATCTCGAAGGGAATGATGGATGCGGTCAAGGCAACTGGTGCTGATGCGATTGCGCATGGGGCGACCGGCAAGGGCAACGATCAGGTCCGGTTTGAGCTGGCTGCATATGCGATCGACCCGTCGATCAAGGTGATCGCACCGTGGCGGGAGTGGGATCTGACAGGGCGGGCCGATTGTGTCGCATATGCCGAGAAGCACAACATCCCAATTCCGGTTACGCCGGAGAAGCCGTATTCGATGGACGCCAACCTGCTGCACATCTCGTATGAGGGCGGCGTGCTCGAGGACCCCTGGGTGGCGCCGCCCAAGGGCATGTTCCGCATGACGGTCGACCCGTGGGAAGCACCGGACATGATGGAGACGTTGTCGATCGAGTTTGAGAAGGGTGATGCCGTCGCCATCAACGGGGTGCGGATGAGTCCGGTCGAGATTCTGACCAGGCTCAATGCGATCGGTGGTGCTCATGGCGTTGGCCGGGTCGACATTGTCGAGAATCGGTTTGTCGGCATGAAGTCACGGGGTGTCTATGAGACTCCCGGTGGCACGATCCTGCATCATGCGCATAGGGCCGTCGAGTCGCTGACGCTTGATCGTGAGGTCACCCACCTGCGTGATGAACTGTCGCCGCGGTATGCGGAGATGGTCTACAACGGATTTTGGTATTCGCCCGAGCGCGAGGCTCTGCAGAAGTTCATGGATGAGATCCAACAGCGAGTCAACGGCGAGGCACGCATCACCTTGTACAAGGGAAACGTGATCGTCGATGGGCGCCGGTCCGATTCCGACAGCCTCTACGACGAGGCAACGGTGACGTTCGAGGCCGATGATGTTTACGACCAGGCCGATGCAGAGGGATTCATCCGGTTGCAGTCGTTGCGGCTGCGTACCTTTGCTGAGAAGCGTCTTGGAGAGGGCGAGTAGCTATGACCCTATGGGGTGGCAGGTTTGAGGAGAGCCCGGCTGAGTTGCTGTGGCGGTTCACCGTCGACGACTCGGATCGACGGTTGCTCGCCGACGACATCGAGGGTTCGCTGGCGCACACCGCCATGCTGGCCGACGTCGGGATCTTGTCGGCTGACGACGCCGCGGCGATTGCCTCTGGTTTGGGCACGGTCTTGGTCGAGGCGCGGTCGGGCGAGTTTGCCTGGTCTGACGGCGATGAAGACGTGCACTCGGCGGTCGAGCGCCGTCTCGGTGAGTTGATCGGATCGGCTGCAGGCAAGCTCCATACCGGGCGGTCCCGCAACGATCAGATCTGTCTTGATCTGCGTCTCTATCTGTGCCGGGCCGCCGATGAGCGGTCCGTCCAGATTGGTGATCTGGTGCGGGTGCTGATGGGTCTTGCTGAGGAGGTTGGCGACACTGTCGTTGCGTCGTACACCCATGTGCAGCAGGCGCAGGCGGTCCCGTTGGCGCACCATCTGCTGGCGTATGCATGGATGTTGTTGCGGGATCGGGATCGTTTCCAGGATGCGCAGGTGCGGATTGATGTTTCGCCGCTTGGGGCGGGGGCTTCGGCGGGAAGCCGCCTACCGCTGGACCCGGCCAATAGCGCGGCACGGCTCGGGTTCTCATCAGTGTTCGCCAACTCGATGGATGCGGTTGGGTCACGCGATTTCGTTGCCGAGTATGCGTTCTGTTGTGCGCAGACGATGGTGACTCTGTCGCGGTTGGCCGAGGAGTTGGTGCTGTGGGCGAGCGATGAGTTCGGTTGGGCGACGTTTGGTGATGCCTTCACTACCGGGTCATCGGCGATGCCACAGAAGAAGAACCCTGATATTGCGGAGTTGGCGAGAGGCAAGTCGGCGACCGTAATTGGTGATTTGACCGCGCTGATGACACTGCAGAAGGGGTTGCCTTTGACCTACAACCGGGACCTGCAAGAGGACAAGAGGGCTGTGTTCCATGCTGATGACACCGTGTCGCTGGCTCTGGCCGCACTGGGCGGGATGATGGAGAGCGCCGTGTTTCATCCGCCGGAGCCGTCGTCGATGGTGACGGCGTTGGACCTTGCCGAGATCTTGGTGAATCGCGGAGTTCCGTTCCGCGAGGCTCATGAGGTCGTCGGAGGTGTTGTCGCTGGTCTTGCTGGTTCGGGGCGGGCCCTCAGTGAAGCGACGGCAGAGGAGTTGGCTGCGGCCCATCCCCAGTTGTCTGGCAGCGATCTCGAAGCGCTGACTCCGACGGCATCGGTGGCGGCGCGGGTCACTGCCGGTGGTGGTTCGATGGAGTCGGTGGCTGCGCAGCTTGGTGCGCTGCGAGACGCGCTCGGCGACTAGCGGCGGTAGCCTTTCGACAATGAACGAACCAATGTCGATTGTGATGTGTCTCCCTGCGGGGTTAGAGCCTTCTGATCCTGGACCCAGGGAAACGGCTCGGCGGGATATCCGCCTCTCGTCCGAGTGGGATGCGGACACCAGAGGTGTGGTTGGCTGGTCTTCAGGGGGATGGGATGCACTCGAGCTCGCTGCCGCTCATCAAGACTTGCCCCGTCTTGTGATCGTTTCGCTGCCGTTCCCTGATGAGCTGCCAGCAGAGTTGGACCTCGATGCCGTGGAGGCAAAGACGCTCCTGAGCTATGGGGCGGCTGATCCGCAGACTGGTTCGAGCCATGGATCGCGATGGCAGAAGCGCCTTCGCAATGCCCGACTGGAGATGGTCCCCAACGGCAGCCACGACCTGCTCGTACCGAAGTGGGCACGCGTTCTCTCCCACCTTGCGCCGCGCAGGAAGGCGACGTAGCCGCCCCTGATCGGTCATCCTTCGACGAATAGCTCACATTCGGCGACCGAGAACAGGTAGTGGGGTGACGATTCGCTGATTGTCATACCTGCTCAAAGGAGAGTTCGACTCGAAGCGGCCCAAGCGGTTGCACGTATGCGGTAGCCGGACTGTCGGAGAGGTGATTGCGGAGCTGCTCACATTCGGCGGGTGTGCCGACCCATTGGTGATCGGACCCGAGACGAACAGCCTCGGTGGTGGCGTCGTAGTGGGCGGTGATGGACAACTGCCAAATGCACAACTCGTCGCCTGGTGTGGTGACGAATTGCCGGGTGATTCCGTAATGAAAGGTCGGTCCTTCGCTCCAGTCATAGGTGCCGTATTGGAACAGGAGCATGTCTCCGTCGTTCTGCAACGGGGCGGCATCAGTGGTGCGTTCGGTTTCGTACCACGCGATCACCGCCAGCAACAGCGTCTGCGGGGCTGCGCGGTCCAGATCAAGCGATCTCTGGCTCAGGAAGAGTCGAAGCGTTTCGAGGGAATCAGCAACACGCATTGGCACATCCTCGGCTTGAATGGCGCCGAGTCTAAGCCGTTGCTGTGCTGGGGCGGTGCCAGTTACTCTTCGACGAATAGCTCCCCTTCTGCGATCGAGAAGAGGTGCTCGGGAACCCCCGAGCCAAAGCCGCTGTGGAGCACACCGGCGTCGGGCAATTGGACGATGATGTGTCGCCCGGTGAGGGTGGAGTCGATCAGTAGGTCAGCGCGAATGTCGAGCGAATCCAGTTTGCGGCGAAGATCGTCGCGGTACTCATTCACTTGACGGAACGTGTGCGATACCTCGATCAGATGCAGTTTGTCGGGACCACCGGCGATCCGTGCGATCTCGTCGCCGTCTACTGCTGAGCAGTCCAGTACCGCCACCACGACGCCACCGGCAGAGTCTCCCCAAACGCCGCCGAAGTTGGGGTCGTCGATCGTTTTTTCCACCGGATCCAAGTCACCGGTCTGCCGTTCGCCGGTCAGATGGAAGACGATGTCTTCGATGCGGCGGTCAGGTTGCAGGATCGGGGCGCCTTCGACGTCGCCGGGTGTGCAGTCGGGGTTTGCGATGACTTCGTCGGCAGAGGTTCGGCTCGAATCGAAGTCACCGTACCCGGCAGTACCGCCATCGCTGCCACAGCCCGAAGCGAGCAGGAGTATCGCCAACATGAGCGCGAGCGACAGATAGAGGCGGCGGAGGGTTGATGGTCGCATGGCCAGCCAATGGTAGGTAGGGGGATAGGGACGGGAGTCGGCGACCTCGACTACGGCGAGCGGCCGCTGGTTGTGTAGTTGTGGCCGAGCGGTGTTGTGAACACATAGTCACCACCGCCAACGGCTTTGTAGTTCCATCCGGCTTCGTGCTTGATGCGGTGGTGGTATCTGCAGAGCGGGGCGAGGTTGTCGCTGTGGGTTCTTCGCTGGTGTGCCCACGGAATGCGATGGTCGAGATCGGACTCGGCGGCGGGCATGCGGCATCCGGGGTGGGTACAGGTGGGGTTCCGGGCTTCGACGTCCCGTCGCTGTTGGGCGGTTGGTCTTCTCCGGGTAGTCCCAGTGGCGAGGGGGAGACCGGTTTCCGGGTCTTCAATCACCCAAGACCACGTTCCGCCCTGTTGGCGCTCGGCGACCTGGCGGGCGATGTCGGTGGCGACGGGCCCGTAGCCGGCGAGTTCTCCTGGATGGTTGGCGAGTCCGGCGAGCGACTCGAGGGTGGTGTGGATGATGGTGGTACCACGGCCTCCGGCGGTGGCCACCCCAGTGCCTTCGAGCACGTCGAGTAGGACATCGGCTCTGAGCTGGTCCATCGTGCGTGTCTCGCCCGGACGACGTAATGACTGGGCCAGCCGGTTGATCCGATTCATGCCTGCGGCGAGTCGATGTGGGGGGAGGTCCATGGCGAAGAGGTGTGCGGTCCCTGCTTCGTCGGGCTGGGCGGTGACTCTGCGTTCGGCGACGGCGGCTTCGTAGCGGCGGGCGGCGTCGTCTGGCTCGGTCTCGATACACAGCTTGCGGAGCTTGGCGTTGAGTTGGCCGGTGGTGAAGCGGTCGGCGCGGTCGATGATGGAATCGACAATGTTCTGCGCTGATGCTGTCGGCAGGTGGCTGGTGGCCCGGACCATGACTTTGGCGCGGCGGAGGTCGATCTTCCCCGACCAGAGTGCCATCCATACGTCGGGGAGACGGCGGCGGAGGTCGAGGGCGAAACCCATTTCGCTATCTGCGGTGCGGCGGGTCCATTTGAGTGCAGCGGCGACCTCGGCGGATGCGGCCTCTTCGGCAAGATCGCCGGCCATGTCGTCTGTGTCGACGGCATCGATGACTGCGTTCATGGCTTGGTAGAGCTGAGCAGAGTGAAACGAACGCATTCGTTCGTGTGCCTTGAGGACCCGAATACGGTCATGCCCGGTGCAATCACCGACATTGATGGCCGACAGGACACAGGCCAACTCGTGGCCCGGTTCCATGGTGTCCAGCGATTCGGGAACCCATTCTGCATTGTCTAGCGAGAACATACGTTCGATCGTATCAGCCACCAGTGACACAAAATGGGCGGCGGTAGGATCACGGGTGCTTATCTGAGAAGGGTGTTCCCGCTACTGCCTGCCCAGTAGGGCAGGGTGCCGTTGATGGTGTAGCTGGTGTGGTCGGACGTCCTATCCTCACCACGATAGAGACAACGCGAACTGGGCCGTCGCTGCAGGAAACGGTGGCGTGTTCTTCACGCCCGGGCCCGGTAACGCGGCTACGGCTCCGCCGGAAGTCGAGATACGGGCGATTCTCCCTGATGGATCTGAGTTGAGCCCCACCTTGCAGACCCCGGACGTGGCGGGCGGCACTGGTGGCTACGTGTTCGATCCGCCATTGCCTGACGGTTCAGCTCTCTACCTGAATGGCGCGCTGCTTTGCTCGGTTGGCCCTCCTGGGAAGTAGGCGCAGATCGCTAGCGGCACGCCCCGACGCTACAACCTCAACCTGGAAGGATATGTCGGGAAGGTCACGGGTGCTGATTCGCCGAGTCGCCTAATCCGGTGGGCTAAAAGAGGGCTTCGCCCTCCGCCACTAGCGCTGGCTGTCCAAATGGCTCGAACTTCTTCTTCAACCGGCCGACCTTTGCGTACCGCTGGGCCAACACCAGACTTCCGTCTCCGCCGGATTCGGAAGCTTCGACATAGACGGCGTCCATCCTGTGACCATCCAGGGTCATGTAACCATCCCATGCAACGGCAGCAACGGTGACTCCCGCTGTCTGCGCAATATGCGCTCGGGCCATCCGCTGACCTTGTTCCAGATCACCAGCGAATCGGTGGAGCTCCCTCTTCCCATCAACCTCGACAAAGCAGAATGGAATGAGGGGACCCCCGTGTGGCACAACGGAATTCGTGGCGTGGTCTAGGGCAAACAGCGCAAAGTCGAGGAGCTGTTCAGATCGTTCAGTCATAGCTCAGATGGTAACGGCCACCATCGTAACCTGGAGGGATATGGCGGCACGGGCGCTGAGGCGCCGCTGTGAGCGAAGCTACCAACTGGAGAGAGTACGGTCGCAGCATGCGAGCTCCTCGATATTCCCTAGCCCTTCCTTCAACCGAACTCCGACCACGGGCAATTCGAGCCTGCAGCCTTTGCAGCGTCCTAGAGTCACTCGATCGACAACAGGGGAACTCCGAATGACCTCGGACGCAGTCCGCCGGATCGAAGTCAAGGAACTCGGCCCAGAAGATATTGAGCTCATCCGACAGATCGATCGGTCCGAGTACATCGACACTCTCTACACCGTCAAGGACGGCCGGCTCCACGCCAATAGCGTCGAGATCGATGTGCCGCAATGGGATGCCGAGGGCCATGGTGAGCACAGCTCCGCACGTCGGATCACCGAGTTCCGGCCTGTCGTCGACGGAGGTGCGGTCCTGCTGGGAGCGTTCATCGACGATCTGCTTGCGGGCATTGCCATCGTGGACCCATCGTTTGAGGGGACAACCGCATGGTTCGCCTTCCTTCACGTGAGTCGGGCATACCGTCGCCGGGGAGTTGCCTCGGCGCTGTGGGCTGCCGGCGAAGAGGTCGCGAACAACGCCGAGGCGACCTCGATGTACGTATCGGCGACGTCGAGCGGTTCAGCGGTCGGGTTCTACATCAGCCGCGGATGCCAGCTCGCTGACCCCCCGCACCCGGCACTCCTTGCCAAGGAACCTGAAGACATTCACTTGATCTGCCCGGTCACCTAGGTCGATCTCCCCGTTGTATCGCCTGACGACCCAATGCGTGCTCCAACACCCAGCGCAACGGTCGCGGGATCTCGTCGGCGACCATTTCCTGGACGAGGAGCGCGCCAAGCGGCCTCGCCACGTAGGAGCTACAAACGGACGGGGGCCTAGTCTCATGGCATGTCGCAGCTCTACTTCGCATTCGGCAGCAACATGTCGCCGGTGACTCTGCGCGACCGAGGTGTCGCCGCTAGTCCGGCGGGAGCCGCGCTCCTGAGAGACCACCGTCTCGCTTTCACGCTCCCATCGCAACGATGGACAGGACGTGCGGCCGATATCCTCCCTGCGCCCGGAGGTGGAGTCTGGGGAGTCCTCTGGGAGATGGCAGACCCAGAAGCCCTCGATCCATTCGAGATGCGCTACAACCGCTGCGAGGTCGAGGTCCTTCAGTTCCCAATGGGCAGGGTCAGCCTCACCCGGCGGGCCTTCACCTACATGGTCAAGCCGGAAAACAGAGCGGCCGACGAGGCACCACCCGCCAACGAGTACCTCCAGAGGATGGTCGAAGGTGCGATCGATGCTGGGTTGCCCAACCACTACACCGAGTTCCTCCGCAACTGTGGCCCATGACTGCCGGGCTAGAGGGGCCGGTAGATCGGGTGAAGGGACGATGCGTGGTCGCTCCAGTCCCGAACATGCGTAGAAAAGTCGAGCTAGTGGCGACAAATCTACGCAAGTACGAGGGAGCCAGCAGCGACCACATAGTCGGCGAGATGCCAACCCGGACTGCACTACTCGTCGGCCACGATCTCGCTGAGAGCGGTTCTGGCCTGAGCGGCGAATGTTGGGTTGCTTTCTGCGTAATAGGGGATAGCCGCCACGGCCATGAAGAGAGCCCAACCTTTCGCCCTGATCCAATCCGCGTCTGACGCATTGGAGGCCGAGCGGAACGTGTCGCGGCTGTCACCGTCAAAGAGCCACCATGCGGAGAGATGGTCGGCACTTGGGTCGCCAACGGTGCACCCCTCCCAATCGATTACACCGACGAGGTCGCCACCGCTGGCAATGAGGTTGTCGCCGCGCAGATCGCTGTGAAGCCACATCGCAGGTCCGCCCCATTCTCCGACTGCCAGGCACTGCTCCCACACTCGGAGCACGCCGGCTCGGTCGATGTCATCGGGGAGACGGCTAGCCCAGTTGCGTAGGCCCTCATCGACCCTTGCGAGTCCAAACGCCCGATAGTTTCCGCTCTCGGGTGCTCCATCGGTTGAAACCTGCCGAAGAGCCGCCACGAACTCGCCAAGAGCAGTGGCCGCGGCATTCAGGTCGCACAGTGTGGACTGATCTGCGTTTGTGCCCTCGATCCAACGGAGAACCGACCAATGCGACGGGTAGGAGTCGGTCGGGGTGCCCAGAGCAAGGAAGGCTGGAACGTCGAGCGGAACCTCGCCAACGAAGATGGGGAGACACCGCGCCTCGTGTTGTGGTCCATCCCCAAACTCCCGGGTCCGCGGCAGCCGAACGACCATGTTGTCCCCGAGCCGAAACGTCACGTTCACCGTTCCAGAGGTGTGGAGCTGCTGAAGAGGCAGTCCACTCCACTGCGGCATCTGCTGGGTCAGCAGTTCCGCAACCAGGTCGAGGTCGATTGTGAGTTCGTCGTCGTGGATCGCCACGGCGGGCAGCGTAGCGTTTGGCTCAGGCCTGCTCTTTGGGCCAGGTGTATGCAAGCCAGATGATCAGCGCGATGAACAGTACGTAGAAGGCACCCAGGTAGTACTCCCAGCCCTCCGTGGCATCAACGAAGAACACGATGTTGAACAACAGATACACCGGAGCCACGATCAAGTTGGCCAGCCGAACTTGGGTGGGGTGCCCCACCAAGGAGAAGGCGACCAGCAGAGTCAACACAATTGCTGTGGTCGGCGCAACGAACTGGACGGTCGTATCGGTGGCGGGCTCGCCCATCTCCTGAAGCAAGCTGAACATGTCCCCGAAGATCCAGAGAACAAAGTGACATATCCACAGCACCGCCAGCTGTATCCGGATATTCACCTTCGGGTCCACCAGAACCGTGTTGGTGTGTGCTTTCGTTCCCACTGTCAGCCTCCGTTTTGAACTCAGGTAATGGTCGCTCGACCGGAGCACACGCGACAAGGGCCAGAAGTCCTATCTACCACAGCGGTAGGCTCGGCAGCGAACCTCGCAAAGCCGCAGCTACAAGGTTCCGATGTCGTCCCAGATGGTTTCGCCGCAGGCGTTTCTGATCATCCCGTGGGGATAGGGCGGCAGACCCGGTGCCGACACCTCATTCAGGCGATCGCGTTCAGTCTCTGACAGAACGACCTCGACGCTGGCAAGGTTGTCGGCGAGTTGCTCAACCGTTCGCGCCCCGAGCAACACGGACGAAACATTGGGACGACCCCGAACCCAGGCCAGCGCCACCTGCGCCACCGACACGTTGCGCTCCTTAGCGATGGCCTCGACAACCGCCAGGACCCGCCAGGTTGAATCCACGTTTCGTTTGTCGTACGCCTCCACCCCGCGGTTGGGATCCTCGCCGAGGCGAGTCGCTCCCTGCGGACGCTGATCCGCTCGGTACTTCCCGGTGAGCCAGCCGCCGCCGAGAGGTGACCATGGGAGGAGACCTAGGCCGTTCGTAATGCACATCGGCATGATGTCGAACTCGATTGTGCGGTCGAGGAGGTTGTACTGAGGCTGCAGGGTGATCGGTCGGCTGAGCCCGTCACGCTCACATAGATCGACAATGCGTTGCATCTGCCATGCCGTGACGTTTGACCACCCGACGTATCGGGTTCGACCCGATTGCACCATGGTGTCGAGGGCTGCGACCGTCTCTGCAAGGGGTGTCTGCGGGTCCCATCCGTGCACCTGATACAGGTCGACGTAGTCCACCCCGAGACGATCGAGGCTCGCATCGATCGCCGCGAGGAGATGACGCCTGCTGGCACCACTGTCCAGCGGGTTGTCACTCATCGGGAATCGCCCCTTGGTCGTCAGGACGATCGAGCCCCGCAAGCCCGAGGACTTCAGCCACGTTCCCACGATGCTCTCGGATGCACCCCGGGTGTAGACATCGGCGGTGTCCACGAAGGTACCGCCCGCCTCAATGAACTGGTTCAACTGATCGTGAGCTCCCGCCACGTCCGTTTCGTTGCCAAAGGTCATGGTGCCGAGCCCGAGCTCACTCACCAATGTGCCGCTGTTTCCGAGTGGTCTGAGCTCCATAGGCTCCCCGTCCATTGCTTCTGCAGGAATCTAATGCGGAACGACTACCGCATGATCCTGCCGAGTGCGGCGAACCGGAGCATGTGTGCCTGCCCGGCGTGGATGGCGTATTCATCAACCATCTTTACCAAAGCGGCACCGAGTGGCCGCCCGTTACCGAGGCCGACCGAGTCGATGCTCGGCATGGCGGCTACGACCTGGTCAGACTTGGCGACTTCATCGAGGTAGATGCGCAGGTCGTCGTCGACCGTTTCGAGGGAACCCCCTGCGTAGTCGTCTTCTCCGTAGATGAAGTCTTGCTCGCCCCCGCCGAGGCCCCACGACAGACCGCCGTGTTCCATCTGGGTCATGTGTCGGACGAGGCCGAGAACGGAAAGCTCGACCGGGGGTATGGACCATATGACGAGTCCTTCAGGAGTGAGGTCTCTGAGCTTGCGCAGAAACTCGTGGCGCTGGTAGCGAAGCCACTGTTCCAGAAACTCACGACGTTCGAGCGTTGGTTCTGGTTCTTCCCACCGGGACAGGTCGAGAGCTTGGAGCCGTTGAAAGGTCATGCGATATCACCCGCCCGCGACCCTACTCAACTCGAGTTGCTGATGCGTCTGAAGCCTTGGCTAGTGTTCATAGCACCACAAAGGAGCGCAGATGGCAGACGACTCCAAGAAACGTGCATGGCTTCCTCCACGGTGGTTTGTTCTTCTCGCCTGGAGAACCCACCGTGGCTTGTATCGCATCTCCGGTGGCCGGTTTGGCTTGCGGCGGCCAAAGGGCGACAACTGGGGAATGATGCATCTCACCACCATTGGGCGTCGCAGCGGCCAAGAACGAGGCGTGATCCTCGGCTACTTCGAGGACGGGTCGAACTTGGTGACGATGGCGATGAACGGTTGGGGTGAAGGCGAGCCTGCATGGTGGCTCAACCTTCAGGCACATCCTGAGGTTCGCGTCAAAGTCCCGGGGGACCGTCGCACCGTACGGGGGCGGGCCGCTGCAGGAGAGGAACGGGAACGACTGTGGGACCGATGGCGTGAGATCGATAAGAACTTGGACGATTATGCGGCGCGTCGACCCGAAGAGACCGCCGTGGTGATTCTCGAGCCGATTGCCGACTCCAGCGAATAACGCCGTGCTGTGGTCTATTGATGCCGCATCATCGCCGAATTGGCATTGGCAGTCCGCCAAGTGCCCCCATGATTGGTCCCGCCTCGCTTCGCTCCCCTTCTCCTGGATCACCGGCGAAGTAGGTCGTGAAAACGGAGTCGTCGGCGAGGGTGCAAGGATCCGGGGCGGAAGCGCTGCTTGAGGCAGGACCCCCATCGTCGCCCGCGTCTGTCGAATCCGAATTGCCGCCACAGGCCGCGAGCAATATGGCGATGGCAACCAAGATCGTTGCTTCCCGAACAGGGGCCAGAATTCACCATCGAACCTTCACGTTGCGAGTGGCGGCGGAGTGGCCGTCGGCTAGGTCTCGTTCAATTCGATGTCGACCATCAGTTCGCCGGCCAAATCCTCGAGGACGTCGCTCAGGGCTTCGGCGGTGACACCGTCAGGTAGTACGAGAGTCGCATTGGCCTTGAACAGCGTCCCGCCGTCCATGGGGGCACTGCTGGTCTCGGTCTCCAACTCCTCGATGCTCACGTTGCGGTTGGCGAGTGCATCTGAGATGTCGCGCACGATGCCCGGCTGATCTAAACCAACCAACTCCAGGTGGAGACGGGACATATCCTCGGTTTCCGCCGTCGGTTGGGAGACCGTTGCGGTGATGTCGAGCAAACCACGTGCTTCGAGCGGTTTGAGGTCTCGAATCAGTGCTTCGGTGTTGTCGTCGGGGACGTTGACGAGCACGATGCCGGCGAACTTGCCGGCGAGGTGCGCCATATGGCTCTTCTCCCAGTTGCCGCCATGGTCGGCGACAACACCGGACAGAGCACGAACCAGACCGGCGTGATCATCCCCAATAGCGGTCAGTACAAGTGTTGCCATGGGCTCACACTACCGGATGGAAGCGTTGGCTCGGCTACGCCTGATCAAGTACCTGGACCCAGGTCCAAGCGTACGAGATGGTCAACCCGTTGATGACAAGGCCTACCACGATGAGAAACTTGTCATAGGCCCCTGGGTAGGTGGGTAGTCCTGCGAGGTTAAAGAGAAGAAGCCCCGCCGCCACCACGATATTGGCCCACCGAATGCCATTGCCATCGAATATCAGCGTGAGGATGATCATGGCGATCGGGATAGTCATGAAGGCAGTGATGGCCAGCCACAGGCCCTGTCCGACCTCCTTGCCCATGATCTCGCCTGCGGTGAAGTCGCCTGCAAAGATGCGGATGACGTCCCCCAGCAGGTAGACAAACATCAGGGCGATCCACAATGCGGCCAGCAGTAGTTGTCTTTCATTCATGCGGATGTCTCAGTCCTCGGGTGGCTGCCAGACTATCGGCTCCTGTCGAGCCCAACCAGGCCCGGAGGACTTTGTCGTCGCGACCGTGGCCCGAAGCGGCGCAGCGACCGTGATGTCGTCATAAGATGGCGAAGCCAATTACTTATTCAACCACTGGGGCCGAAATTGGAAACTGACGAAGAGCGGTCCGCGAGACACGAGCGGGAGCGCAAGGAATCTGCCGAGCGCTACGAGCGTGAGCGCAAGGAGTCACGCGAGCGGGCGGCTCGGGAGCGCAAAGAGTCGAAAGAGCGCGCCAACAAGGAGCGCAAGAAAGAACGCGAGCGCTACGCCGAAGAGCGCAAGCGGAATCGCCCGATCTAGAGGCTGGCCAACGCCTCCATCGGCTCCACATACGCATAGCCAAGCTCGCTAGCGACGGCTTTGTCGGTGATCAGGCCGCCACAGACGTTGAGCCCATTGCGCAGGTGCGGGTCGTCGGCGAGGGCCTGATGCACACCTTTGTCCGCGATGGCCAGCGCCCGGGGGAGAGTCACTGTGTTCAACGCCGCGGTCGAGGTCTTGGGGACCGCACCCGGCATGTTGGCGACGCAGTAGTGCACCGTTTCATCAACGACGTATGTGGGCTCAGTGTGGGTTGTTGCATGAGATGTCTCGAAACACCCGCCCTGATCAATCGCCACATCCACCAGCACCGACCCTGGGCGCATACGTGGAACCATCTCTGCAGTGACCAGCTTCGGGGCACGGGCTCCTTTGACCAGGACCGCTCCGATAACCAGGTCTGCAGCGGTCACCTCTTCGTCCAATGCGGTGGCAGTTGAATAGATCGTGGTGAGAGCCGGTCCAAAGTGACGTCCGAGCCGGCCGAGGACATCGACGTCGTTGTCGAGGACCGTGACATCTGCGCCCATGCCAAGAGCGACATCGATTGCGTTCTCGCCAACCACACCACCGCCGATAACGACAACCTTGGCGGGAGCGACCCCGGCTATACCACCAAGCAGGATCCCTGATCCGCCGTGCACACTCTCGAGTGCCGTTGCCCCTGCCTGGACGGACAACCGTCCGGCCACTTGTGACATCGGTGCCAGCAACGGCAAGCCACCGTTGTTGTCGGTCACGGTTTCGTAGGCAATACAGATAGCTCCGCTAGCGACGAGGTCCTTGGTCTGCTCCGGGTCGGGAGCAAGGTGGAGATACGTAAACAGGATCTGGTCCTTGCGGAGCATTGCCCGTTCCTGGGCCTGAGGCTCCTTGACCTTCATCACCATGTCGGCATCCGCAAAGACGTCGGCGGCCAAGGGCACGATTGTGCCACCCGCAGCCTCGTAGTCGGTGTCGGCGGCGCCAATCCCAGAGCCGGCACCGGACTCGATGATTACATCCTGACCGTGGCTGACCAACTCACGTACCGAGGGTGGTTTGAGCCCGACCCGGCGTTCCGCAACTTTGATTTCCTTGGGCACACCAACGATCACGACATCAGCTCCCTACGAGAACGGCTACTAGATTAAGATTATCGAGAGATTGAGTGCATTTGGTTGCGAACTGCAACGTACTTGATACCAGTCGCGCAATAATATTGCGCCACACTACAGATCTGTAGGGGATGATTGTGACCCATCAACTGGACCGAACCGACCGGGCGATTCTTGCGGCGCTGGGCACGAATGGTCGGATCAGCAACGTTGCCCTCGCCGAGAAGGTGCATTTGTCGCCGTCGGCGTGTCTGCGGCGGTTACGGAGGCTCGAAGACAGCGGCGTGATCGACCGCTACGCAGCCGTCATCGACCCCGCCAAGATCGGCAAGCCAACTTCTGTATTTGTGGACATCTCCTTGTCAAGCCAACGCGACGACTTGCTCGACTCCTTTGAGGCGGCAGTGCGGGAGGTCCCTGGTGTCATGAGTTGCCACCTGATGGCCGGTGACGCCGACTACGTGGTCCAGATCCTGTGCGCCGACGTTGAGGATTACGAGCGGATCCACAGAAGCCACCTGTCTCGTCTCCCCGGTGTCATCCGGCTTCGCTCCAGTTTTGCGTTGCGGACCGTCGTCTCGAAGCCTGCCTACGAGATCGAGTAGTCAGTGCGGCGACATCGCATCTGTCCCGGCGATTCGAGCGCGGTAGATGGCGATGGCCCTTTCCCCAATCCGCTCCGGAGATTCGTTCGTTCGCTCCCCTTGTTCGACCAGCCATTGCCACAGGTCGGGCCGTACCGCCATTGATCCGGCGCGGTGGGCGCCCGGCCGCATCAGCATCACGAACAACATGACCAGTAGCCCGATCATGAAGAACACCGCAACCAGGATGGCGCGGGAGAATGGATCGCCATGCCAGATCTGCACGGGTGCGCCTGCGGCTTCTGGAAGACGGAATGCCCGAAACAGGTACACGAAGATATAGACACCGGTGTACACCAGGAAACAGACAAGGGCGATCAGGGCCAGCATTCTCTTCATGTCATGTCTCCCTTTCGATGTTGTGAACTGCTTTGCGATGATCGGCATCGGTTGGGAGCATGATTCGTCCCAACGAGGTTTCATTAACCAGCCGCATGATCAGCCGGGGTGGTGACCGGTAGAGGGTGGCAATGGTCAGACACAGCAATGCGAGAAACCAGAAGGCGGTGCCGAACCCATAGCCCAGGCCAATCGCCCATGGGCTCTCGTAGAACACCCCCAACGGGTCGTCGAAGAAGCGCTCACCGACAAGAGCCGATAAGATCCCGGCCGCAACCAGCACGATGGCAGCGATGATGTAGGCGATACGAGTGCGCAGGCCCCGTCGCACGAACCACGGTTCCTCGAGGCGATAGCCCGCCGCGTCAACAGCATCACCGACTGCACCGTAGGTTCCCACTACGACGTTGTGCTTGCGACGGAGGCTTCCCTTCGGGAACAAGCGGCGTAGGCCGTCGGAGATCAGCAGGGCCCCAGAGATCAGGATTCCGACCCCCATCAGGCTTGGGAAGAACACAGCCAATGTCATGAGCTCACCACGTCCTCTCGGTCGACGAATCCCAGGGTTCCGTCAACAACCACATGCTCTCCATCGGTGAGGATGCGTGTTGCCTGGGGAACATTGAGGACTGCAGGGAGCCCGAACTCGCGGGCGACGATCGCGGCGTGGGCCAGCGGACCACCCGTCTCGAGGACCACCGCCCCCGCAGTCAGGAACAACGGGGTCCAGGACGGATCGGTGGCATGTGCCACCAACACGTCACCCTTCTCGAGACGCACCCCTTCGGCAAGCGACGAGATCACGCGGACAGTCCCGCGGGCTCGGCCCGGGCTGGTAGCCCATCCGGGGAGCCGCTTGCCGGTGGGTATCTCGCGTAGGTCGACGCCGGGCTGACCGCCGTCGAAGTGGTCGTCGAGTGGTCCCGCCGCGACGCAGGCCCGCCCCACCTCGCGCCGCGTCTCTAGCTCGTGCCGGGAGACCCCACACGCACCGAACAGCATTCCTTCAAGCTCGGCATCGGTCAGATACTCCACGAAGTCAGCGTCGGGCAACTGTCGCGACGCAGCAAGACGCCGGCTTGCCTCGACGATGATGCGCCGCTCTTCGCCGCCAAGAACTAGCAACGCGCTCTTGGCCTGCTCCCGTAGTTCGAGGAATCGAGTCGTCTCAGCCACCTGGCGCCGTAGCCAGCGAGCCCTCATGTCAACGAACTGCCCGGTGAGGACTCGAATCCGTCTCCACTTCTTGTCGGAGGCGAGATAGCGATGAAGGTTGGTGAACGATTCAGCAGCCTCGCGAGGGGTTGTAGTTTCCGACCGATCCTCCTTGGACAGGATCTGGAGCTGTCGCCATATCCAGATGTTGTCCTCACTCCATGAGGTGTCCCCGTAGACCGCTCTCGACCCCATCGCTCTAACCGCGGTCTCTAGCGCATTGAGGAATGCGAGCCCCGGATTGTCGAGAGCCGCGATACGATCTTCGAGATCTGGCGGTGATTCCTCCAACAGTCGTGTGATGGCGGGGGTGCCTTGCCTCGCCAACACGTCTTGTAGACCGCTAGTGCGGTCCCCACGCAGTGCACTGGTTCGCATCGCATCGCGGCTGAGGAGCTGTGCCCACGAGGCAGCTTCGTGTTCGGGTAGCCATCTCTCCAGCAGTAGCTCCAAGGCGCGATATGTTGCGCCGGCAGCGCTCGACGCCCCGACCTCGGCGGTGTAGCCACGCCAGGCCAGATCGCGTATCCGTTGGCGATAGGCAACGAGTTTGCGGACCGGAAGCGTCGAGATGTCAATGTCGAGCTGCGAGATGGCGTGTGCGGCGGCGGCGGTCAGGTGTACTTCGTCGACGATCCTCTTTTGCGCCTGTCTGCTTCGCAAAGCCGAAAACAGGTGGATGCCACCCGTCTTCTCTGCGGTGGTCGTGGAGATGGCTCGCCCCAGGTACTGACGCTCGACTTCGGCTGGATCGCCCCCCGGTAGCGACGCGGCCACTTCGCAGATCGCGGACAGATCCAAGGCGGCTCGGCCCCGGAAGCGCGACACGATCGGTCTGTCGTCGGGTGGGTTCTGGCCACCGAGATCGGTAAATGTTGCCCGAAACGCGTTCTCCAGCATCGGTGCGTTGATCGTCCACAGCAGCGGCGACACGACACCGGGCAGCATCTCGATGACACCGTGTGGGGTGTAAGTGGTGGCCGGGTTGTGTTTGGTGTCGAACCCATCGTCCATCCCGGTTGGCAGGGCAGATGTGGTGATGGGTCGCATCTGGAGGAGGCAGAGCCCGGTGTCGTCGTACGCCCACTCGATATCCTGGGGAGCACCGAACGATGACTCGATACGGAGGGAGAGACGGGCCAGGTCCTCGACAAGACCCGGTTGCGGCTCTGGTGACGTTGAGGAAACCTCGAGTGTGTCCTTGCGAACGAGGTAGTCGGCCGGAGTGACCTTTCCCGATACGAGGGCTTCTCCCATACCTGGGACTGCCTCGATCCGAATTAGATGTTCGCGACCCTGCGGATCACTGGTGAATGCCACTCCCGACCAGTGAGGAGAGACTTGCCGCTGCACGATCACCGCCATTGCAATGCCTGTTTCGGGGATCCGATGTCGTCTGCGATAGGCGCGGGCGGCCGGTGACCACAGCGAGGCCCAGCAGCGCCGAACCGCAATCATCAGATCGTCGGTCGTGGTGATATCCGTGATGGTCAGGTACTGGCCGGCAAACGAGGCTTCTGCCAGGTCCTCTGCTGTCGCTGAGGAGCGCACCGCAACGGGTCCATCATCGAGCAGATCGGTGCCGATTCGCTTGACTGCGGCTTCGACCCGGTCCGGCAGTGGTGCAGCAAGGAAGGTGCGCTCGATTGCGGCGGCCTCCGCAGCGATACGGTCGGGCGCTGGAAGCGACGATGTCAGTAGGTCATCGACGAGCAGTCGCAGGCTCCGCTCGGTAACCGTGTCGGTGTAGGCCTCGGTAGTGAGCACCGCGGCCGGGGGAACCGGATAGCCATGGGCAATGAGTTGGTCGAGTCCTACCGCTTTGCCACCAACCTCTTCGGGATCGTGGTCGGATCCGTCGAGGTAGGTGAAGAGCCTGTTCTGGCGTCGGGTGGCAATCATGGTGCCGCCGCCGTGAAGGTATGGCTAGTGATCGTTTGCCCGGTCCAGTCCATTCCTTGCAGCCGCACGGTGAGCTCGGACGACCCATCATCCTCGACATCGATGAGCCCGAACTGTCCGCCACCAGGGAAAGCACCTTCGCTGTATGGGCCGCCTTTGGTGCTCCCAGGTCGATCGAGTGCAGCAGCGTGGAGGAGAGGGAAGGTTGCGTTCCCGGCGACGGAATAGTCGGTGTTGGTGCCGTCATCGATTGCCACCATGTGGGCATCGCCTGCCACCATCACGATGTTGCCGAGGTTGCTGCTTGCAATGAAGTCGGCGATCTGTTGGCGTTCGTAGGTGTAGCCACCCCAGTGGTCGGCGCCTGCCTCAGGATCGGCGATCCATGGCACCGAGCTGACGATGACGGTGAGAACGGCAGTATCCGCCGATTCGAGAAGTTGCTCTTGGAGCCAGGCAAGCTGCTCTTGGCCGAGCATGGTCTTCTCGGGACTATCGGCGTCGGCACCGGGGTCACGCTCGTACCGGCCATCAAGCATGAGGAAACGGACCCGCCCGATGGTGAACGCTTGGTGGATCGATCCGTTGCTCTCAAGTGGGTAGTGGGGCACGAATCGGTCATAGGCTTCGCGGGCGATCTGACGTGTTGCCGCCGTGGAATCGCTGTTGTTGCCCCCGAAGTCATGGTCGTCCCATACGTAAGCGATAGGCACTGCGCCAAGTAGGGCTGCTTGGGCGGGCTGGGTGAGTGTGGTGTCAAACGATTTGGCGAATTGTGCGGGGGTCTCCATGTGGTCGGCGTAGTAGAAGTCTCCTGGGACAAGGAACAGGTCGGGGTCGGTTTCGAGGATGGCCTCATAGACGGTGCCGTTGGAGGCGAGGCGAGCACAGCTCCCAATCGCAACCCGAAAGCTGGTGGGTTCGGTGGAGAACGTATGAAACGAGCCGGTTCGTTCCGGCCGGGCGACGCCGTCAACGACGAGGTGATACCCGTAGTCCGTTGCCGGAGTGAGGTTGGTCAATTCGAAGTGCCAGATTCCCTCGTCGTCAGTCCCCGCAACCTCGTGAGTCTGTCCGGTGCTGTCGGTAGCGACGGCCTTGCTTTCTGCGGCGTCATCGAGGCGAGCCACCAGCGATGCTTGGGTATCGGTAACCCCTCCAACCCAAAGCCAAGCCACCGGCGACTCAGGAAGCGCCGAGAGGTCTGATTGGGGATGCGCGGCGCCATATCCGTAGTCATACAGGGACTGAGCCACGACGCTTCCGGTGAACAAGAGCATGATCACGGCTGTGGCGAGCACGATCAGCGAGGCAATCGACTTGGTGCGATGCCATGCAATGAGAAACGCAACGGCAGGGATGAGGAAGGTGGCCGCAGGTAGAAAGGCGATCAAGGGTTGGTGTTGCAGTGCGGCCAGGACGCCCAGCGATGTCGCGGCGACGAGGAGAACGGCGCCACCGATTCCTTCCCATCGCCATGCGATCACGGTGGCCACGCCGGCAAGGGCGAGGGTGAAGAGGTGGGCCTGGCGTTCCCAGGTCTCGAGGTCGGGCCCGTGGGGGATGCCGATGGTCGCGGCCAGTGCGACGAATACGACGACCGCGGTCACACTCCACATACGGGCGAAGCGACGTGACGTGTGTTCCACGCGGTCGGTTATTGCAACGGCGTGGAGCCCGTTGTCGTTCTCCTTCTCTGCCATAGCGTCCCTCCGGCGAGGCCGGGAGCCGTCCTTATGACCAACGTAGGCCGCGGGGAGGGTCGACCGGTAGGGGACTTAGGTCCCGATCGGATTGGGTCGGGGCACAACCGAAGAACCCCTTGACATAACTAATGCCATTAGTTATGGTAACTAAACAAGTTAGTCACAACGAGAAGGACAGCGAGATGAGGAACCTAACTACAGAGATCACAATCGAAGCCCCGGCAAGCGTCGTCTGGGAGATCCTCACCAATCTGGGGAAGTACGAGGTGTGGAATCCGTTCATCATCTCGAGTGAGGGCGATGTCACCGAAGGATCACATCTCCGCAACACCATGCGACCACCTGGCGGCAAGACGACCACCTTCAAGCCAACCGTCACCGCCGTCGAAGCCGAGAAGTACTTCGAATGGCTGGGCCGGCTTGGCATTCCCGGGTTGTTCGACGGCCGACATCAGTTCAAGCTGGAGGCAGTTGGCGAAAGGACTAGGTTCATCCAGAGCGAGGAATTCACCGGGATTCTCGTGCCGCTGTTCGCCAAGATGCTCGACAGCAAGACCAAAGCCGGGTTCGAAGCGATGAATCAGGCAATCAAAGAGCGGGCAGAGGCAGTTGTCACCGAAAGAGGCTGATGGGACGCAAGCTAGGAATCACGCTCGACGACGTTGTCGATGCCGCCGCCACCATTGCGGACCGTGATGGGCTGGAGGCGGCGTCGCTGAGCGCCGTTGCCGACAAGCTCGGTATCAAGACGCCTTCGATATACAACCACGTCGCCGGTCTTGCCGGGCTGCGTCGCGAGATGGCACTTCACACTGCTACCGAGATATCCACGGTCTGTGAAACAGCCGTTCGCGACACTGCGGAGCCTGCTGATGCGTTGCGACAGGTGTCCCACGCCTACCGAGCATTCGTCAAGAGCCACCCCGGTCTGTACCGAACCCTCACGCCTGCTCCGAAGCCGGGCGAGGATGACGAGCTCTACGAGGCCATGGCAGCGCCCGTCACCGTGCTGCTTGGGGTGATGGCCCGCGCCGGTGTCGCCGAGAACCAACGAATCCATTCCATCCGAGCGTTGCGCGCTTTGTGGCACGGCTTTGTCGATCTCGAAACAAGCGGTGGGTTCGGCATGCCAACCGATATCGATGCCAGCTTTGATGCTGCCCTCGAAGCCCTCATTGAGGGCATCATGGAATCAGCACGATGACCTCACCCCGGGTATTCGGCATCCCGGCGACACAAGCCCCGGTCGTGGCTGTGATCCGGCGTGGACCCAGCGACTGGACCCATATTGGAGCATGGCGCACCGATACCGACACGTACGAGCCCGGCGCTTGGTTGCGCGGGACCATCTACCCCCAGAAATGTGATCTGTCGGCGGACGGACGCCTGTTTGCCTACTCCGCAATGAAGCAACCGGGAGACTGGCCGGCGGGCGCCGTCTACGAGGCAATATCACGTTTGCCGTGGCTGACCGCACTGGCGGCGTGGGGGAGCGGGACGACCTACACCAGGGGTGTCCGCTTCGCTGCTGCCGCTGACTCCGATGTAGGCGAACCCGACGTTGGCGATGCTCCACCGCTTGGTCTCCGGTGGAATCGGCCGGTCCAATTCTGTGTCGAGAGGCGGCGGGGCTGGATCGAGTCCGAAGACACCCCGCCCCGAGCCGATGGCGGCCCATGGGACGAGAACCGGCGGGTAGAGATGACAAAGAGCCAGCCCCGAGGTCGTCGGCTGCTTCATGTCGACGGTCGGTACACCGCATTTCGAGCAGGTGACCCCGGTGCCGGCGTTTCCTACTGGATGACAGAAGACGAAGACATCGCTGCACTTGACGTGCAATGGGCGGACTGGGATCGAGACGGGGGTTTGCTGGTCGCAACCAGTGCCGGCGTGCTACAACGCCGCAACCTGACGACAGGCGTGACCACAGATGTCATGGATCTCAACCAGCTCCGGCCTCGCCCACAGCCCGCTCCGGACTGGGCACACAGTTGGTAGGCAGCGCACCTAGATCGAATCTCGGCTCAACCGTTCCAGTAGCCGTGCTCCATCGAGGATGGCGACATAGGGGAGTACATCCTCGACATTCCTGAGCACGTATTCGGTCAACTGCTCCCGCACCACTGAATGCAACTCCTCCTCGGTCCAAGGCTTGGAGATGTAGTGGTCGAGATCGGCCTCGTTGATCGCCCGGATCGTGTCCTCGTGACCGGCCTGCCCTGTAAGAAGCACCTTGCGCGCCGAAGCGGTTTCCGGCTTGCCGTGCAGCTCGATGAGAAAGTCGGTTCCCTGCATGCCGGGCAGCCGATGGTCGGCGATGACGAGAGCGATGGCATCCTCAGCCTCGACGACTTCGGCAACGACCTGGCTCGCATCGTCGGCATCCTCAGCCACCTCCACCAGGAAGGCCGGCTCGAATACTTCGAGATCGCGGACGACCGCATCGCGCACCTCGTCCTCGTCCTCGATACACAAGATCACAAGACGGTTCATTGCGTTTCTCCGTTGCTGGCTGCGGGAAGAACCACGGTGAAGCAGGTCATTCCCGGCTTTGATTCCACTGAGATCGATCCATTGTGCCGCACCACGATGTCCTTCACGATTTGGAGCCCGAGCCCCAAACCGAATTCAACACGACCGGCTTTGGTGGTGAATGCGGGCTCAAAGACCCGTTCGAGGTTCTCCGGCGATATCCCCTGGCCGTTGTCGGTGACGGCAACCCTGACCTCGGCGTCGTCGGTGGGGCCGACCTCGATCGTCAGGCGGGCGTTGTCCTCATCCATGGCCTGGATCGCGTTTGTGATCAGGTTGGTCCAGACCTGGTTGAGCTCACCGGGCTGACCTGACATAGCAGGAACATCGGGGTGATAGGTCTTCTCAACTTTGACGTGTCCGAGCTCATGGCCGAGCAGCAACAACGTTTCTTCGATCCCTTGCCGCAAATCGAACGACTCGACGCGCATGTCTCCACCACGTACATAGGAGCGGACGGATCCGACCAGCTTCACGATCCGCTGCGAGGCGGCGTCGACACTACGCAACGACGTCCCAATCCTGTGGAAACGCTCCATACGATCAAGACGATCCTCCGGATCCGGGCTGTCGCCAAGCAGCTGTTGATACTCGGCTTCACTTTCGATCCCGATCTTGACCAACCGTCTTGCGAGTGCGGGATCACCCAGGACTTTGGCCAGCTCATTGCGACGCTGTCTTTGCACCCGCGTCGACACCGGCTCACGTTGTCGCGCCGCCCGCAGCGCACTTGTGAACACCTCACCGCCGGTGGTGCCCGCGGTCAAGGCTTCGATGTCCTCAGCGAGGAAGTCGGCTGTCCGACTGACCACTGCCGCGGGGTTATTCAGTTCATGGCCGACACCTGCGGCGAGTTGGCCAAGAGTGGCCAACTTCTCCGACTCGATGAGACGAGCTTGGGTCTGGTTGAGGCGATCGATCGTCGCTGCCAACTCATCGCGTTCTCGCTCGAGGTCCCGCGCCAGGTTGTCGACGATCATGCGCAGCTCGATGGAGCGACGGTTGCGGCGCGCCATCGCCCTCAGCAAGACGGTTACGAGGTGGATCGCAAGAGTCGGGCTCTGGCGGAGCGCATCGTCGAGTTGCTCGAGGGTAAGAGCGATGAACGTCGTGTCTTCGATCGCATCGACATTGAAGAACGCCTTGGTTTCCGAGAGCGCAATCGCATTGAGACCGATGACCCGGCCTGCGGTGCGGGCGTGGAACCCGAGCGTCCGATCGTCGGTATCAAGGGTTAGGTGGACTCGCCCGTCGACAACGACACGGATGCCATCAACAGGATCGCCTGCCGACAGAACCCTGGTTCCGCTGGGTACGGTGGTGCGGGGCGGATTGCCAAGAGCTCGGTCGATTTCTGCGATCATCTCGGCTTCGACGTCATCATCCGACAGAGCACGGTCGTCCAGGAACGATCGCTGGAGCCGGCCAAGACGCTCGGTGACTTCCTGAGCGCGTTCCTCAACCTCGACGAACGCCTTCGAGAGTACGTCGACATCTACGACTTCGCTGACTTCATCGACATCCTGCGGTGCCTCTTCGATGAAGTACTCGGTGACGAGCCGGGACACGAGTGACTTGAGCTGCGTCTTGCTCCACGGAACCCTGAGCACCCCGTCGAGCGGCTGTGCGACAGCCGGTGTGGAGTCGGAGATGAGAACACGTCGGGCACTCTCGAGGTCTGGCTGCTCGCTGAGTGCGGTGAGTGTTGCGAGACCGGTGCTGTCGCTGAGAAACTCGTCGACGAAGACCAATGGGATCATCGCTCCTGAGTCGATCGCAGAAGTGATACCCATCGTGAGTTCACCACCGGTGGCAACGGTCTGAATTGTGAATGCACCTTCAGACAGCTCGAGCAGGTCTCGCTCCAGATCTGATCGAGTTGTCGGATCACTCGAGGCGCAGAACACGATGTCAACGATGGTGTGCTCAGAACTCATACGAGGCCCATCGCCGACCACAGCACCGGTGACACAAAGAGATACAGGATCAGCCCGATGATCCCGATCAGGAGCCCGGTCTTCGCCATATCGCCGGTCTTGATCAAGCCCGAGCTATAGGCGACGGCATTTGTTGGTGTAGAGATCGGCAACGCCATCGCCAGCGAGGCTCCGATCGCAATCATGAATCCAACGACAAGGGGGTCGAGGTCGACGATTCCGGACAGGGTGAGTGACACTCCCAAGGGGACGAGAAGGTTGGCGCTGGCGCTGTTCGACATCACCGTCGACAGGATGAGGGCAGCAAACGCAAATGCTGCCGCGATCGTCGTCGCTCCGAGCGACTCCCACGAGATGAGTCCAACCACCCACTCGTCGAGCCCAGAGTCAACGATGCCTTTGCCCAATGCGATACCGCCCGCAATTAGCCACAGCACATGCCACTGCACGTTTTGGATGTCCTTCTCCTTTAGGACCCCTGTGGCGAGCAGAACCACAACAGGGATGAAACCGATGATGCTGGAGGTGACACCATGGAACGACTCGGTCATCCACAACAGCACGGTCACCACGAAGACGCCATAGAAGATGTAGGCCTTGCGGGACCGGGCGAATTCCCCCTCGATCTTCAGATCGATTGACTTCGTGTCTGAGGGGAACATCCGTTGTAGCAACCACCAGGCGACGAATAGGAGAACGACCACCGCTGGAAGCGCCATCAGCATCCACTTGCCAAAGCTGATTGAAATCCCCGATGAAGCGAGCTGCCCAATCGCGATGGCATTGGGCGGTGTTCCAACCGGGGTACCGATGCCCCCGATGTTGGCTGCGAAGGGTATGGCGAGCACCATCGCCACACGCAGTCTGTCTTCGGTGCCAAGCGCGGCAACGACGGGCAGCACGACGGCCATCATTGTTGCTGTCGTCGCGGTGTTGGACATGAACATCGAGAACGTCGCCGTTATCAGCATGAGGCCAAGCATGATCATCGACGGGCGTGTGCCAAAGGGGCGGAGCAGGAGTCGCCCCATGGCTCTATCGAGACGGAAGATTGACGAGCCCATCGCGAGGAAGAAGCCGCCGAGGACGAGCATTAGAACGGGGTCAGCGAGGGCGGCGTAGTAGTCGCGGAATTCCCGTGGGCTGAAATCTGCAGGAAGTCCCACGATGGCCTGATCGCTGATCATCAAGATCTCCAAGATGATGATGAGCACGGCCGTCGCAAACAGCGGGATTGGCTCGGCCACCCAGAGAACGATTGCCAGCAGGAATATGGCAAGCATGCGGTGGCCGGCAGGGGACAGGTCGTTGAACTCGAAGATCAGAGGAATCAGGAAGGCGACTGTGGCGACCCCGAGGGTGAGGCTTCTCTTTACGACGGCACGGCTCCCCGAATGCGTCTTTGTGGTGGTCATGCTGGTCTGCCTGGGGTTGGATACCGACCCGGCCGGTCGTTGTCGACAAGCCTAGAGGTCGTCAAGCAGAACCCGGCTATTGCCGGTGGTCGGGACGCAAATGCTGGGCCAAAGGCCGGGAGAAGCGCCTCGATCAATTTCCCACAGCGGCGGGTCGTTCGTAGAGTCGGGGCAGGCTCAACGGAGGTTGTGACGTGGAACTCAAGAAGTACGACGACGAAACACCTTTTCCCTTCGGGACCCTCTCTGTCACCGACATGACCCCTGAGACCTTCAGTCGGCTCTCGCTTGGAGTCGTTGAGGTTCCTATCGGCGGCGAGCACCCACCGTTTGCCGAGCAGCGCTTGGAGAAGATCTACGTCGGACTCCGCGGCACAGTTGCGTTCACATGCGAAGGTGAGACTGCCCTCGTCTCGCCTGGTGATGTGCTCGTGTTCAACGGCGGTGAGCAGTACTCCTATCACAACGGTGGTTACGAACCGGGTCAGCTACTGGTCCTACAGCGCCCCAACCGCGATCGCTCCGAGTCCTAGCGACCTAGGCCGCAGTCAGCACGTATCGATAGGTAGCGGTCCAATGGAACACAGACGCGGCCACCACGAACACGTGGAACAACTCGTGTGCGGAGAACACCCGTGGCCATAACTTCGGCCACCGGGTCACCTTGAAGATCATCCCGACCGTATAGAGACCGCCGCCGATTGCCATGAGTACAACCGCCGCGGCTCCCGCGCGTTGGGCCAGCGGGAACATGATGGGTACCGAGAGCCACCCGAGGATGAGCATCAGGCTGAACGAGAAGACGTGACGGTCCATCGGTGCAAACACCCGATTGAGGATGCCGACAAGAGCGATCCCCCATGCCACTATCAGTGCGATCCATCGCCACGTTCCCTCGAGGATCATCACTGCGATCGGCGTGTATGAGGCGGCGATCAGCACGAAAATCATCGAGTGGTCGAGACGCTGCATCCGTAGTTTCCAAACGTCCCGCCAGGGGATGGAGTGGTAGAGCGAACTGGCAGTGAAAAGTCCGAGCAAGCCAATACCAAAGACGATTGCGGCGGTTCTTGCCGGCCAGTGTGGGGCCCGTATGACCAGAAAGGTTGTTCCAACCACCGACGTGATTGCGGCTCCCCCATGTAGAAACCCGCGTACCGGGTTCTGCATTCTCCCGAGTGTCCATCGGGTGAAGTTCTTGCTGAGATTCATGACCGGGACTGTACCCGAGATTCCAACCAACTGTCATCGGCAATAATCAACCCCATGCACACACCGACAACACCAGCTGGACTCGAAGTTTCGTGGGCCCCGGCAACACCTGCCGATGCTGCAGCGCTGTCGGAACTGTTCAACTCCATTGGAGACCACGACGAGACCCCCGAGCGCCTCAGCGCCGACTCGATGAAGCACGAATTGGAGTCCTACTTCACTCCCGCCGACGAGAGAACGGTCGTTGCCCGCAATGCCGCAGGAGCGGTAGTGGCCTATGGGACGGTGTTCCATCGTCCTACCGAAGCGAAAGAGCATCGCGTCTACTTGAACGTCTATGTGCATCCGGAGAGTCGTGACCAGGGGCTCGACGAATCGATAACGGACTGGGCGGTCGCAACCGCAACGGACGTTCTCCGCACCGAGGAAGCTGATCGGCGGTACATCGCCGCCTGGTTCTACAAGAAGCAGGAGGACACGGCACGGCGGTATGCCGTGCGTGGGTTCGAGCCTGTGCGGCACTGGTGGGAGATGGAGCGGTATCTGTCCGAAGAAATCGATTCTGTTCCCGAGAAGGGGTTTGCCGTGGTGCCGTGGGAGGACCGCCACGGTGAGCAGGCGCGGCTCGTATACAACTCGGCCTTTGCCGATCACTGGGGCAGCACCCCAATGGATAGCCCAACCTGGAGAAGACTTGTTCTCGACGGTCCCGCGTTTCGCTCCAAGTATTCGTTTGTCGCCGTTGGTGAAGGGGAGGTCATTGGGTACTCCGCCAATGAGGTCTACCCGGAGGACTGGGAAGCAGCAGGACGTTCGGAGGGATGGATCGGCGGCCTCGGTGTCGTCCAGGATTGGCGCAAACGTGGTGTAGCCACAGCCTTGCTCGCACATTCGATGGTCGCCATGAGGAATGATGGTATCGACGCAGCCATGATCGGTGTGGATGCAGCTAGTTCCACAGGGGCGCAACACTTGTATCAAGGAGTTGGGTTTCGAACGAAGATCACCGCAACCACATGGCAACGTGAAGTGAGCTAGGAGCGCTGTCGACTTGCTCGAATTGCGGCGTAGACTCGCGGTGTGGCCAACATGAACAAGACCAAGCGGCTGGTCAAAAAGCCCCTCTACAAGATCTACGAGTCACGGATTCTCAAGTTCCTCGATCGTGACAAGCTGCCGCAGCACATCGGTGTGATCCACGACGGGCATCGGCGCTACGCCCGTGCGGAACGTCTCCCCGACTACGCCGCCAGCTACCGCGAGGGCATGAAGAAGTTTGTCGAGTTCCTTGGGTGGGCCGAGGACTTGGAGATCCACGCGGTCACCTGTTGGCTGCTGTCGACTGAGAACCTGTCCCGGCCTGCTGAAGAGCTCGAGCCTTACTACGACGTTCTGGTCGATCTCTTCCGTGACATTCCGGCAGCGATCGAAGGCCACGATGTAGCGGTACGGTTTGTTGGGAGCCTCGATCTGTTGCCGCAGCGACTGCTCGATGCTGCCAAGGAGTTGGAGGCGACCTGTAACACGGGGTCGCGCCACGTGACGATTGCGCTGGCCTACGGGGGGCGTCAGGAGATTGTCGACGCTACTCGCGAGCTGGTCGACAGCCTTGCCGAAGAGGGTGTGACCGGTGCAGCTATGTCGGAAAGGATCACCGCAGTGTCGCTCGGCTCATTCATGTACTCGGCCGACTTGCCCGACCCCGACCTGGTGATTCGGACCAGCGGAGAAACACGGCTGTCCGGGTTCCTTCTCTGGCAGGCGGCCTATGCAGAGTTCTCGTTTGTTGATGTCTACTGGCCAGAATTCCGTCGAGTTGACTTCCTTCGTGCGCTGCGCGACTTCACACTCAGCACCCGACGCTACGGTAAGTAGCGGAGGTCATCAGCGTATGCCACACAGACGCTCGCGCGAAGAGACCAAGGCTGCTCTGTTCGATGCAGCCCTCATCGAGTTGGCCCACCATGGGTTTCGCAACATGACCCACGCCGACATCGCCGCGGCAGTCGGCATCGGCAGGACCACGTTCTACGAGTACTTCGAAAGCACCGAGGAGATGCTGGTCCAGCTTGTCGAAGAGCGCATGCCGGTTGTTGTTGCCGAGATCGTTGATGCGATTGACGGCGATGTGGCTCCCGTCGACAGGATGCGGGAACTCGGGATGCGCACTGTTGAGTTTGTCGGTCTCGACCACCTTGGGCTGATCCTGCACACCGATGCGATGCGGATGTCGGAGGATTCGCAGCGGCGTATCGTGGTTGCTCACGCGGGGCTGGTTGGTGCTTTTGCGGAGGTCTACACCGACGGCGTCAATGCAGGTGACTTCCGAGATCTGCCGGTTCGTGTCGCCGGTCAGCTGATGTTCCAAACCGTGATGGGAGCGGGCCGCTCCATCATGGATTCTGAGGAGCCGAAACAGCAGGTACATGCAACGGCCGAGATTGCCGTTGACTTCCTCATCCGGGGTCTCTCCACCTAATCCCGGAATGTGTGGGTTCCTTGTTTAGCGGACCCAATAACTGCCGATATGACTAGGGATCCTTCGGGTCACATGACTAGACATATTTCACAGGTGGTGTAATTCATGACGCTTGCGTCTTTGGCTCGTACGCGGTTGTTGCGCGCAACGGCGGCCTTTCTGGTTGCTATCAGTGCTCTGGTGCTGGTCCCCGGTTCGGACACTGCGACGGCTGCTGGAACTCCGAATGTCTCATTCACCAAGACCGCACCCGCCGAGGCGTTGGCTGGAGATACCGCAATTCCTGTGACCCTGACTGCAACCAACACCTCAGGCGCCACAGACGGCTTCAATCTGACGTTTGTGGACGTCCTCCCGCCTGGGGTCAGCTTTGGATCGAGTACGCCCGCCCCGAGCCAGATCCTCACCAATACTCCACACACCGGAGAGACCACAGTCGTGTGGCGCAACGTCGCCGATCTCCAGGCCGGAGTCACCCAGTCGCTCACCTACACCATGAGTGCGGGAACGCTTCCCGTCGGAACCACCATCACCAACTCGCGTTCCGGTCACAACCACCAAGCTAGCGCCCACGTGAACCAGGACCCCCGCGTTGTCCCCACCTACAACACCTCGTCCAACAGCGTTGACAACTCGGATGGCTACGACAGCAGCGGCTCGAGCACCCTCTTGCTCCCATTCATCCTCGAGAAGATGGAACCCAGTACGGAGGACGAACTGTTGCGGGGTCTCCACGACCATCAGACGGTCTACACCTTTAAGATCAGCAACAACCACTTGGCCGCCACCAACAGCTTCTCCATTCAGGACTGGATACCGGCAGGAATGGAGTTCCTCGGCTGCGGCGGAGTCGACAACTCCACAGGTGAGGAATACTCCGGATCCGGCCCCATCAACCCCGGCAACGAACCGGCCATGGCCAACCCGTGTGTCGCCCCCGACACTGTGGAAACTGTTGTCGTTGACCCTCCCGGTGGCGCTCCTAACGATGTGTACACACATGTCGTGTGGACCGCACCCACGCTTGCCACCAATCTCGCAGCTTCGCAGATCGTCTACTTCGACTACATCGCCGCCATCCCGCTGCTTGAGAACGCGACAACCTGGGACAAGGCCGTGCCAACGGATCCGGACCCGTTGACCGATGGTCCGCAGATCGCCAACCTCGACAACAACAACGGCGCATCAACCCAGGAAACCGCATCCGAGCAACCCATGACCAATACCGCACGGGCAACTGGGATCTACGCCGGTAACGGCTCCACATACAACGATGATGATGCGTTGACGGTGGATTCAGAGGACCTCTCGATCCACAAGACCGCCAACCAGGATGACATCACCCACGGAGCGGGAACGACCTGGACGCTGACAATCGAGACCAGTGAATACGTCGGCACCGCTTCCAGCATCGTCGTGACCGACACCATTCCCGACGGGCTTGACTTTGCGGGTGCTTCCCAGGCCGCCAGTAGCGGTCCGACCAATCAGCCCGACGGCACCCAGATCGTCGAGTGGACGGTTGCCCCAATGGGCGCCAGCGAGACCACCGTGATCACGTTCGATACAACAACGCGTTCGACATATCGGGCAACGGGCGACCCGGTCCTCGCCAACGACTCGTGGACCAATACTGTCGCCCTCGCCGGCAGTGTCGACGGCCGCACCGTTGCGGATGTGTCGTCGGACGGTCAGTCGGCTGGTCCGGTCGTCATTGTCAAAGAGGTTTCCGACCGTCAAGACCCGTTCACCGCCTGTACCGCCATCCCCGGAGGAGAGTGGAACACGTCACTCGCCACCGGCTACCACCTTGGCGACCAGGCTTGCTGGCGTCTCGGCGTCGACTTCCCCATTGACCTCGATACCTTCGATTCGGACATCCAGGACTATCTGCCATCTGGTCACGTCTACACCGCGGCCGACTCCTGGTCGTTCGGCGGCAACAACACCGTGCCCGCCGGCGATGTGAGCGGACCTGATGCTGGTGATATCGGTGCGACCGTTCTCACCTGGACGGTCGGTGACGGTGGCGGCTACGTGGCCGAGGACGAGTACTTCGAGATTGTCTTCTCGAGCACGGTTGTCGACGCCAACGCGACCAGCTCCGGCGAAATCGTTGAGAACCTAATGAAGTACTCGTATGTGAATACATCCGGTACTCCATTCAACCTGCGCGATCTTGCCGACATCGAGGTCCTTGAGGCCCAGCTCGACCTGGTCAAGGGTGTCGCTGCCGTCAACACCGTCAGCACCGGTGGAACCAACGTCGATGGCGTCAGTGTCATGGAAGCCGACGTCATCACCTACTTGCTCACCATCACCAACGAAGGAGATCTCGACGCCACCGACGTCGAGGTGTGGGACCTCCTCCCCCCCGAGTACGACCCGTGCGGGACGCTTGTCAGTGCGATCAGCGATAGTGGATCTTGCGCCACCGACACCCGGCTCGAATGGGCCGGGCTGACCGTTCCCGCCAACAGTTCGATCGCAGTCACCTACGACGTCACGTTCCCGACGGGGGTTGCCCCGGCCGAGGTCGTTCCCAACGATGCCGGAGTGCGGAGCTACACCTCCGCTACCAACAACGGTGCGGGCACCTTCACCTACATCCCCGCCAGCAACATCGACCCGGCGGCCCCGGTGGCCAACACCACGGTTGCCGACGATCCATCCTCGGTCCTGACCAGCGACGTCACCATCGACAAGGCCCGAACCACCGCCGTAGATGAGTCGGGAAATGCGCTGCTCGACCAGGCCACGATCGGCGAGATCATCACCTACACCATCACTGTTGTGATCCCGGAAGGGACCACAGTCGGCAACGCGGCGTTGGTGGACGATCTCCCCCCGAACCTCGACCTCATCCTGCCGGCGACCGTCACCTTCGACGGTGTTGGTGGGAACGGTGCAATCGGCGTATTGGCCAACCCGGTCAACGATGTGATCACCGCCGCATTGAGCGACACGGACTACACGAACCCGCCCGGGTCGGGAGACGACACATTGACCTTGACCGTCGCCGCCCGAGTTATCGACGTTCCCCAGAACGCCCACAACGGCACGATCTCCAACACGGCTACGTTCTCCTGGGACAACCACGACACCATTCCGGTCACATTTAGCCGGAGCGACTCCATCGACACCACGGTGGTCGAGCCGCGCATGTCCATCGGCAAGACCAGCGTCGATGGCATCGGTAACAACGGTGTTGTCGTCGGCAACGAAACTGTCGACTACACGCTTGCTATCAACAACGGCAGCGGCGCCTCCGTGGCACACGACCTCGTGGTCGTTGACACATTGCCGATCGGTCTGACCCCGACCGGGCTCACCCCTACTGGCCCCACTACCGGGCTGACGGCCGATGGGGGCGTCTGGGACAGCATCACCCGCACCATCACCTGGAATATCGCCTCGCTCGCCACCAACACGACCGTCAATCGCAACTACTCCGTTGTCGTGGACACCCCGATCATCGTCAGCACCGATCTCACCAACACGGTAGTTGTTGATACGACATCGCTGGCGGGACCGTCGAGCGATGAGCGGACAAGCGGTAGCCGGTATTCCGCGACCGACAGCGACACGCAGACTTCTCCTCTGGCCTCGATCGCCAAGTCGGTCGACCCGACCTCGGCGACGATCGGCGACAGCCTCACCTACACCATCGACGTCACGATCCCGCCGGGGACAATCATGTACGACGCCACGGTCATTGATACTCTCGAACCCGGGCTGTCGTACGACGGCATGTTTGGTGTTTCGGTCTGCGACATGAACGGGTCGGCCTGTGATCCCGACATCACGGCGACCGACATTGGAGTCATCGGCTCGCAAGCGGTCGGCTTCTGGCTCGATGACATCGTTCCCGCCAGCGTGACGGGCGAAACGAGAGTCGTCACGATCACCTATAAGGCTCACGTGCTCAACAGTCTGAACCGTGGCGACACGCCCGACAACTCGGCGACCGTCTACGGAAATCAGACCAACAAGATCCTCGTCGACCCGACAACGCCACCAGCGGCGGGGGGCTTCGATGTGGACGCCGGGCCGGCAATCGCAACAGTGACGATTGTCGAGCCCTCGCTGACCATCGACAAAGACGTCTCGGGTCAGGTCGGCGACAGCGACTATCGCCGGGCGCAACCCGGTGATGTGCTCACGTTCACCGTGACGGTCGCCAACGGCGGCGCCAACGGTTCCGATGCTCACAACATCACCGTGGTCGATACGCTGACTGACCTTTCCTACATCTCGGTCGGGCCGATTACGGGTGGTGGCGTGTGGGACCCCGGCACCGACACGATCACCTGGATCGTTGCCGGGCCATTGGCGACCGGCAACTCCCTGTCGTTTACCTACGACGTGACCATTGACACCCCGCTTGGTGTCGGAGTCGAGAATCCATCAGCTGCCGAACTGATCAACACTGCAGATGTGCCCTCCTACTTTGGTGTCTCCGCGTCCGACCGTGCCGCCAACCCAGCTTGGTCCTTCAATGAATACGACGATGTTGTGCCCGACGTTGTGGAGGTCGAACTCGATCTCGCCTCGATCGGCGACTACATCTGGTTCGACGTCGATGGTGACGACGCCCAAGACCCCAGCGAACCCGACCTGGCAGGCGTCCGAGTCACGGTTACGTACCTTGGCCTCGATGACGCACCCGGTGGGGGGGACGATGAGGTCCATGAGGTCACGACAGACTCGAATGGCCTCTACCTCGTCGACGAGCTGCCCGGTGGCAACTACACCGTCACCGTTAACACTGCCGACATCCCCGCAGGGATGACCGCAAACTGGGACCTCGATGGTGGTAGCGACGGTGCCTGGGCCGGAGCGCTTGCAGAGAATGCAGACAAGCTCGATGTTGACTTTGCCTACGTTGGCACCGGGAGCATTGGCGACAACGTCTCTTGGGATGTCGACAACAGTGGCGCCTTCACTGCCGGCGATATCGGTCTTGCCAATGTTGGCGTAACGGTCACCTGGCTTGGCTTTGATGATGCGGTTGGTGGCGGCGATGACGTCGTCTACGCCACAGCAACTGACGGTAATGGCGACTATCTGGTCCCCAACCTGGCCGCAGGCGAGTACACCATTGTCGTCGATCCGGCCACGCTCCCCAGCGGGATGACCCAGACCTATGACGCCGACGGGATGGCTTCCGCCGACATGAGTAGCTACTCCCTTGCTGCTGGCGAAGACAACGATGCCCAGGACTTCGGATACACCGGCGACGGGTCCATCGGAGATCTAGTTTGGCTCGACACCAACGCAGATGGCCTGGTCACAGCCGGCGAGCCCGGCATCCCCGGTATCCCGGTGCAGCTGACCTGGGCCGGTGAGGACGGCGTCCTTGGCAATGCCGACGACCATGTCTTCACCACGACGACCGACAGCGATGGCGGCTACACATTCCCCAACCTTCCCGGTGACCTCTATCAGGTCGACGTGCTGGGGGGTCTGCCCCTGGCTGCAACAAACACAGCCGACTACGACGGAGATCTCGACTCCTCGACTCCGGTCACCTTGGGTGATGGCGTCGACTTTGAGGATGCTGACTTTGGGTACGACGGCGACGCCTTCATCGGTGACACCGTGTGGTGGGACGTCAATGACAACGGTGTGGTCGACGCTGGGGAACCGGGGTTCGGAGGCGTCGACGTTGAACTGACCTACGCCGGTCCGGACGGGACGATCGGTACCTCCGACGATTTGGTGTTCACTACGACGACCGACAGCAACGGGAACTACGTGTTCGGCGATCTCCCGACGGGCAACTATGTCGTTGCCGTGACCGGCGGAATCCCGACGGGATTCGGACCGACGTACGACGAAGACGGGAGCGACGATGAGACAAGTGTCGTCACCGGTCTATCTAGCATGGACTTCCATGACACGGCTGACTTCGGATACCGCGGTAGCGGGTCGATTGGTGATCTGCTCTATCTTGACAGCAACGCCAACGGGTTCCACAACCCCGGCGAGCCGGGTATTCCCGGTGTAGATGTCGAGCTGATCTGGGACGGCGTCGACGGCATCGCAGGCACCAGCGACGACGTGACGCTGTCGGCGACAACGGACGCGGTCGGCGACTACTTGTTCGACTTCCTGCCTGCCGGTGACTACGAGGTGGCGGTGCAGACCGCCACCCTGCCTGCCGGACTCACGCTGACCGGTGACCCAGACGGTCTTGGTACCCCCGACACATCGTCACTCACGTTGACGACGGGAGAAGACAACGATCTTCAGGACTTTGGCTACACCGGCGGTGCGTCCGTCGGCGACACCGTTTGGTTCGACCGCAACAACGACGGTGTACACGATGCCGATGAATATGGGATCGGGGGGGTCGACGTGTGGGTGATCTGGGCTGGACCCGACGGCCTACTCGACACGGCCGACGACGAAACCTTTGGAGCAACCACCGACATTGATGGCGAGTACGAAGTCACCAATCTGCCCCCCGGCGAGTATCGGGTTTGGGTCGACACCGCCACCTTGCCTGCGGGCATGGCGGCGACGTTTGACGAGGACGGCGTCCTCGACGATCTGACCGAGTTCACGCTCGCCGATCTCGAGGTCCATGACACCGCCGACTTCGGTTACACCGGTTCCGGCCAGATCGGCGACCTGGTGTGGCTCGATCTCGACAGCGATGGGGACAACACCGGTGAACCCGGTATCCCCGGACAGACCGTCACCCTCACCTGGGAAGGGCCAGATAGCGTTCCCGGGAATGCAGACGACCAGGTCTACACCACGACTACTGATGTCGACGGCATCTATGTCTTCGATAATCTGCCGCCAGGTGGATACGAAGTCGAAGTCACCGGCCCGATCGTCACCGCTGCGGTCAATACTGACGATGAGGACGGCGACGATGATTCGCACACACCAGTAGCGCTTGGTGATGGTGCGGTTCACGACACTGCCGACTTCGGCTACGTCGGATCAGCAGAAGTCGGCGACCTGGTGTGGCTCGATCTCGACGGCGACGGCACGACAGGCCTGTCTGAACCCGGTATTGCTGGAGTTGCGGTAACCGTGACCTGGTACGGCGATGACGGTGTCGCCGGCGGTGGTGACGATGTGACGCTGCCCGCGCTTGCAACCGATGCCCTCGGCAACTATCTGGCAACTGGTCTACCCGACGGAGACTATGGCGTCGCTGTCACCGCTGGGGTGCCGGCTGGATTGGTCAACAGCGCCGATGAAGACGGCGACCTGGACGATCAGACCGATGTTGCTGGGCTAGTTGCGGGAGACAGCCACCTGACCGCCGACTTCGGTTACACCGGCGCCGGTGCCATCGGCGACACGGTTTGGTGGGACCTCGATGGCGATGGTGCGCAAGGAATCACAGAACCTGGGTTTGCGGGTGTTGATGTTACGCTGACCTGGGCCGGTCTCGACGGTGTGTTCGGCAACGGGGACGACGCCGTGTTCGCCACGACGACCGATGCCGCCGGCGCATATCTGTTCGAGTATCTGCCACCAGGAGAATTCCAGGTGGTCATTGACGAAACAGGGCTGCCGATCGGTGTAGCGCAGTCCGCCGACCCTGATGCGGTCCTCGATGGCAGCTCTGCGGTCACGCTCGGGTCTGGCGAGATCAATCTCGATCAAGACTTTGGCTATCGCGGTGAAGGGTCAGTCGGCGACTTCGTTTGGTACGACATCAACAACGATGGCGTGGCCGATCCGGACGAACCCGGCGTGGCCGATGTGGTGGTGACCGTGACGTTCCTTGGGAACGACGGAGTGGTCGGTGGTGGCGACGATGTCGTGTTCACCGCAGTAACCGACAGCAACGGGAACTACACGGTCCCCGGTCTTCCTTCTGGCTTCTACACCGCACAGATCGACGAATCGACGCTGCCTTCCGGCCTAACTGCCAACGGTGATCTTGATGGTGGTGACCCCGTCGTGACGCTGTTCACGCTTGGCGCCGCCGAAGACAAGACCGACGTCGACTACCCGGTTGTTGGAGATGCCTCGCTGTCCGGCACCGTCTGGAACGACGTTGACGGTGATGAGACGATCGACAGTACCGAACCGGGTATCGCCGGAGTAACGGTCATCATCACCTGGGATGGGCCCGACGGTCCAGTGGTGATGACGGTCGTCAGCGGCCCCGACGGGATCTGGGATCTGCCTTCGCTACCAAGCGGGGACTTCACAGTCGAATTGAACCTAACCACAGTTCCAGATGACATGAGTCCAACCACAGGAACCGATGAATCGGTGACGCTGCCCGTCGGCGGCCACGAGGTCGTGGACTTCGGTCTGGCAGAGCTGGTCGATCTAGGCAGCACGGTCTGGATAGACACTGATGGCGATGGCCTTGTCGACCCAGATGAGCAAGGCATCCCAAGTGTCATGGTCAACCTCTACGACGAAGACGGGCTCTTGATTGCGATCACCGCGACCAACGCGGACGGCGAGTACCTCTTCGAGGACCTTCTCCCCGGTACCTACGTGGTGACGATCATGTCCGAATCATTGCCGGAGGAATTGCGGGCGACCTTTGATCGTGACGGCAGTCCCGATCTCACTACGTTGGTCCACCTGACCATCGGTGTCGACATCCTCGACGCCAACTTCGGCTTCCAAGTCGGCCTCCCCGTAACCGGATTCGAGGTCGAAACCTTCGCCCTCTTCGGTCTGCTGGCAGTGATCCTGGGTGCGGTTCTAGTCGCATCGTCGAGAACGAGACGCAAGTTCTCGCTTGTGAGGTAAGGGTCCTCCCGGCCGTAGTAATCCCCCCTTGATGGGGGGATCGGTCGGGCGTAGCCCGAACGAGGGGGGTGAGAACGTGATCTGCCTCCGATTGGGTGCAAACGTCTTCCCCCTCCCGGTGCAGCCTCTCCCGTTGGTCGGGTCTGCACCCGCCCTCCCACAAGTGTCGGGTTTCGCGATAGGGGCGATGGTTCATGGTGTGTTGCCGTTGTTGGGGATGATGATTTGGGCGGGGGGTTTGCCGTTGTTCCATTTCCCTCCGTGGGGTCTGTTGTAGTTGTAGTTGTTGGTGAACAAGGGGAGGGCTGCTGCGCGGATCTCGTGAACGGCGGCCATTTGAAGCAATCCCTTCCCGGAGTTCGCGGAGCGAACTCCCAAGGAACACACCGAAGGTGAGTTCCCACTGTTGTTCGTTTGTTCAGATGTCGTTCACAGGCTCGCAAGATACGGCCCACAGACTTGCCTCCAACATCCCAAGGAGGGAGATATGCGAAGAAACCGAAGGACGGCACTCGTCCTTACATTTGCGTTGGCTGCTTCGATGGCCATTGCCGCGGCGCCTGCGGCGGCGACGGGCAGTGACGTACACGACTACACCTACCGGGTAACGGTTGAGAACATCACCGATGGTCAGCCGCTGACACCGGTGGTGGCGGCCGCGCATGAGTCGGGGTTCAAGGTGTTCAAGCGCGGGCAGGAGGCATCGAACGGTATCCAGCAACTTGCTGAGAACGGTGGGGTCCCGGTCCTTGTCGATGAGCTGTCGGGTAATGGCAACGTCGAATCGGTAGCTGTGATTGGTTCTGCACCGATTGCGCCCGGCGATTCGGCGACTGCGTTGATCAGTACTGATCGCTGGCATCGACGGTTGTCGCTGGCTTCGATGCTGATTTGCACCAATGACGGGTTTGCCGGTCGCAGTTCGGTTCGTCTTCCGTCCCGAGTCGGCAACGAGCGGACTTTCTACGCTCAGGCATACGATGCCGGCACTGAGATCAATACGGAGTTGTACGCCGATCTCGTTCCTCCTTGCGATGGGCTCGGTGAGACCGGCACATCGAATCCTGATCTCGCGGAGAACGGTGTTGTGCGTCGTCACCAAGGGATCGATGGAGAAGGTGATCTGACCGTCGCCCAGCACGACTGGGATGGCGCGGTCATGAAGGTCACGGTGGAGCGGGTCCGCACCTATGAGGTCACCGTCGAGAACCTGACCTCCGGTCAGCCGCAGACACCGACCGTGTTTGCGACCCATGCCAGGTGGCAGAACCTGTTCGAAGATGGCGAAGCCGCCAGTAACGGAATCCAGCAGGTCGCCGAGAACGGTGGCATTCCCGTGCTCGTCGATGAGTTGTCGTCTGCCCACGGAGTGGGCACTGTCGCCGTTGTCGGTTCTGGTGTGAACGCTCCGGGTGGGACCGTGAGTATCGATGTCGTTGTGGATGATCGGTTCCGGAGGGCCTCGCTGGCCGGGATGCTCATTTGCACCAACGACGGCTTTGGCGGGGTTGACTCGCTACGTCTACCCAAGTGGGTTGGTGAAGAGACTGTTGCCCACGGGAACGCCTATGACGCGGGCACCGAGACCAACACCGAACTGTATGCCGACCTGGTGCCACCGTGTGATGGCCTTGGCCAAACCGGGGTAAGCAATCCTGCTCTAGCCGAGGGTGGTGTTGTCCACGCTCACAATGGCATCGTCGGTAGTGGCGACCTCACGGTCGCTCAGCACGATTGGGATGGTGCAGTCATCAAGGTCACGGTGAAGCGCACCGGCTGAGTCGAAGAAACACAACCAAATCGACTCTCATTGAGTCGGCAAACACTAGAGGCCGCCTATATGGCGGCCTCCGGTGTGAGTACGGAAGGAGAAGGAGTCTTCCCTCTCTCTTTGTCTCGGCGGAATCTGGCAGGACTTGAGCAGAATGTTGCGAGATCAGACTAGGTCGAGCCAGTGTACCTCGATAGCTGTGGGGAGCGGGAGGCCGGCGGCAAGCTCATCGACATCGGACCGCAGCCCAGGCGAGGGTTTCCGCCACGGGGTTATTCCGATGCGTCCTTTGCGCCGACGCCAGGTTCCCTTGACCTCCCCGTCGATGACGAGAGCACCGGGTGGTGGCGCCTTGGGCCACAGCAGCTTCCGGCGGGCGGTGTCCGGCACCAACAGAACGCCGACCCGTCGGTTGATGTAGGTGTCATCGGGGGGCAGCAGATGGATGCCGGTGATGTCAGGCGGCGTGTCGTCGGTTGATCGCAAGGCGAGACAGGGCTGGTCTTGGACGATGACCGGCTCGAGCTCGTCAGCCAACGCAGCGACGGTCTCATCCGCATCCGCCTGCAGGCCATCCAGCCACCATCGCAAGTCCTGGGCGGTGGCGGGGCCGAGATATCTGAAGAATCTCCTGGCGAGTTCGATGCGGGCAGTTTCGGGGTCAAGGACAGCCGGGGCGGTTGGGTAGACGACGGTGTCGATCGTGTCCCACGTTGGTGTAATCCCGCCTGCGGTTGCACCCCAGCGTAAGCCGCGGGTACCTCCGATTTCCGGGAGCTGTGCGACCAGGTCGGCCTGCCGCATCGGACTCCCATCGAGGACTTGGCGAACGTGTGCGGCAACGGTCTCGATTCGAGCCACTCGAACCTTGTCGCGCGGCAGCAGGCCAAGGGTGAACACATCGATGTCTTTGGTGCGCACCACATAGATGGCGCCGCGGGGCCCGAACACCTGAGCCAAGCCGGGAGCACGCCAGTCGTTGGGTTCTACACCGGTGACTCTGGCAGCAAGCGATAGCAGTGCCGATAGTGGTGAGCCATCCTGAAGGCCGCTGTGGGCGGCCGCGTCTAGATCGATTGATTCGCCTGCGGTGAGGTGATTGGCATGGAGCTGAGAGGCAAGAGCGCTTTGTCGGCTGATGTGTCTCATCTCAAGTGAGGTGCCGGGCGAGAAAATCTGTGATTTGGGCGACGTACGGTTCGAACGGCGCCAGGTCGCTGTGGCCACCGTCCTCCACGATGAGCACTTCCGCATCTGGTCGGATTGCACTCAGTTCGTAGAGGTCCGTAATGGGGACGACCGGGTCGCTGTCGCCGTGAACCAGCAGGAGGGGGGCGGTGACCTGGGGGAGGCGAACCCGCGGCGCAAACGTCTCGAACCGATAACCGATGGTTCGCTGCACGCTTTCGAGAATGGCGTTGAGAATCGGCGTGGGGATGCGGTCCATCTGCTCCCGCATCATCTCTTCGGGATGGGAGAACGATGAGACCGAAACGACGGCACTGTAGTGGTCCGATCGTGATGCGCTGAGGATCGCGGCTCCGGCCCCCACAGAGTGACCGAGCACGCCAATCGACGTCACTTCCTCCCTTCCCGCAACCCAGTCGACCGCGATCTCGAGATCCTCGGCGAAACGTGGCATCGAGACGAACGTGTCGTGCTCTGAATGACCATGGTTGCGAGCATCGAGGAACAGAGCGTGGAAGCCAGCGGCATTTAGATGTGGTGCCAATGGAAGCATAAGTGATGCGTTTCCACCCCAGCCATGGAGAACAACTACGACAGGAGCGGGCCCGACGACAGGTATGAACCAGCCGTGGAGGCGAGTTCCGGTGACGCTGCGGAGCCACACTTGCTCCTGGGGTAGCCCGAGGCCGGAGGGGGACTGGCTTGCATCACGCTGCGGTGGGGCAAACGCCTTTCGGAACATGCGGGGGGCAAAGTAAAAGGTCCCGGCCGCGGTGAGCATTCCAAGAAGTGCGGCGTGAGAAAGGCGGGATCGTTTTGGTGGCATCTCGTCTCAGGATTCCGTCGGGTACCTGTTGAGTACGTTAGATGTGCTCAGAGGCTTGTCCGCACGGTTCGGTCCGGCATTCTGGGAAGGAATAGGAAAGAATCGAGGCCACCAAATTGGTGGCCTCGATCCGGGCTTTTTAGACGGGAGGTAGGAAGGCATCCAGTCTGATTACCATATCGGTCCGACCGCCAGAAACCTTTAGAGTTTTCTTTCCTTATGAATCACACTCCACACCAGATTGATTTGATCGAGCATCTGCGAGCCAACGCGCTCTATACCGAAGGGCCCTACAAGCTGAGTTCCGGGATCGAGTCCAGCTGGTATCTGGATGGCCGCCAGACGACGTTTGACGGCGTGGGAGGGCGGATAGTCGGCAACTGCATTCTCGAAGCGATCAACGAAGAAGCCACAACTGTGGGTGGCATGACGATGGGTGCCGACCCCATTGCCGTAGCAACTGCGCTAGTCGCCGGCTACCCGCTGCGGGCCTTCAGCGTCCGCAAGGAAGCCAAGGAACATGGCACGGGAGGACGGCTGGTGGGCCCAGTTGGAGCTGGGGACCGGGCTGTGGTTGTGGAGGACACTGTGACGACCGGCGGGTCGATGGCTTCAGCGATCGAGGCCCTCCAGGCAGAAGGCGTCGAAGTCATCCAGGCGATCGTTCTGGTAGACCGCAGTGACGGAGCCGCCGGGCGGCTGCTGGGAGCGATGGGCATCCCACTGGTTTCCATTCTCACTCCCGACGACCTTGGTGTGACGCCGTGACCGCACTATTCACGGTCGGCCGTTCACCGATCCGCCGGTTGCTGATGGCCATCGCAGGGATGTTGCTGCTGGTCGCGGCCTTCGACATCGTCGCGGGTCACCGTCTTTCAGATCCACCTTCGGTGAGTGACGACGGTGTGCTGACATCGAAGGGCCGCACCGAAAGACGTACCGATCTCGTTTGGGGGTCACTGTTTGTGGTCGTTGGCGGTTCGATGGTGGCAGTCGGCTTTGGCGGCTGGCTGCGCGGCCGGTCCGCTGTTGAGATTCATGACAAGGTACTGCGGCTCAGGATTGCAGGTCCTTTCGCCACGATGGATATCCCCTGGAGCGAGATCGTTTCGGTTCGATCGGGGAGGGACTACGACGATGACGGCCGAGTTCCGGTTCCGATCCTGCTGGTAGAGGTCGAAGATCGAACGGACTATCCGGATGGCCTGTGGGGTGCCGTCTGGGATGGGAACACACTCCAAGTGGATGCTGATGGCTGGGCGACGACTGTGGACGATGTTGCGATCCGCACCGAGTTGATGCTCGAACGTCCGCTCGAGGAGGAGGATCTCTGATGCTGATCGGTGCTCACGTTGGCTCGAAGGACCCGCTGGCCGAGGCCAAGGAGCGGGACGCTGATCTGGTCCAGATCTTCATCGCCAATCCGCAGTCGTGGAAGAAGCCGGTGCCGCGCAAGGATGCCGAGCAACTCAAGGCATCGGGTCTGCCGATCTACGTTCACTCGCCCTACGTCATGAATCCGGTGTCGCCGAACAACCGGATCCGGATCCCGAGCCGTAAGACAATGGCGCAAATCGCAGAGGCAGCAGAAGATATCGGGGCCAAGGGCCTGATCGTCCATGGGGGTCATGTCGGTGACGACGAGGACATTGCCGTCGGGTTTGAACGCTGGCGCAAGGCCCTGGAGAGTTTCGAGTCGTCTGTACCCATCCTCATTGAGAACACAGCAGGTGGCGGTCATGCCGTTGTCCGCACACTCAGCAACTACGGGCCGCTTTGGGAAGAGATCGGTGACTTCAACGTCGGTGTGTGTCTGGACACGTGCCATGCGTGGGCGGCAGGGGAGGATTTGGTTACTGCGGTGGACCGAATCGTCGCGGCAACCGGACGGATCGACTTGGTGCATTGCAACGATTCGCGCGATCCGCATGACAGTCGTCGTGACCGTCACACCAACTTGGGCAAGGGCGAGATCCCGGGAGAGTTGATTGTCGGCGTCGTGAAGTCGGCGAACGCCCCCGTCGTGGTGGAGACACCGAGCGATGATGACGGTCAGAAGCTCGACATCGCCTGGTTGCGGGAGCGGCTCTAGCTCGTTAGATCGGCCCGAGCACCTATTGCTGCGGCCAACCCCTCCGGTTCGGCAACGCTGACCCACAACGTCGAATGACGCCTTAGACCGATAACGCGGCGCACTTTCTCGGTAAACAAGATTGACAGGCCAAGACGGTGGTTAGTGCCGAAGGTGATGCTGTCGTCGGTACCGCTGAGCCGGAGCCCAACTGCGGTGTACCAGCGATGGGGACCGGTGACCTCGGTGCTTGCGACGTTCGATAGCGGGGTCTCCACCTTGAAACGTCCGTACTTGGCTTGCAGCATCCCGGACTCGGTGATTGTGACGCCATCGTCCTTCTTGACCCCGAGTGCAAGAAACGCCGCCTGCCACCGGCGGTCAAAGCGGTACGGAAAGAACTGTTCGGCTGTGTCTGTCATGGCGACACCCAGGCTGACTTGGTGACTGTTCGGTGCATCATCGACTATTGCGACCTCGAGTTTGGCAAAGCCAGACTCGCAAGGAATGGACGTCCTGAGGGCGGCGGCCATTCCCCGGCTACAGGAGGTACTCCTCCAGATCAGCTGCGGTGCGGTCTTCGCCTGCGATGTAGGCCTCGAGGTTGTTGATGGCGTCCACGTCGCGGTACTGGATTGGGGGGCTCTTCATGAAGTACGAAGAAGCCGCCAGCAGTGGTCCGCCCATGCCCCGGTCCATGGCGATCTTGGCGGCACGGACCGCATCGATGATGACGCCTGCGGAGTTGGGTGAGTCCCAAACTTCGAGCTTGACCTCAGCGTTGAGCGGCACATCACCAAACGACCGACCCTCGACCCGAATGTATGCCCACTTGCGGTCAGTAAGCCATGGGATGTGATCCGAAGGGCCGATGTGGACATCACGCTCGGCGATACCATTGTCGATCTGCGAAGTCACTGACTGCGTCTTGGAGATCTTCTTCGACTCGAGACGCTCCCGCTCGAGCATGTTCATGAAGTCCATGTTGCCACCGACGTTGAGCTGATAGGTGCGCTCGATGACGACGCCGCGGTCTTCGAAGAGACGGGCCAGGTTGCGATGCAAGATCGTTGCGCCGACCTGTGACTTGATGTCGTCACCGACGATGGGAAGGTTGGCATCCTTGAACTTCTTCGCCCACACCGGGTCGGAAGCAATGAATACCGGGATCGCGTTGACAAAGCCCACACCGGCGTCGATCGCTGCCTGCGCATAGAACTTCTGCGCCTCTTCGGACCCGACAGGCAGGTACGAAACGAGTACGTCGGCGCCGGAATCGCGGAGAGCCTTGGCAACGTTGACCGGCTCTTCCGGAGACTCCTCGATGGTCCGGTTGTAGTACTTGCCGAGACCGTCGAGAGTTGGACCACGGAGGACCTCGAGTCCGAGAACGTCGACATCGGTGAACTTGATCGTGTCGTTCTCGCCTGCCCACATGGCCTTGGAGAGATCTTGGCCGACCTTGGTGCTGTCGACATCGAATGCAGTCACGAACTCCACCTCGCCAATGTGATAGCCGCCGAAGTCGACATGCATCAAACCGGGCACCTCAGCGGTGGCGCTGGCATCGCGGTAGTACTCGACACCCTGGATGAGGGAGTTGGCGCAGTTGCCGATACCGGCGATTGCGACTTTCACCTTGCTCATTTTTTTCCTCCTGTGAGGGTCCGGGGAACCTCTACTTCTTGCTCTGTGCGTGCGTACGCAATCAGATGGTCCAGCCACCCGATGTCTGACTCGGTGGTCCCAATGTTGTGTTGCAGCAGAGCTGCCGTGTAGTGGTCGATGGGGCCCTCGGAGTGCTGGAGGGCGGTTTGTGCGGTCCTGAGTCGACTCACCAGATGGTTGCGTCGTCGTTTGAGCGAGCGCAGCCGGGCGGCCGGTTCGAGGTACTGAAAGAACGCAAGCCTCATGTTGAAGCGGCGGTCCTCGTCGTCCTCTGCCGAGTCGAGAATCCGGGCGAGTTCTTCGGTGCCGGACTCGGTCAGCCTGTATGCCTTGCGTCGTCCCGACTGGCGGAGCGCCACGATGAAGCCACGCTTCTCGAGCCTCCGCAGCGCCGGGTACAGCGATCCAAACGAGACCCGGGCAAAGCCGAGCTCGAGAAGCCGTGCTTTCAATTCGTACCCGTGGCGGGGCTGCTTGCGCAGCAAACCGAGGATTGCAAGATCAAACATCGGTGCCACTATATCGATTCGATACATATATATCGAATCGATATAGAAGGTCGGTGCGTTAACCACTTCCCAAGATCCGTCGTATCATCTCGGCGCCATGTCACGTTGGTCGATGCGCACCCTGGTTGTTGCGCTCCTTGTCCTGTTGGGTCTTCTCCTGAGCGCAGTCGCCGCCTGGGGAGTAGACAAGGTCGTCCACTCCGATCAGGTGAGTCGCAATGTCACCCTGGCGGGGGTGCCCGTTGGCGGTATGGACGGGGCGGAACTCGGCGAGGCAATCGACAGATTGGCGGCGGCAACCGCCGAGGACCTCGTCGTCGTCCGGGCGCCCGGCCTCGCTATCGAGGTCAGCAATGCTGAGGCGGGCGTCGCCCTAGACACAGAAGCTGTCCGTGCGGGGGTGCTGGACGTCGGTCGCGAAGGCAACCCGCTTGCCGCGTTCTCCACCTGGGTCGGTGGCATGAGTGACTCGATCGATGTCGAACCCATCTATGTGGCCGACGTGGAAGTGGCGGCCGAGATGATTCGTTCCGCACCGGGGTGGGTGAGTGTGCCTCCGGTCGAGCCCAGCTTCTCCGCAGCGAGTGGGGAAGTCGTGGTATCTCCTGGCCAAGATGGGGTGTTTCTCGATCCGGTGTTGGTGGCTGAGACGTTGGCCGCCGAGGTGGCCTTCGGTACTTCGCCATTTTCCGTTGATGTGACCTGGAGCCCGATGGCGCCTCGCTACGGAGAAGCCGAGGTTGCCGCGGCCCTGGCCGCGATGGACGACTTGACCGATACGGATCTCACAGTGCGTGTCAATGGTCAAACCGCTCGTATTGGCAAGACCACACTCGTCGGCTGGGTCGATACAACGATTGGTGAGGCTGGTCTCGTTCCGGTGTTCAACGAGGAGCGTGTTCTCCTCTCGCTGGAGCGGTTGCTTGACGGCTACACCACTCCATTCCCCCAGCCTGTGTATCTCGTCGAGGACGGTGAGGTCACCTACGGGCTCGATGGTTTGCCGGCTGCCGCGTGTTGCGAGGCTGGAGTGGCGGATGTGCTGTATCGCCAGGCACAACGCGGCGGGAACACGTTTGCAATCCTTCCGACCCGACTCATCGAGGAGGACGGTGGCATCGAGCGGGTGGAAACGCTTGGCATCACCGAGCTGGTGAGTGAGTTCACCACTAACCACGCTTGCTGCGAGAACCGCGTGCTGAATATCCAACGAATCGCCGACATCGTCAGCGGGGTCGTGCTCGAGCCGGGGGAACGCTTCTCCGTCAACGACTTTGTCGGAGAGCGCACCAGAGACAAGGGCTTTGTCGCGGCTGGAGCTATCCACCAAGGTCACTTCAAAGATGACGTCGGGGGCGGAATCTCACAGTTTGCGACAACGCTGTTCAACGCAGCGTTCTTTGCCGGTCTCGAGTTCGACGACTACCAATCGCACACGATCTACCTCAGCCGCTACCCGTATGGGAGGGAAGCGACTCTCAACTATCCCGACGTGGATCTGGCTTTCGTCAACAACACACCGTACGGTGTTCTGATTTGGTCCGAATACACCGCGACGTCGATCACCGTGCAGATGTACTCAACGCAGTACTGGGATGTCAAGGAGGCAGGGCAGAGCAGCTGGCGCTCCGGTGCGTGTCGCTCAGTCGAGACGTTCCGCACCAGTACCAGCCCCGAGGGTGAAGTCATCGAGGACTCGGTCAAGGCCCGCTACCGCCCCGGAGAAGGCCTCGACTGCAACGGCAAGGCGACGCCCAAGCCGTAGCGGCGCCCTCGCCTCATGCGCTTTCGAGTGCTGGTTCCAGCCGATCAAACGTAGATACTGCTTCCTCCTCGGGGAGATGGTCGGACGGCATAAAGCGGGCCACCAGGAAGGCTCCAAGCAGGGCGGCGGCGACGCCGATGAACACCGCAAGACCCATAGCGTCGGTGAATCCCTGGCGGGCTGCTGTTGCCAGCGCCTCTCCTGCTTGGTCGGGTAGTTGGCCTGCGATCATCATCGCCGCCCCGATCGAATCGCCTGCCGCAGCGCCGGCTTCTGCGGGAAGCTGGGCAACGGCATCCGCCATATTCGATGAATATGCGGAGTTGAACGCAGATCCGATCACTGCAACGCCAACCGCACCAGAAACCTGGCGAGCTACGTCGTTGGTTGCAGAGGCGACCCCGGCCTTGGCCTGGGGGACGGCACCCATAACGGCGTCTGTTGACGGGGCCATGATGGTTCCCAGCCCGGTCGACATGAGGACGAGCCCGACGCCAAGTGCCCAATAGGGTGTTGTTGGCGATATGAGCGAGAACGCGGCCAACACTCCCGCGACCAGTACCAGGCCGCCAGCGACGACTCGGGTGGTGCCGAGCCGCTCAACGATCCGAGGAGCCGTCGCCGATCCAATGATCATCCCGAGGGCGATCGGTGCTGTCCGCAGTCCTGCTTCGAGGGCGGTGTAACCCTGCACGAACTGCAGGTATTGCGTCAGCAGGAAGATGACTCCGAAGAGAGAGAAGAAGGCGATACTGATCGCGGCGGCACCTCCGGAGAACCTTCGGTTGGCGAAGAACGACAGGTTGAGCATCGGGTGCTCGGTCGTCAGTTCCCTCCACACGAAAGCCGCACCGAACACAGCCGCAGCGACAAATCCGCCGACGACGAGAGTTGAACCCCAACCCTCGGCAGGGCCTTCGATGATTGAGAACACGAGAGTGGAGATCGCCACCATGGACAGGATTGCACCGGGAAGATCGAGCGGGGTTGCTTCTGGGTCGCGGCTGGTGGCAACTAGGAAGTAGCCACCGATGAGTGCGATCAGGACGATCGGAACGTTGACAAGGAAGACGGATCCCCATGAGAAGTACTCGAGAAGGAAACCGCCCACGATCGGCCCGAGGCCGATACCCGCACCGGCGACACCAGCCCAGATGCCGATGGCTCGACCCCGCTCCTCGCGAGGGAACACGTCGGTGATGATCGAGAGGGTTGCCGGCATGATCAACGCACCGCCGATACCCATAACGGCGCGGGCCGAGATGAGCTGCGTCGCCGTCGTTGTTTGCGAAGCCACCAGACTGGACAAGCCAAAGATGATCAGACCGGTGGTCAAGGCACCGGCCCGACCGAAGCGGTCACCGATCGCCCCCATCGTGAGCAGCAAACCGGCAAATACCAGTACATAGCTGTCGACCATCCACTGCAGCTCGGAGGCTGTCGCCGACAGATCGTTCTGGAGTGTGGGGAGTGCAACATTGAGGATTGTGTTGTCGAGCCCGATGATGACGAGGCTCAAGGCAAGGACACCAAGGGTCCACCAGCGCCGCTGATACTTCTGTTCTTGTGTGATCCGCATGCTGTCCTTCTTTCCGGTGGATGTGCAACGTATGTGTTGCATAGTAGAACATCTGTGTCTGATATGCAACAGTAGTGTTCTGCAGCACTACAGGAATGTCTGATAGGGTGTGAGCATGAATACAACGGACATTGATCCCAGGATCGAACGGACCCGCCGGGTTGTGTTGGACGCAGCCGCCGAACTGGTCAGCGAAGTTGGATTCGACAATGCAACGATCGAAGGCGTTAGCAAGCGGTGTGGCGTTGCGCGTTCGACCATCTACCGGCACTGGCCGGACAAGACAGGACTCCTGGTCGACGCGATGAAGAAGAGGTTGATCCTCTACCCCGAAACCGATACCGGATCGGTGCGGACCGATATTGTTGGTTTCCTCGGTAACCTCGTGGCCTGGTTCGAGACCAAGGACGGAGTTGTCATTACGCTCTCCCTGCTTTCCGCGGCACATCGTGACAAGGAGATCGGTGAGCTGCACAAGCAGGCCACCCGGACGTTGCGGGGACATCTTGTCTCGATCATCGATCGCGCTAAGGCTCGGGGCGAGTTGCCCACCGACGTTGATGCGCCCGAAGCCGCCAACGAACTTGCCGGATCTCTCTTCTACAAAAAGATGGTGGTTCACGAAGAGGTCGACGGCCAATACGTAGAACATCGGGTGGACCGCTGGCTCAAACAGGTCGGATGGAAGCCGGAAGGGCAGCCCAAAGCCTGACGACGTGGCAGACTGATAGTTGATGGACTGGAATCGGGATCGCAGCTTCATTGCACTCTTCGTCGTGCTGTTCCTTATCGCAGTCGTGTTGGCGGCCGCGGAAACGGCGCTGGTTCGTGTTTCGCGGGTTCGTATTGCTGCTCTGGCCGAGGACGGCAGTCATCGCGCCGCACGAACGCTCGGGTTGCTCGACGATCTTCCCTACGTGCTCAACACCATCTTGCTTGTTGTGCTCCTCGTCCAGATCGGGGCGGCGACGATCACCGGCATACTTGCCGAGCGCTGGTTTGGCAGCGTCGGGGTGACGGTTGCCACTTTTGCGCTGACGGTGTTCCTCTTCGTCTACTCAGAGGCGATTCCCAAAACCTACGCCTACCGCAACGCGGCGAGTGTGGTGATGACGCTTGCATATCCGGTTGGGCTGCTGACATCGCTGCTCCGACCCATCGTGTCGGTCCTGGTCAAGTTCGCCGATCTTCATGCCCCGGGCCGCGGTATCGCTACCGCCCCCACCGTGACTGAGCGGGAGCTGCGTAGTCTCGCGGCGGCAGCCGCCACCGAGGGCGAAATCACCGATGCCGATCTCAGCCTCATCGAGGGAGCGTTTCGACTTGGGGACCGTGTGGCTGAGGAGGTGATGGTCCCACGTGTCGACATGGTGGCGGTCTCGGCAGGTGCCGCCACCCAGGAGGCACTCCAGCTAGCGATCAGGACCGGGCATCGTCGGCTCCCCGTCCAAGACGGAGGTATCGACAACATCATTGGGGTGGTGCGGCAGCGAGACCTTGTCCTCAGCCCCGATCTTGGCGTTGCCGACCTTGCCTACCCCCCGCTGCTGGTTGCGGAGTCAAAGCGGGTCCTCGAGCTACTTCGTGAGATGCAAGAGGGAGGGATACACGTCGCCATCGTCATCGACGAGCACGGTGGAACGTCGGGGATGGTGACCATCGAGGATATTGTTGAGGAGCTGTTTGGTGTCGTCAGTGAGGAGGGTGCCGTAGCCACTTCTTTGCTGCGGCGAATCGGTGAGGGCCGTTGGCTGGTTGACGGTGGTTTGCTGACCGCAGACCTCGAAGTGACCCTTGGGTGTGATCTCCCTGAGGGAGACTGGACAACGGTCGGGGGCATGGTCATGGGTCTCGCCGGGGAACTCCCGAAGGTTGACAGCGAATGGAATGCCGGTTGTGCATCATTCCGTGTGACGAGTGTCGTGGGTCGTCGAATCAGACGTGTTGAGGTTATCTTGGCTTCGCCCAAGTAGGAGTCGGTGCGCCGAGCTCGCCTTTGGCACCCAATTTTCCAGAAGAGGAGGCGTTTTGGAAACGCTCGTCACGATCCATTCTTGGACTCGTTGGTTGGTGTTGGCCGTGCTTCTCGGCGGCGCCGCGTTTGCAGTGGTCCGCTACCGAAACAAGTCGAACTGGGAACCAAGTTTCTTTCAGCTTGCGGTGATGGTGATTGATATTCAGGTGGCCATCGGCATCGTCATCTGGATCTTCGACGACGGGTGGAGCGAGACAATCTTCTTCAAGATCATCCACCCCGCGTTCATGCTGCTGGCTCTTGCGGTCGCCCACGTGGGTTTTGTCATCGCTAAGAAGCGCGAGGATGTGAAGTCGTGGCTCGTTGTTGCTGGTTCGTTCGTGGTCTCGCTGATCCTCATTGTCGGGGCCATCCCCTGGGATCGGCTCCGGAGCGCGCTTTGAGCTTGCGGCCCATTAGGTCTCTACCTCGAACAGCGCGTTGGCGGTCGTGACATAGGTGGTGCCGGCGATCCGGCCGACCGCACGGAGCCGTTGATGGTCGATTCGAGTTCCATCGAGGACGTCGTCGTCAACATGCAGCCGCACGATGTCGCCAAGGACGACAGACGCAGTGACCGGATCACCGAGGTCGATGATCTGGTTGACACGACACTCCAGAACCGCCATCGCTTCGTCGACAAACGGCGCTCCCACCGCCTCGCCCGTGACCGCGGTTAGCCCAACTTGCTTGAACTCATCTACATCCGGAGGGAACTGTTCGGAGCTGGCGTGCATCGCACCGGTGAGCGACTCATCGACAATGCTCAAGGTGAACTCTCCGGTCGCCATCACGTTCGCCAGAGAGTCCTTGATGCGTCCGTCGGGCCGACCCGCCGAGAAGATGGCGGTCGGTGGTGTTGCTGCCACGAGGTTGAAGTAGGAGTACGGCGCCAGATTGTTGCAACCGCTGCCGTCGCGCGACCCCACCCAGCCGATAGGTCGGGGAATAACGAGGCCGGTTAGTAGCTTGTAGCGATCGATTCCGGCAAGATCGCTCAGATCAAATATGGTTTTGCTCATGGGGTGACAATACGCTTCCGAGGAGTCACCGCGCCTAGCTGAGGCGGGCGTCGGTCACGAACAGGTTTCGCATCAGCGGATCGATAGTGTTCAGGGTGCCGGACACCGTCACTTGCTGGTTCTCGCCGGGAACTGGTCTGGAGACACCATCGACGACAACGGCGATATCGGTGTTGCCGTACAGGTCGTTGTGAACCGTGGCCACAACGATTGTGGCCTGCGCCTTGTCACCGCTCTCCCGTACCTGCTTGACTTTGCCTTCCCAGCTGATCTTTCTGCCGGCGTATTGGCTGTTGAACTTGGTTCTGGTTTCAAAGCTGAGGTCTTCGCCCCCGAAGAGGTCCTTGGCGAGCACATCAACGTCGATCGTTTCGGACATCTCTGACGAAGGCTGCGCCGGGGTGTCGAGTGCTTGCTTCCAGCCGGCGACATCGGGGTCTGCCGGCGCCATGCGCTCGAGCTCTCGGAGGCGCTCGGCGGCTTGGGTGTCGTCGCCAGCAGCTGCGAGGGTTTCCAGCTCGAAGATGCGTTGGTCAACGTCCTCCGGATGGCTTTCGACGGCCTCGCGGATTCGTTCGGCAACGTCGCCGAGTAGGCCCTGTTCTCGCCCTTTCACCATGGTGTCGCTCACACCAGCTGATGGTGACGCCATCTGCTGGGCAGTAGCCACGATCCGCTGTGTCGTGGACGCGAGCACATCGCCGTTGCCCTCGAACCGGGCTTTGACGACCTGGATGCTGTTGTCGGTGATTACGGCGCTCGGATATGACGCCATCAGCCGGAGCAAGCTCGATCTAACCGATGGGGTCAGAAATGCGCTGAGGCGCGGCTGATCCGACGTGCTGATCTTGAAGGCTTCGTCAAAGACTGGATCGCCTACTTGGGCATCCTCGATGCCGAACAGCTTGCCAATGAACGAGAGGCCGCCCTCGCGCCGCATCTTCAATCCAAGCCCAAGCGGTGGGTAGTTGACTCGGTACCGTGTGTATGTGGTGTTGCTATTGCCCGAGCGCTGGGTATACGTATCGATGGTGACCGGTAACCCGTTGAAGGTCCCCCGCATTGCCGGCCGCGCCATTGAACTCTTCACCGAGATCTCCAACCCGAGTTCGGAGGCAATCCGGCGCCACGTCTGCACGGTCTTCTGGTGAGACTTCCATGCGAAGTAGGCGATACCGATGATGAGCAGAAACAGAATTGGAATGAGGGCCATGCCCTCATTGTACGACTGGCGCCTGCAAGCTCTGCTCCG
>JAAETI010000122.1 GCA_024228555.1 bacterium | reverse complement strand
GGACTCGATGTTCACGTTCAGTACCATCACCGACCGCTCCCATGGGCGTCGACACGGGCTGACCTACTTCCTCAGCGATCCCAACGCCATCACTCGTTTGCTCGTTCTCAGCGTGGCCGAGATCGGTCGAGAGCTGGCCGCGGCCTGGCGTACTCGCCGTCGCGACATCCAACCAAGGCAGCGTCGGTCCGGCGTCTATCCCCTGCTGAGGGTGGCGACAACAGTGATGCTCCGTGATCTCACGGTGTATACGTTGCTGGGCGACATCTATCGTGGAGTCCCGACCGCATACGCCGATTTCGTGGGCTACGACGAGGTCGCGCATCACTCAGGTATCTCTGCTCCCGATGCCCTGGAGACGCTGTGGCGGCTCGATCAGCAGTTCGCTCGGCTCGAACGAGCGATGGCAGAGGCGCCACGCCCCTACCATGTCGTCGTTCTCTCCGATCATGGCCAGACTCAGGGGGCGACGTTCTTTCAGCGTTTCGGTGAGACACTTCCTGAGCTCGTAGGGTCCCTGATCGGCGGGAGCCACGACGTCGACGGGCCCGATCTATCGACTGAAGGCTGGGGCAATCTCAATGGGGTCCTCAGTGAGGCGGTCAACAACGAGGACAGCCGCCTCTCGCCTCTGTTGGCTGCAGTGGTGCGGCGCCGCATGGTCGATGAGGAAGTCGTTCTTGGCCCGGGTTTCAGCTCGGTTACCGGC
>JAAETI010000121.1 GCA_024228555.1 bacterium | reverse complement strand
GCGGCGATGATCGCCGCCGGACTCCCGCACTACAAGCGAACTGCCTCCGAATGCTTCCACGGCGGAGGTGCGTGCCCGATGTCAACTACAATTGTGCGTGACGACAGCTAGAATTGTGCACGCGGTGGGCGCCAGCACGCGCCGAGATTCGTCCATGCGAACGGCCGGAGGGGAGATCCCCGCCTGTCGCGAGCGTGGCCGTGGACACCAGCCTGCCGAGCTGGCAGCCGGGAGCGCGTTCCTTGTGCGTCGGCCTGCGGCGGACACCCGTTGGCTTACCTTCGTTGAATCTGCTGGTCAGCGGGCGATATTGGCTACGTCGCTCGAAGATGTGTGGTCGCTTACTCGCCGCCTCCGCGTCGTTCGCCGGCGACCGCGCGCAGCTCATATTCCATTGCGATCTGGCGAAGCCAGGAGCGTGCCTCCGGGGCGCGCGCGGCGGACGGCGTAGGGCGTGGCAAGCGAAGCGAGGGGCAGTCCGCCGCGTGCGCCCTTCTAACTTCTTTTCTCCCTCACTGGAGCCGACCGGCGTCGTTGCTCGCGTTGGCGTTTCTCCGCCTCCTCGTTGCGGAAGCTCTTGCCCGTGAGCTCGAGGATCGTCGAGTGGTGGACCAACCGATCGATGGCGGCCGCGGTGGTCATCGGATCTTTGAAGATCTTGTCCCACTGGGAGAAGACCAGGTTGCTGGTGAGGATCACGCTGCGCCGCTCGTAGCGCTCCGCCAGGAGCGTGAAGAGCACCTCCATCTCCTCACGATCCTGCTGGATGTAGCCGATGTCGTCGAGGATGATCGCGTCGATGCGGTCCAGCCGGCGCATCTCGAGCGGCAGCATGAGCTCGCGCTTGGCGGCGAGCAGGCGCTGGACCAAGCGGTAGGCCGGCGTGAGCAGCACCTTGTAGCCACGGTCGACGAGCTCGTGGCCGATGGCACACACCAGATGCGTCTTGCCACGCCCCGGCAGGCCGAAGGCCAGGAGATTCTCCGCGCGCTCGACGAAGCCACCTTCACACAGCGTCGGTAGCGTGCGTCGCACCCGCGCCGGCAACCGCTTGAGCTGGAGCGT
>JAAETI010000120.1 GCA_024228555.1 bacterium | reverse complement strand
TGGGATTGACTGATGACGGTGGGGGCGATCACTTCACTGACGATGACGGCAACATCTTCGAAACCAGCATCGACATTCTCTACACCGCCGGCATCACCCAAGGCTGCAACCCACCAACCAACGACCACTACTGCCCGAACGGCTTCGTGACGCGGGAGCAGATGGCGGCCTTCCTTCGCCGCGGTCTCGACACCGCCCCTGCGCAGGTCACCGGCTTATCTGTAACAACGGGCGGTGCCTCTAGCGAGGTTGCTGTGTTTTGGGATACTGCTCCCGATCTCGACATCGACCACTACAACATCTGGTACAGCTACGTTCCCGGCTTCACCAAGACATTGGTCACGGATCCGTACGTTGGTCCGGAACCGACAAGTGGCAACCGGTGGTGGATCGTCGACTGGCCGGTCTCGCAGGACATCGGGTACGACTGCTACCAGGTGAGTGCCGTCGACATGGCGGGCCAAGAGGGACCCCGTTCCGCGGAGGCTTGCTTCGATCCGATTCCCGGCACTCCTTCTCAGGTGACCGGGGTCATCGCTACGTTGGGCGGCGGGTCTGGCGAGATCGCTGTCTATTGGGACAAAGTGCCCGAAGGCGACGTCGGCGACTACAACGTCTGGCATAGCGACCTTGCCGGTGGCACCAAGACGCTGCTCGCCAATCCCTCCTTCGGTCCGGAGCCGACCACAGGGAACAGGTGGTACATCATCGACTGGCCACGCTCTCTGATCGTCGGCCAGGACTGCTACCAGATCAGTGCGGTGGACCTGAATAGCAACGAGGGGCCACGGTCCGCAGAAGCGTGCTTTGCGCCGTAGCCCTCTAGGACTACACCTTTTCGAGGACTACTCCGTAGACGAAGCCGAGGGGGCCCATGCGCCACAGGGCCACCTTGCGCAATGGGGTATCTTCGAACAGCACTTCGGGCGGGGGAAGCTTGTCCAAGGATCGGTTGAGGTAGACGTACTCCTCACGAGCACCGGCAATCGTGCCCACCACGGGCAGCACGACTGACGAACCTGCCCGATGTAGTGCGGCTGCTCCCCGAGATCGGGGTCGACCCAGACCCACTACCCCGAGACGGCCACCGGGTCGCAGCACCCTGGCCACCTCGGCAACGGTTTGCTCAACCGAGTCGAGGTTGCGAAAGACATAGGCCGAGAACACGGCATCGAACGATCCGTCGCCAAACGGCAGACTCTCCCCCACTGCGACAGTTCGTTGCACCGCAGCATTGAGACTAAGCATCTCCGGCGAAGGATCGAGGGCAACCACGTCACGGTCCCCAAACACCTCGTTAGCGGCACCGGTTCCGCCACCAAGATCCAGCAGCCTTCCCGCGGGGAGCTTCTCGATTACCCGCTGCCGCCACACTTGGTCGCGGCCAAACGAAAGGATGCGGTTGATCCGGTCGTACTTGTCCGCAATGTCAGTGAAGACCGACCCGTTGCTCAACGTCAGCCGATCGACTCGAACCCGACATATGGCCGCAGCGCCTCAGGCACCACTATCGAGCCATCGGGCTGCTGATAGTTCTCGACAATGGCAATCAGCCAGCGGCCCATTGCGATCGCTGTTCCGTTGAGCGTATGGGCCAACTGGTTGCCCTCATCACCACGGAATCGAATCTTGAGACGCCGCGACTGGTAGTCGGTGGTGTTCGACGTCGACGTGATCTCGCGATAGCGACCCTGACCGGGGAACCACGCTTCGATGTCGTACTTCTTCGCAGCAGATGCACCAAGGTCGCCCGCCGCGATATTCATCACCCGATACGGAATGCCAAGACCCTGCACCAATTCCTCTTCCCGCGCCAGCAGGAAATCATGCTCATCCTTGGCGGTGTCCGGGTGGACGAACGAGAACATCTCGACCTTGTCGAACTGGTGAACCCGGAAAATGCCTCTGGTGTCCTTGCCGTAGGTTCCAGACTCACGACGGAAACACGTCGAGAACCCGGCATACCGCATCGGAAACCTGTCCTTGTCGAGAATCTCGTCGCTATGCATCGCAGCCAGCGCTACTTCCGACGTCCCGATCAGATACAGATCATCGTCGGCAAGCGAGTACACCTGGTCCCTGTCACCGGGGAAGAACCCTGTGCCGTACAGCGCATGATCACGAACCAGCACCGGGGGGATCACCGGAGTGAATCCATGAGGTTCCAGCTTGTCGAGCGCATAGCTGACCAACCCGAACTCCAACCGCACCAGCGGACCAAGCAGGAACCCAAACCGGCTGCCAGAAACCTTGGCCGCACGTTCCACATCAAGGAAACCGTGCCTCTCGCCCAGCTCGAGATGGTCGAGGAACTCACCTTCGGGTGGGTCGCCCCACTTGCTCACCAACTCGGCGTCTTCCTCTTCGGTGCCGGACGCCGCCGTCGGGTCGACCAGGTTGGGAAGCGAAACCCAGATGTCGTTGAACTCGGCGTCAGAAGCATCGGCGAACGCCAAACTTGTCTTGTAGGCCTCCGATAGGTCGCCGGCGCGGCTGATCGCAGCCTGACGCTCATCGCCGTCGAGCTTGGAGACGGACTTGCCGACCGTCTTCTGTTCAGAGCGGATCTCTTCCGCTTTGACACGTTCGATGCGACGACGTTCATCGAGGACAACCAAGGCGTCGACGTCGAGGTCGATACCGCGGAGCTCGAGAGACGTCTTGAGTAGTTCGGGTTCGGTGCGGAGAATACGTGGATCAATCATGACGGGCTACACATTACTGGCCACCGGCGCGGGTCACCGCTTCCATCTCCTCAGGGGACAGCTCCTCGACGCCGCGGAAGTCACGAACCTCTTTGGTGTAAACCCTGACATCGAGCCGTCCCACCAGGATCGAGAGTACGACACCATCCCCATCAACACTCAGCAGAGCCAACGAGCGGGACAGGTTCCCTGCGATGTCGCCGAACGCGTCGTAGTTGACGACACCAGTGTTGACAATCGCATGGGGGATGAGGTGCTCAACCGCGGCCAGCCGCGGCTCATAAGAAGCAGTGACCGCATCGAGCCTGCCCAGTTCGTTGTCGACACCCTTCAGGATCGCAAACACATTCTCGTCGGCAGGGACCGAATCCAGCCGTTTGCGAAGACCGTTGGCCTGAAAGGCCACAACAATCACACCAACAAGGGCGACGATGGCCACAACCATCGCTATCTCAATCATTCGGCGTTCCTCTCGAACACAAGGTTGAAGCTGTTGTCATCGGTGGTGTCCCCGCCACCCTCGATCGTTGCTTCTGCATCAATGGTGTAGACAATCCCGGTTTCGGCGGCCAAGTTCTCGAACAACAAGCGTTCCGACTGGCCGGGCTCGATAGACGGTATCAGCTGGCCAAGCGGTGCGACCTCTTCGGCGACCCCGACTTGCTGCAAGGTGACAATCACGGTGATCTTCTCGACGACCACATTGCCGGTGTTGCTGACCACGACCTCCAGCGCAAGTTCCTCTGAGAACGGGATCGCCCAAACCCCACCAACACCCTCGCTCACCGGCTCAGGAATGGTCACTGCAGACAACGCGACATCCCTCGTCTCGGACAACCCGCCGAGCCGGCGCAGCCGTTCCGCAATGACCACAGCATCATAGAGAGAGACGTATTCGCCGGTGGTGTAGGTCACTGCAGGAAATTGCATCGAGACGATGTCGGGATCCAACCCTGCCACCGATGCCACAGCCATCTCGTAGGCACGGTCACCAAGACTCAACATCTCAAAAGCCGCTCGCAAGTCCTCATCGGCCGACAGATCTCCAACCTCGGCGTCGAGAATCGCAACGATTGCCTCGTCGAGTAGGGCAATACCGTCGCTCCATGAAGAAACGGCGACAGCCATCAACCCAGCCGCCTCGGCAACGGGTCGTGTGACCACGAGTTCCTCGAGCCTGGAACTCGAGTCCTTGGCGTCGGCCGCCAGGGATTCAAGTCGCAGCACAACCGTCGGCCGGTCCTCCTGCCCCAGTTCCTGAAGCAGGGTCCCGAGTTGGTCGGCCATTTCGGCATGCAGCAGCGCAACCTCTTCGGCTGTGGCTAGATAGTCGATGCTCTCGCGACGTTCGGTCCTGTAGCGGACCGCAAGAGCAAGAACACCCACTATCACTAGAAGAACAATGAGTACGACGACTCTTCGTCGCCGCCGCGACCGGCGGGGCGGTGCGAAGTCGGAATATGCCATGAGCGTGGGCGAGGAGGGACTTGAACCCTCACGAGTGTTACCTCACAGGAACCTGAATCCTGCGCGTCTGCCAATTCCGCCACTCGCCCGGATTGGGGCCAGGATGGTATCACCTCAGCAACGTATACGACTCAGCAGCGACCATTCGTCGACTGCCCCAATGGTTGACCGTCGCCCGTCGCCTGATGGCGGCCGCCTCGACACTTCCGCTGTTCTTCCTGGCGCTCGCCGCTGGAGCAACTGCCGACATGTTCGACAAACTGGGAGGCACTGCTTGACGCCCACGCCGAATATCACAGGCACGACGGATCGGTCCCGCTGAGCGAAGACAGGGGCTAGGGCCATCGTTCCCGCCCGCTAGCGCTCAGTAGTTCGTACAATCCCGCTGTGGGTATTGCCAGAAGTCTCGAGAAACAGCTGGAGCGGTTCGCCGATGGTTTGTCGGCTGCCGTCTTCCGGGGCCGCATGCATCCGGTTGACCTCGCCAACCGTTTGGTGCGGCAGGCCGACCTAATGGTGAACGACGGACCAGCCGGCCCCAGCATTCCCAACCACTTCGAGGTGGCGGTGAGCGAGGCTGATCTCGACCCCGGCCTCGACACAACCCACCTCACCGCCGAATTGACCGCAACGCTGGCGGCGACGGCTGCCGATCGCGGTTGGCGCACCGGTGGCCCCGTGTCGGTCACGATCACAACAGACCCATCTGTCGGACGTGGCTCGATCAAATGTGCGGCCACCCCGATGCCCGCAACCCAGGCTTCATGGGGGGAACTCGCCGAGCACCGCGGCAGTCGCGCCTTTCAACTCACCGACAACCGCTGTGTCATTGGAAGGTCCGAAACCGCCGACATCAATCTCGAGGAAGCGGAGATCTCCCGCAACCATGCCGTTGTATTCCGCCAAGGTGGCCGGCTCTGGGTCGCGGACCTGAATTCCGCCAATGGAACCTCCATCAACGGCAAGCCGGTAGCAACAGATCCGGTCGAGACCGGTTCCGGCGATATGCTGTCATTCGGGCCGACGACCTTTTCGGTCCGATTGAGCTGAGAGGGTCACGTGCCGGCACTGTTTCTAAACCTGTTGAAGCTGATCTTCATCGCCCTCATCTACCTCTTCCTGTGGCAGATAGGCCGATCGATCGGAGCCCACATCGGACCATCGCAGTCTGTGCGGCGCTCCAAGAAGGGTGGCGAGTTGGTTGTGGTGCGCTCCGACACGATCGCAGGGCAACGCTTCCCGATCGGCGCTCCGGCAGTTCTGGGGCGCAGCGAGGATGCCGACATCTACGTCGATGACGCCTACGCATCGGAGTTCCACGTCAGGATCGGGGTGCAAGACGACTCGGTCGTTCTCAATGACCTGGGATCAACGAATGGAACCTACGTCAACGGACGCAGGGTCACTGTTCCCACGGATCTGCAAAAGGGTGACGCCGTCCAGATTGGCAAGACAATCATCGAGGTTCGCTAGCCATCAACGACATGGGTATTGACCAAGAGGTACCCGACGGCCTCCCAACGGCATCGCTTATCCTTGCGCCCAGTGCCAAAGTAGGGTCTAGCGGCGCAAACTCGATTTGCGGATATCTTGTCCCTCTACAAATAGACAACGGATCAAATGAGATACACCTGGGCGAGCGCAACACATGTTGGACTGGTCCGCGCCGGCAACGAGGACTCGGTGCGACCGGTCAATGACGGCTCCACCGAGGAGCCGGTGGTCATTGCCGTTGCCGATGGCATGGGAGGCGCAGTGGCCGGAGAGGTCGCCTCGCGCGTTGCCATCGACGCCGCATTCGTTGAAGGGGCCACCTCCGAAATCACCCCAGGGGAGCGGGTCCGCAACGGTAATGACGCCGTCGTCGCTGCCGTCGCCGACGACTCCACGCTGTCCGGAATGGGCACAACCCTCACTCTCGGTCTCTTTCTCCCCGATGGTTCGGTCCGTATCGGCCATATCGGAGACAGCCGGCTCTACTTGTACCGCGACGATGAGCTTCGACAGCTGACCAGCGACCACACTTTCGTTGCCGAGCTTGTCGCCATGGGCCAAATCACCGCCGAGGAAGCGAATACTCACCCTCGCCGTCACCTGGTGACCCGGGTGATTGGCACGCCAGAGGTCAACGTCGACGAATTCGAAATTGAGCTGAAACCAAATGATCGGATCGTCATCTGCTCGGATGGATTGAACAGCATGCTGCGTGACCGGGAAATCGCAGCCAAGCTCAAAGCTGCATCGTCGCCATCGGACGCTGCCTGGTCATTGGTCGAGGCCGCCAACGCCGCGGGGGGTACGGACAACACGACCGTGGCGGTGGTGGACGTCTCGCTGTGACACGGAACGCCGAGGCGGCACTTCTGGCAGCAGCCGCCGTGGTCGCATCCATGGGCGTCGCCCTCGTCAACTTCGCCACCGGGAACGGTTTTGATGCCCAGGTCGCACTGACCTTCCTGGTATTTGCGGTCAGCTTCGGCTCCGTCCACATGGCATTGCGTCGCTGGGCTCCCGAAGGCAACCCTTATCTCTTCCCGATCGCGGCCTTCCTTGCGGCAATAGGGTTCACGGAGATCTATCGGCTCGACCCGGGCCTTGCCGCCATCCAACGCTGGTCACTGCTGTTGGCTGGAGCGGCAACGACCACGGTGCTGCTCCTACTTCGCGACGAAGGCGTCGTGATGCTACGCAGGTACCGATACCTCTTTCTGGCGGCCGCCGTTGCTCTGTTGCTTCTGCCGCTGTTGCCCGAATCGTGGCCGCTTCATGGTGCCGAGGTCAACGGGTCGCGGCTCTGGGTACGGCTGGAGCTTCCGATGGGGACACGATCGCTGAGCTTCCAACCGGGAGAAATCGCCAAAGTTCTGCTGGTCATCTTCCTCGCCTCGTACTTGGCCGATCGACATCTTGCGATGGCAACAACGGGACGGAGGATCGGGCCGATTGGTCTCCCCGAACCACGTCAACTCGGCCCCATCATCATCGCCGCCACGGCCAGCTTCGCCGTCCTCGTATACCAACGCGACCTCGGTGCGTCTCTGCTCTTGTTCGCTCTCTTCATCACCATGGTCTACGTCGCCACCGGGCGTGCCGCCTATCTGGTCACCGGTTTCGTGATTGTCGCCGGCGGCGGCTTTGTCGCCTACCGGGCATTCGACCATGTACAGAGACGAGTAGTTGCCTGGCTGCATCCGTTCGATGATTTTGCGGACGCCGGGTACCAGATCGTCCAGGGCCTTTTTGCGATGGGGAGCGGCTCCCTCACCGGCAGCGGGCTCGGTCTGGGCAGACCCGATCTCATCCCCGCGGCATCAACAGACTTCATCTTTGCGTCGGTGGCAGAAGAAATGGGCTTCGCCGGCTCCATCGCTGTACTTGCCGGGTTTGCCCTTCTGGTTGCAGCAGGGTTTGGTATCGCGATTCGGTCCCGTGATGTATTCAGGAAGTTCCTCGCTTTTGGACTCACAATTGTCATTGCCGTCCAATCGATCCTGATCCTGGCCGGAGTCCTCCGCCTTTTCCCCGTTACCGGCATCACGCTGCCGTTCATGTCGTACGGCGGCTCGTCACTCCTGGCAAATATGGTCCTCGTCGCATTGCTGGTGCGCACCTCGCATGGGGAGCGCACATGAATCGTCCGATCCGTGTCCTGGCAGCAGCGGTATTCGCAGCCTTTGTCGTTTTGGCCGCGGCGGTCACCTATCACCAGGTGATCCTCGGTCCCGAGTATCGGGACGATCCCCGCAACGTACGAGTGGCGACAGGGCGTACCGGCAGGGAGAGGGGAACCATCATCACCGCCGACGGCGTTGTAGTCGCGAGGTCGGAAGCGGATCCCGATGACCCGCTCGTTTTCCGACGCACTTACCCGGAGGGTGCCTTGTACGGCCACACCGTTGGATATACCACCCTGTTGTTTGGCAGCCGGGGCATCGAGGCGACCCACGGGGACGATCTCGTGTCGAATCGCGATGCCACCATTTCGGGTGTCCTGTCAGCTCTGCTCGGGGGCGATATCCGACCCAAAGGCCTCCGCCTTACCCTTGAACACGACCTCCAAGTCGTGGCTCGGGAAGCACTTGGCAACCAACGTGGTGCCGTGGTGGCTCTCGATCCATCAACCGGAGAGATCCTGGCGATGGTGTCGACCCCCGAGTTTGACCCCAACACGCTGACCGGCCCTAGTGCAGGACCAACAGGAACGGAACTAGAGCAGGACCCCGACGAGCCGCTTCTCAACCGTGCAACCGCCGCCTCCTATGCCCCCGGATCGACGTTCAAGGTGATCACTTCGGCTTCCGCTCTCGAATCTGGCATTGCATCGACCGGGACCCCCTTCCCCAACCCCGTCGAGCTTGAGTTGCCTGGCTCAACCGCCACCATCAGCAACTTCAACGGCAAGACCTGCGGACCGGGAACAGAGGTGCCGCTGTCGACTGCGTTCATCAACTCCTGCAACACCATCTTTGGGATGCTGGGCATGGAAGTTGGGGCCGAACAGCTAGTCGGGACTGCCGAGTCCTTCGGGTTCAACGCCGAAGTCCCGCTTGAGATTCGAGCAATAGCATCGACCATTCCCGAAGCCG
>JAAETI010000119.1 GCA_024228555.1 bacterium | reverse complement strand
GGCGAGAAGCAAGGCACCAAATAGGGTCGCAGCTGCTCCCAGCGGAGGCTCCGCAGAAGGGCTGAGCGCCGCAACCACCAAGGCGAGACAGCCGCCGGTGGCCACTGAGGCCACGATCGCTGGCACTCTCGCTGTCGCCTCTGACATCATCCGTATCCGAAAGTGCCCGCGCCCCGCTAGCAAAAGGAAGACGACGACGGTAGCGACGACGGCGAACCGGTCACCATTCGACGGTGAGCCCGCCGTGCTCCTGAGTAACGTCCAAGCCGCGCTGGCTGCCGCTAGAGCCACGAACGTCGCCGAGGCAAGTATCCACGAGGCAAGTCGATGACCACTGGCCAGTGACCTCAGCGGCATAGACGCCGACACAACGATTGGTTTGATCGGCTGGACGTTCATGCGACGACACCGAGCGGTTGAGTGCGACGAACTAAAAGTAGGACAAGTCCCATCCCTGCTGCCTCTCCACACCCGCTAGCAGCAACCGTAGACGACCACAACCTCCAAAACAATGATACCTAGGATTTGATGGAAAAGAATTCAGTAGTAGAAGGCTCGCCCTATTTGGCCAATCACATTCAGACTGATACATCTATAGAGTCGAGTGGAGCTGATTCAACCTCCACAGCAACGGCGCCATCGACCAGCCGAGAGCAACCACCCTTCTGAACCCAGGGCCGGCTACCTGTCGACGAGTAGGCCAGGGTAGTGCTCATTGAGGATCATCCTGAGCTTGTCCTCGCTGATCGGCTTTTGAATATACCCCTTCACAGCATCATAGGCAGCAGCGCGTTCCTTGTCCCCGAAATGGTCCGACGAGGTCACCATGAGGATGACGCAACCATCCCACGAAGACACCGCCTCATCTTTGAACTGCAGTATTTGGTCGAGAAACTCGAATCCGGTCATCCGAGGCATATTGATGTCGAGGAGTATCAACGCAGGTGGTGGAGATTCCCACTCACGTCTGAAGTCGGGTGACGACAGGGCTTCGAATGCCTCCGCTCCATCCTCAAACTCTACGACGCGGCCGATTTCACCAAACTTACTGAGGACCCTCATCGCCAAGTAGCGGTCTACTTCCTCGTCATCTATGATCATTACTCTTACCTTCATATGCTCACTCTCTCGTGATGCTAGTCGTCCTGCAGACGTCACCCCATCACAGTGACGGTGACGACTCTGACCAAATACCGATCGCCCGTGGAAGAGCTACTACAAAAACCGTTCCCTTGGGTGAACTCTCGAAGGTGATTTCGCCCTTCATTCTGACGACGTGCTGTTCCACCAGTGCCAGACCGACACCGGTACCATCGATCGATTGGTCGCCGAATCGGCGAAAGCGCTTGAATACATCAGCGTGTGACTGCTCCGGTATTCCAACACCATTGTCGGCAACCGTGATTTTGTGGCAATCCAAGTCCCGCTCGATGGAGATCCTGACGAAAGAACCGTTCTTTGAACAGTCGGAATACTTCGCTGCGTTGCTGATCAGATTCTCTAGGATCTGCCTGAGCCGTATGCTCTGCACGACTAGCTCGCACCCTATTGGAATCTCGTTGTACAGCTCCACGTCATATGCGCTCAGGGCACCTTCGAGGGCTTGCCCCACCTCGTCCACCATCTCCGCCAGATCTATTCGCTCAGCATCGGAGGCAAGGCTCTCAGACTGAACAAGCCCGAGAGTACTTTCGAGGAGACCAGCCAGCCGCCTCGCCAATACCTGCGCTCGATCGGCGTTGAGGAGGACTTCGTCCATGGCCCCTGCTGCGGCATCCTCGGCCAAGCAGCCCAACAAGCCATCCAGGGTCGTCAACGGGGCCTTCAAATCGTGAGATGCGCTGTAGGTGAACTGGGTGAGCTCGCCGTTGAGCCGTGTGAGCTCCTC
>JAAETI010000118.1 GCA_024228555.1 bacterium | reverse complement strand
TCCTCGAACTTCCTGAACACCATCTGGATCGCATCGATCACGGTCTCGTCACAACTCATAACAAGTCGACCGCTGTCGTCGATGTCATAGCCTGCCGGAGGGGCGTAGTGAAGCTCTCCTCGTTTCGCCTTGCTCCAGCGTGCCTCCACCATGCGATGAACCGAGTTATCTCGTTCCAACTCACTCACCTGGCCCCGCACATTGAGCATCATGCGCTCTCCTCCGTCAGCAGGATCGTAGATGCCGAACTCATCCGCGAGCAGAGTGCCCGTGTATCGACACATGTAAATTATCTGGCTCCAGTCGGGATTATTCCGCGCCAAGCGGGATAACTCGAGACTGATGACGATCCCGACCTCGCGGTTCGCAACCAGAGAGACGAGCTCAAGGAAGCCCTCGCGCGAGTTCGGCGACGCACCACTCTTACCCTGATCCTCATCGATTACCCGAATACGTGCGCTAGGCCATCCGACCTTGCCCGCCCAATCGGCCATCTCGTACTGCCTACGGGCACTCTCAACGTTGTCTCTGACTTGCTCGGGCGAAGACTGCCGTACGTAGACACACGCCAAGCGCTCGAAGTGCTCGGACGTTACCTTCCGGCATGAATCACTGATTGCCGACTTCATGATTGGACTCCTCTTGTTGTGGGGGTGATATCTCGCGCGCGGCTTGCGCAATCAACCGTGCAACTCGCTCCGTGAGTTCCTTTCGATTCTCTTCTGGGATCTGCTCCCAGAGCCGCCGAAGCACTTCCTGATCGCTGTAGGCCAGATGCAGCAACATCTGTCTTTCCATGAGGACCTCCCGTGGT
>JAAETI010000117.1 GCA_024228555.1 bacterium | reverse complement strand
CATCACTGATTTCAAGTGTATCTAGTAGCTGGCTGAGAATGCGTTTACAGCTTATTGGCAGAGTAGTTATGCGGCCGTTTGAGCACACCGTCACCAAGAGGAGGGAGTCATGATGATCGGAAAAGCCACGCACTTGGTCACACTTGCAGTCGGCATGTTCTGGTTAGCAGGGTGCATGGCCACGGCTCGCTTGTCTGACGAGCTATCGAAACCGCCCGATGGGAAGGAGGCATCGGGTTCGTTCGCGCCGACAGGCCCCCCCACGGAGCTCCCCGTGAAAACCGAGGTCGGCAAGAGTTGCCTCGTTGAGCTCAAGCAGTCCTATTCCATCTCCGGCACGCTCTCCGGCACGATGATGATCGATTACCGCATTGTCGTTTACGGCCCCTGCGGAATGTCGGCCGGGACCTTCGATGAGGACTGGATCGCGCACGGAACGTTCGCAGGGACAGCGAACGGTTCTGCGGTCTCAGGCAAGTTGAGCTACGTTGCCAGGGTTCAGGCTGGCGGAGACGTGGCGGGGCGGATTTCGCTCGGTCAAGGACTCGAAGGTGAATTGCAAGTTCGGGGCAATTTCGGCGACGGCAGCCTCTCATATACAGGATGGGTGCGTTGAGAGGGAAAGAGGTCGCTTCCAGCGTCATACCAGGACGTCACGGCAGAGGCCGGCCGCATAACAAAGCGCATGCAGAGGGGCGCCACAGCCGCATCTATGGTCTGTGGCAGGCGTAGGGTTGGCAGCTTCGCTGAGCGGTAACCAGATGGCTGAGGGGCGCCCCTGATGCGCATGCCGTTCTCGAGCAGGGGGACCCCTGTGCGATGGAGCAGACCTCCAATCTGATGAGTTTCCTGCCGCTGGTCCGAATGGGACGCTCGACGGTTCCATAGCGTCGAAGTGCACGGCGGGCACGGGAACGAGAATACAACCTCACCAAGGAGTCTTCTGATGGCCTACACCCGAAGCGCGCGCATGGAACCCTTTCAGGGCAACCAACCCAACGGTCCACAACATATCACAATAGGCAACCACCGAAGTTGCAGGAGCCCATGCGTTGTTCCGTGTTGTAAGCAGTTGGGTGCTATTGGCCAGTGTTGCCCCAAGAGTGCCCCCTCAACAACGGTTCGCCGCAACGGAGCTGGCCCTCGGAGGTGCAGGGCAGGGTCGTGGATCTTCGTGGCGACCTGATAGGCTAGGCGAATACTTACTCTTCGCCGTTCGCCGCTTCGAGGCGCTCGCCGCCGACGCCCTGACGGATCCCGTCCCTATCTTCTGGAGAGGATCGAACCATGCGATGTCAGAGCAGCACGAACTTCCGTAGATGGATCAGCCAGTTCCTGTGCTTCAGCCTTCTGTTGCAGGCCACGGGAATTGCCGCTGCCCTGCCGCTTCCGCCTGAGAAGACCTTCCTGACCGAAAGCGAGCTGACGGCGGACCCGGCCGGTACCCACTCGGCACCAGCGCCCAGCGAGCGTTGGTCTAATGTTCTGGATCTGCTGGAAGATGCCTGGACTCCGATTGGCGACGGCACTGAGGCCCTGAATTCCTGGTGGCGAGATGTGGCTACTGCCGCTGAGTGAGAGCGATCACGGTAATCGATGGTACCGTGATCACGGTATCTGATGTTCATCTGGCGCAGCGAGACTCGGCGGAAGGGGAGCGAGTTTCCAGCAGAGGTAGTCGAGGTAACCGTCCGGCAACGGTTGATCTAGTAGCTCTTGGATGACGTGCTGAAAATAGTGCAAGGACCGGATGGTTTGTGGCGGGTCGGTGTCGAGTGTTCGAGAGGTTCGCCTGACGACGGCGAGTAGGAGTGCCCCTTGGATGGTCGAGATGGGTATTCCCCGCTGGTGGAGGGTATTGGCGAGGCGTCGGTCGGCGGGCCGCACGCGGCCCGAGGTGCCGGGGGTATCGCGGTAGAGGTCGAGGACCCGTTGGACGTAGTAGTGTTGGTTGGAGAGTGTCATTTCATGCCTGTCTGTGGACGTGCTGCGCCGGCTGGACGTCGGTTGTGTTGGTTGGCGAAGATCTCGAAGTAGAGTTTTTGGTCGATCTGCGTGAGCTCGCGGCGGGCCGCCATGGCGAGTAGCTCGTTGGCCATGGTGGCGAGTACCCGGAGGTTTCCGGCGGCGTGTTCGGTGAGTGTGGTCATGACCTCAGGGGTCATGAGCTGAGGTTGTCCGGCCTGTTCAAGGACGTGACGCAGCCACTCGAGCAGCTCCTTGGGCGACAGGTAGTCGAGCGGGAGTCGGACGCGGAGGCGGCTGGCCACGGGTAGCAGCTCGTCACGTCGTAAGTGCTGGGTGAGGCGTTGATCGCCGCACAGGACGACGGTGAGGATGGCTCGCGAATCGAAGTCGGTGGAGGCGAGGATGCGCAATTCGGCGAGCACGGAGGGGAGCATCTCCTGGGCTTCGTCGACGAGCAGTATGGGGCGATACCGGGTGGCCTCGACATGGGTGAGCCAGGTCTGGCGCAGGGTCTTGAAGCCGGTCCAGCGATTGTGGGGTGCCAGCGTGACGTCGAAGAGGTCTCCGAGCTCGCGGTAGAAGTCGCCGAGGCTGCTCTGAGGGCGTGTAAGCACCGCGGCGAGGACATCGGGCTGGGGTTCGAGACGATGAGCGAGGATGCGCAATGCGACGGACTTGCCGGTACCGGGGTCGCCGTTGATCAGGGCGAAGCCGCCTTCACGCACGAGCTCCTCGATGCGCCAGCAGAAGTGCTCGATCTGGGGAGATCTCCAGAGGGCCTCGGCGGGTACATTGGGCGAGAACGGGTTCCATTTGAGCCCGAAGAGGGCGCGTAGCTTCTGAGTCATGGGTCCTCCTGTGGGATGTAGGCTGGGGGCAGTCCGGTGGCGGCGTAGTCGGCCATCAGCTTCTTGAGCAACGGCGCGATGCCTGGCGCCTGCGACGGGGGCTCTTCGCTCGGTGGCTTCTGGATCGCTCGGCGCACGCCGTCGGCGTTCTTGGTTTTGTCCAGGGGATAGAGGCGCTCGAGCACGGTGCCGGCGTGCTCGTCCAGGAGCCAGACGCAGCGCAGATCCCAGCTGACGTAGCGGATGTGGAGCTGGCGAAGGTGGCGAAAGCGCGAAGGGACCTCGAAGCGTTTTGCTTTCACGCTGATGGTCCCGTCGCTGCGGCGCTGGATGCGCGTGTGGGCGACAGTGAAGGCCAGGCGCAGCTCATCGAGCGGCAGGCAGGGTCGGGCGACGGAGGGTGAGTCGAGCCAGCGGTCCAGGGGCGTCTGCTGGATCTCGGAGTGAACGCTACGCTGGTACTCCAGCTCCACCCAGGCCAGAGTAGCGGTGTTGAGCTGCGACAAGCTCAGGTCCGGCTCGCCTTCGAGCATGGCGAGCAGGCGCCCCTCGACCTGAGCCCAGAGGACTTCTTGCTTGCCGTTTTGGTGCGGGCTGTAGGGCAAGGTGGTCTGGTGCAGGATCGACAAGCGTCGCAGGCCCTGGGTGGTCTCCCCGGCCATCATCGCGCTGCCGTTATCCGTCATCAGAGATCGGGGCAGGCCGCGCTTGCAGAAGGCCTGGAGCAGACCGTGGACGAGACTCAGTGCCGTCTCTTGGTAGTACCACTGGGCATGGCACACCAACCGGGAGTGGTCGTCGAGGATGGCGAGCAGAATCGGCCGGGTCCACTGCCCTTGCTCGTTGAGGATCTTGCGAGACCCGTGATGGAAGTCCAGGTGCCAGAGTCCGCCGACGTACTCGGCTTCATAGCTGCGCACCTCCCGCGAGGCGTGACGCTCGCGGGCGCGACGCTCGCCTTCCTTCAGCTCGCGGACCGGCACTCGGCGCTGTTTGCGCCTACCCTCAGCGAGCATGTGGCGCCGTAGGCTGGCGTAGGAAGGCAGCCGACCCAGGTCCGGCTCTTGCCGGATCCGAGTCGCCAAGTTGTCGAGATGAAGCTGATAGCTCCAGCTCGGGTGGTCTTTGTATTGCTGGCGGAGTACCTCGCTCAGCGACACGCTGATCGCCCATTGCCGGCCACGGTCGCTGCGGGGCTTGCGCCGCAGTACACCCACCGGATCGGAGCCCGAGCGGGCTGCGTAGTACCAGCGCTCGATCGTGGATACAGCGAAACGTACGCTCTCGCCGGTGATCGGGTGCTGCCACACTTTCTGCGCCAGCCGCTGGAGCTCTTCGCGCAGCTGACCACGCCCTGGCGGCGAGGCCAGCAGGGGTCCCACGACGGCGAAACGCAGATGGGCCCAACGCTCGTGCGATGAAGGTCTGCTCATCAGTCTCTCCTTTCACGACGCCGATCAGTGGCGCCGTCCAACCGAGACTAAGAGCCCCGCCAACAGGCATCCAGACGCATCTTCTGCGGGTCCACAGCGACCATCTCCCAGCTAGGTCAGACCCACGAGCGGCTGCTGCTCAGCGGGGCGAGCCATTGCAGTACCGCCAACACCTGCTCACCCGGACTCTCTAGGCTGGCAAAGGCAGCCAACAACGAGCCCGGCAACGCCTCCGTCGCCACCGGCTGAGACCAAAGACCCCGCGCGGCCTGCCAGAATCGACTCGCCGGAAACGTCTCGCGCCACCAACGTCGCCAGCGCAACAGCGTCCGACGGCTCACGCGGAAGCGCTCCTCCAGCCGGCTCAATCGCTGCGCCTTCGGACCCTCCCGCAGCACGGGCAGCAACACCACCCACAACCCGAAGAACACCTTCCGACCCAGGAACCGCACCGAGGGCGGAGTCGCCCGGCGGCGGCAGCCTTCTACCGCGCAACAGAAACTCGCCCGCAGGTTGTAGGCTCTGCCCAGACTCGCCGGCCCGCCGCGCGGCTTGCGTCGATACCGCGCACTGTGAAGCGGACCGCCACAAGGGCAGCCCGCAGCCCGAACCTCGGCCGCTAGATCCTCGTCTATCTGTAGCAGCAGCGCGAAGAAACTCGTATCCTGAAGCAAGCTTTGGTACAAGGGAGCGTCTCCTTTCGTGGTTTGGCGACAACGAAAGCAGACGCGCCCTCCAGACGGCTGTCAAGCCCCTGGGGGGCTTTTCTCTTTACGGCGGCGCCAGAGACCAGCCGGTCCCGCCTTCGGCGGGAGATGATGGCCTGCGGCGCGCATATTAAGGATGCGAAATCAGGGTCCCGCCTTCGGCGGGAGATGATGGCCTGCGGCGCGCATACTACGGATGCGAAATCAGGGTCCCGCCTTCGGCGGGAGATGATGGGACGCGCCCTACGGGCGCGGAAGATGCCGATCCCTGATCACGCAGGCTGATGGATTCAAATCCGCCACATCACCAAACTTGATCGGCACGACCGCCTGAGCCATCGACTACCGGGCTCAGGCTCACTGCCTTGTTCAGGCGTTTGCGGAAGTCGTCCAGATTCTCTTCCGCTCCACGGACGTCGAAGCGGAAGCCATGGGACGAGTAGCGGTGACGGTACTGATAGCCGCGCTCGGATGGATTCGGCTCGACGAAATAGGAGAGCGTAACTCTCAGCTCTACGGTCTCATTTCCCAAATCCCGAAGATCCTGGATGGGCCATGGGAGCTCGTAGATCTGGAGCTCTTTCAGAGTTGTGCTCGTCGCTCCCGTCTTGCGGATGAACGGTTGAAGCGACTCCTGCGCAACGAGAGTCAGGCGATTGTCGGCGCTCCAGAGAGCGCGCTCGAGGCTTGGGACACCGAATCCGCAGCGCCGAACGAGATTCTCCCAGTCAGCTTTCAGCTTTAGTGGGCCATAGCGATCCAACATTGCCTCGGTCCACGAAGCGGAATGCACGATCAAGGCTCTGATCGTCTCCGGCCAGAAGTCCCGATACCGGCGCTGGAGACGCGTCGTCATACGAGCGGCGAGGGCGCTCGCGCCACTGGTGTCTCCGAAGGTAGTGAGCAGCTTGCCGAGAGTTCGGTAGTTGGTTGTCAACAAGCTGAGAGAGTCCGGCAGCTCGACATCTCCGCCTGGTGATAAGGCCGCGTTGCCCCCTTCGAAGACCACATCGGGTT
>JAAETI010000116.1 GCA_024228555.1 bacterium | reverse complement strand
TGGAGCTGGCGCGGTGAGCGCTTCAAGACTCCTACCACTGACTATGGACTCTCCCCGCAGTATTGGAGATACAAATGAGAATGGGGCTTCTAACACTCAGATGGAGCGCACGGCGGAGCCGGCGCTCATCTACAGACGTTGTACTAAGCCGCTTCGCGGCGGCCCTCCCTCCAGAAGGCCAGCCCATCGGGTGCTTCCCCGCTCAGTGACGTCTGGCTACCTGTGCTGGTAGCGTGCGCTGCGGTGCCTGTCCGGGGCTGATCTGCGACCCAGCCCCGAGCTTCTCTGCCTGCAACCTGCCAGGGTTCTACCTGGTCGCAGTTTCTCTGATCGACACGGTCTTCAGTGCTCGCGTGTAGTCTCCTCGGTTGGGCGATTCTGCCCAGTCTACGATAGGAGACCGATCATGAAGCACGGAATCGAAGCCACCTTGAAACGTACGGAGGAGGAGCTGAAGCTTGTCGGATACAGTTTTGCGACTGTGAGGACCTACCACAGTGCCGCCGGGCGTTTTCTACGCCACGCGGGCAAGCCCAGCAATCGGTTAAAGCATAAGGATGTCCGGCGATACATACTTGATATGAAAGAGTCGGGTTACTCTAGTTCGAGCATCAACCAGCATCACTTCGCCATCCGTTTTCTCTTTCAGAGTGTCTTGAAGAAGAAGGCGTGGCGTATGGATCTGCCGTTGCACAAACGGCCGGAGAAGGTGCCGATTGACCTGGCTCGGGAAGAAGTCGACAGGCTCTTGGAAGCCTCCACTGATGTCCAATATCAGACGATCTGGATGACGCTCTATTCCTCGGGCATGCGTTTGAGCGAGGCCGCGCGGCTTCACGTTACCGACATCGATAGCAAGACAATGCGGCTCCTGGTCCGCAATGGTAAAGGGAGCAAGGACCGTTACACGGTGCTCTCCCAGAGCTTGCTCGGGCAGTTGCGGAGTTACTATAGAGCCTATCGCCCGGACGAATGGTTGTTCTATGGCCGCGATCGGCAACACCCGCCATGTTTGCGCACCCTTCAGAAAGTCTTTAAAGAAGACAAGACGCGGGCCGGTATCCGTAAGAATGCCACTCCGCATTCTCTGCGTCACAGCTTCGCCATCCACTCGATGGAAGACGGTGCCAATCTACTCTACATCCGAGACCTGCTCGGGCACAGAGCTATCCAATCGACGTTGATTTACCTGAAGGTTACGCCCGAGGGCATCAATCGTCTGGTGAATCCGCTCGACCGGTTGATGGACCATCAGCCTGAGAAGGAGCGCCCGCAATGAGCGCGGCATCTCCGGAAGTCGCCGAGATCTTTCGCCTCTATGGCGACGCCTACCAAGAGCGGTTCGGCCGTTTCTCAGCGGCTCAGCAACGCGTGGTCCGCGACATCACCAGCTGCCGCACGTCGGATCTCGGTGGACATCTTTACGTCTGTGATCAGTGCGGCGTGATCACCGAGCGCTTCAACTCGTGCCGTAATCGGCACTGCCCGAAGTGCCAGAAGCTGGAGCGTGAGCGCTGGCTGGAGAAGCGCCAGCAGGAGCTCTTGCCGGTGCCGTACTTCCATCTGGTCTTCACCGTTCCGCACGAGCTCAACCCGCTATTCCTGACCGAGCCGAAGACGCTCTACAACCTGCTGTTTCGCACTGCTGCCGACACGCTGCTGCTGATCGCTGAGAATCCCAAACGCCTCGGCGCCAAGATCGGGTTCTTGGCGGTCTTGCACTCGTGGGGACAGCGCTTGGATTGCCACCCGCACCTTCACGTGATCGTGCCGGGGGGTGGTCTGTCGGCCGATCGCCAGAGGTGGGTCGCGTCGCGTCGCGATTTCTTTCTACCGGTCAAGGCCCTCAGTCGCGTCTTTCGCGGCAAGTTCCTCGAGGAGGTTGGGAAGATGGCGCGACAAGCGCAACCGGTCTTTCCCAAGCGGCTGGATCCGAAAGATCAGCCTAGTGCCTACCGCTGCTGGCTCGAAGAGCTTTATACCGCGCCATGGGTAGTCTACAGCAAGCCACCCTTCGGCGGCGCCGAGCGCGGTTTGCAGTACCTGGCGCGCTACACCCATCGGGTGGCGATCAGCCATGATCGCCTTCGCGGTCTGGAGAACGATCGGGTCGTCTTCGACTGGAAGGACTACCGCGACGAGAGCCAGATCAAGACCATGAGCCTTGAGGCGGTGGAGTTCATCAGGCGCTACCTGATGCACGTGCTGCCCTCGGGCTTCCACCGCATCCGCTACTACGGGTTGTTCGCCAACCGCCATCGTGCTGTGAACCTGGAGCGATGTCGCTACCTCCTGGGCGTGGTCAGCTCCGAACCTGACACCCAGGATCCGGCGGCGGCCAACGACGAGTCGGAACCGGAGAGCTGGGAAGAGCGGATGCTGCGCTTGACGGGGGTCGATCCGACACTGTGCCCGGCCTGAGGTCAAGGACACCTCCAGGTACTGGAGCGAGTGCCGTCGCTGGCTGAGGTGCAGGAGGCCACCGCTCGGGCGCCACCGAGCATGGCTGTGGCCTTGGCGAGCTGAAGACGCATCCCCGATCGGTCTCGTGTGTCGAGATCCAGGGAGGGGTGCGCCTGGCTTGGCCGGTTGTGGTATGCTCTGGCCCGTCAAACTCTCGCCAACCGGCTCTGAACGGGCTTGGGGAGCTCTTTCAGCGTCGGGAAGGCCCGACTATGCTGCGATCTGACCTGAAACTGACCGCCTTACCCACTCTGGTGCGGCCCCTGGCTGAGGGATACAAAGCCCTAAACGCAAGGCCCGTGCCAATGGGCGGCTTCGTACAACTCGGTTCCATCTGAGTCCTGGAGCGGTGCTAATGGGCGATGTGGAGATTCTGGCTCGGACTTCAGATAGAACCTTTATAGTTGGGCGGCCTAACGCGCGTTCTGTAATGACTCGCCGGAGTACACTCGCATGACAGCACCAGTCGAGACCTGGAACGTCCTGCTCGAACGATCGGAACAAGGTGGCACTGCGCAGTTCAGTCCAAACGAGTTGGCCGTCC
>JAAETI010000115.1 GCA_024228555.1 bacterium | reverse complement strand
GTGTGGCTGTCGATCAGCTGAGCCTCACCGGCAACGACAGCCCAGAACTCGAGTATCATCGACGACAGGCTCGCCGTGACCCGCATCGCACCATAGGCGTCGTTGTATCGGAACTGGCTCCCGGCAACGGTGGGCCCAAAGTTGTCCTGGGAGCGGCCACCGAGACCGTTCACGAAGTACACGATCCCGTCATTCTCAAGACGCTCATAGGTATGGTCGTGGGCGGCAATAACAGCATCTGCCCCCCAGGCTGCGAAGTCAATCTGCGTGTTGGCGGTGCTGCCATGGTCCTCGCCAGACGAATACGGGGCATGATGAAAGGAGACGACCTGCCACGGTGCCGTCGACGACTGAAGCCCACTTTGAACCCAGTTCTGCTGGGTGGCATCGAATGACCCGGTGGGTCCGCTGTCCATCACGAAGAAATGCACCGGGCCTTTGACAAAGTCGTAGTACAGTTCGTTGCCAGGAAGGTCGAAGTACTCCAGGTACTCGCCAATCCCGCCCCCGTCGAGGTAATCATGATTGCCGGTCGAGGGAAAGAAGCGGTTCTCGGTAGCGGTCCCACCGTCGCAGTATGGGCCGGACTGCACTCCGGCAAGGTAGTCGCAGTAGCGCTGGCCGACGATGTCGTCGAACGTGGGGTTCTCGTCGTCATATCGGTTGTCGCCCTGGGTGATGATGAAGTCGGGGCTCCAACTGTTGATCATCGCCGCCACCTCGTCGTGCTCGGTGTCGTCCTCACCGAAGTCGCCGAAGGAAGCGAACGTGATCGTGGAGATCTGGGCCTCCGTACCCGATGCAGCCCCTAGAGTCGCTGCGACGACGAACAGAGCGACAAGCGGTGTCCATCTCCATACTCTCGACCGTGTACGTTTCATCGCCTACCTCCAACATCGCCACCCGCCTACCAGAAACGACGCCTCGCACACACTACATGCTTTCCCCCCGGCCAATCCATCCGCGATCTGCGTCAAGACCCTACGACTGACCTAGAT
>JAAETI010000114.1 GCA_024228555.1 bacterium | reverse complement strand
CTTGTGGAGGATGACCCGATGGATGTCCAATTGGCCAGGATCGGGCTGAAGAACGACAACTTCCTACCCGACATTCACGTCGTCGAGGATGGTGAAGAGGCAATGCAATTCCTTCGGAAAGAGGGCCAATTTCAGAGAGTCCCGACGCCCGATATTGTTCTACTTGATCTGAACTTGCCGGGGATGAACGGGCAAGAAGTGCTACTGGAGATAAAGTCCGATCCGTCGTTGCGGGACATCCCAGTGGTTGTACTGACAACTTCTGATGCACCACCAGATATCGCGAAAGCCTATGATGGCTTCGCCAACGCGTATATGACGAAACCTGTCGACTTCTCGCAGTTCCATCGAGTCGTGGAGGATCTCTCCAGTGAGCTCTTCACGGTTATCCGGCTGCCACAGGTCTCCACCAAGTTGTAGGGGTGGAGGGGCGAGTGCGGAGGGGTGAGTGTGGAGCCTTCCGCTGAGCTTGCACACGGGTGCAGAAGTATGTTGTGTCGTGTGTGTAACGTGGTCTGGTTGGCTATTCACAGCCAGTGATGCTGTGTCGCCCCGTTGTCCGGGACCGAGAATTGAGACCCCAATTCACCTATCGTGGCCGGCGGAGCGAGCCCGCACCCCTGTGAAAGTCCTCCTACAGGAGGCTGTCTGAGCTGTCGATCAATCCGTCGGAAGAGAGACGGAGCGATTGATGTCGATGATGCCTGACCAGGCCGAACACGATCTAGTCGGCGGGAGCCGGGCGACTGAGACGTTCGAGCCCGTGGTCCAGCGACGCCTCGATCGGATTACCGGGCTGCTATCGATCGCTCTCGATGTACCCATCGCAGCAGTGAGTCTCATCGATCAGCACCAGGAGTGTTTCAAGTCGGTGGTTGGTGCGTTGCCGGCAGAGGTTCCGAACCGGACGTCGCTCGGAAGCCGTGTCGTCGCGGCCGACGGACCCCTGTTTGTCGAAGACGCCTCGCTCGACGAACGGTTCTGTCGCTATCCGCTCGTGAGCGGCCACCCTGGGGTTCGCTTCTACGCCGGCTTTCCCCTCCGCGACGGAGGCGGGGATGCCTTCGGCACATTGTGCGCGGCCGATATTGAGACCCGACAGCTGTCCGGCCGTCATCGGGCTGTCGCCGAACACCTTGCCGACTGGGCTGCTGTTGAGCTGGCGACTGCCGGTTCGGAGCGGAACCTCATGAGAAGCGAGGCGCTCTACCATCGCATCGTCGAATCCGTCTCGGACGGCATCGTGGTGTTGGACACGGCCGGCGTCATCATTGAGGCCAACAGGACGGCCGAGCTCATTCTCGGGTTCCCGGCCGACCAGATGGCCGGCCGGGAGTCCGCTGATCCATGCTGGCGAGCGGTGCGGCCCGATGGCAGCCCGTTCCCCGGTTCCGCCCATCCGGGCATGGTGACACTCCAGACCGGACACTCGTGCCGGGATGTGCTGATGGGCGTGCATCATCCAGACGGAGACCTCAAATGGATCTCCGTGAGTGCCGAGCCCTTGAGCCACGATTCCGACATGAGCCACCGCCCGACCAGCGGTCCGGGGGTTGTGTGCACGCTGACAGACGTTACGGAGCGAACCAAGGTTGAGCGCCTGAAGAGCGAGTTCGTTTCAGTCGTCAGTCACGAGTTGCGCACACCATTGACCTCTCTCCGCGGCGCGCTGGGGCTGATGGCTGCCGATAAGTCATTGGCTTTGCCGGAGCGATGGCAACGGATGCTCGACATCGCCAGTACCAACTCCGAGCGACTTGTGCGGCTGGTGAATGACATCCTCGACATCGAACGGGTCGAGAGCGGGCGGACCAGCCTCTCGCTCCGCCAATCGAACAGCGTCGACCTTGTCCGACAGTCGGTGGAGGCCATGCAGGGCATGGCCGACAAGGCCCAGGTCGGGCTCGAATCGGGAGAGAGCTCCGCATCATGGCTGTGGGTCGACCCCGACCGAATCATCCAGACCATTACGAACCTGATCTCCAACGCCATCAAGTTCTCACCAGCTGGCTCCGTCATCCGCGTGCACGCAGAGCACCATGGGTCAGAGGCGACATTCGAGATTGCTGACCAGGGTCGTGGTATTCCCGAACACCTGATTGACACCATCTTCGAACGGTTTCAACAAGTAGACGCCTCCGACTCGAGAGAGAAGGGTGGTACTGGTCTCGGCCTTGCTATCTGCAAGAGTATTGCGGCTCAGCATGGGGGCAGCCTGTCGGCGCGAAGCATCGTCGGTGAGGGCAGCGTGTTCTCCCTCACGTTGCCGGCACTGGCGAGCCTCGAACCCACCGCGGGTGAGCCACCTGCATCTGGACCG
>JAAETI010000113.1 GCA_024228555.1 bacterium | reverse complement strand
GTTGATGATTCGTCAGAGCCAATCTTCCGTCTCGAAGGTGGCCCTGGTGTCACCAATATGTCGTTCTCAAAGGTGAGCCGGATCGCCGACAGCCACGACGTCGTCCTCGTTGGATACCGGGGCGTGGAAGGGTCCTCAGTGCTCGACTGTCCCGAGGTGGACTCGGCGTTGAAGCGCTCCAGCGACCTGGTTGATGACGATTCCCTGCGTAAGTTCTCCGAGGCCCTTGCCTCCTGCGCTCAGCGCTTCAAGGATGATGGAGTCGACCTCGACGGGTACACGCTCCCACAGCGAGTTGATGATCTCGAGGACGTCCGAGTTGCCCTCGGCTATGGCCGCATCAACCTGATCAGTGAGAGCGTCGGTACCCGTACCGCGATGATCTACTCCTGGCGGTATCCCGAAGCCATCCACCGATCGGTGATGATCGCAGTGAACCCTCCCGGCCGCTTCTTGTGGGATCCGGTGACGACCGACGAGCAGATCCGCTATTACGCAGACCTGTGTTCCCAGGACGAGGAGTGCAGCGACCAAACCGATGACCTCGAGGCGTCGATGAGAAGCACTGCCGCCGATATGCCCGACCGTTGGTTCTTCCTGCCGATCAAGGGGGGCAACGCCAGGCTGGCCTCTTTCTTTGGTCTCTTCGAGACGACATCGGAGGCGAACCCACTGTCCGCTTCCATGACCCTGCACTCATGGCGCTCGGCCGCCGATGGGGACTCGAGCGGATTCTGGTTCGTGTCGTTCTTGGCCGATCTCGCCTTCCCCGAGGCCTTTGTCTGGGGCGAATTGGCGGCCACTGCCATGCTGGATGCCGAGGTTGCCGACGACTATTACGCGGCCGGTGGGGACCCTGGCTCAATCCTCGGCAACCCCGGCACAGACCTTCTCTTCAGTGGTGGAGGACTGGTTGGGGCGTGGCCGGACAGTCCGGACAACAGCGAATATCGCCGGGTGCGGCCCTCCGATGTCGAGACGCTCCTGATCGGCGGGACGGTGGATTTGTCGACTCCGTCCGTGAACGCGACCACCGAACTCTTGCCTTCTCTCCCCAACGGCCACCAGGTCGTGTTGGCCGAGTTCGGGCACTCGATGGACTTCTGGGACTACCAACCCGAAGCCAGCACCCGACTCCTCAACACCTTCTTCGAGACCGGTGAGGTCGACGACTCCCTGTACACCCATCGGACCTTCGACTTC
>JAAETI010000112.1 GCA_024228555.1 bacterium | reverse complement strand
GCTACTCGCTCGCCGATAAACGTCGGTGGTGCTATTGGTACGTGACAGACTGCGACCATGGCTGACGGACGCTTGATTGTCCTGAGTGGGATCATGGCCGCAGGCAAGTCGACCGTGGCTCAGGCTTTGGCCGAGCGGTTCGCGAAGAGCGCACATGTCCGAGGAGATCACTACCGGCGACGTCTGCGGCTCGCCAGGCGACCTGCACTGCACCATTCTCGTCGCAGCCCCGTGATGCCTCATGCGCCGAGGGTCATGGGAGCCAATGGTCCGATCCCGTCATGCCATCACACCGAGACTGTCGCAGTTTGTTGGTACTTGCTAGAGCACGGCTAGTGCCTGGTGAAGCTCGCCGGCGAAGTGGTTCATTCGTTTCTCGTCGATGTGCATGGCTGCGTTGTCTCCAATGAGGCTGAACACGTTCGGACCCAGAGCATCGGATGGATGATCAACGCCCCTCGGTACGAGGTGGATGTGGACATGCTGATGATCCGGGTGCTCGGCAAACTGGGCGAG
>JAAETI010000111.1 GCA_024228555.1 bacterium | reverse complement strand
TAGGCGGCCCCATCGAAGCCCGGCTTGTCAAGATGGTCTTCCAGGCTGAAGTACAGGTACTGGGGACAGGTCTCAGCAAAGACGTTGGCACCACTGGTGCGGGCGATGGCCACCTGCTCCAGCGCCTGCTTTGCGCTCAGATGGACAATATAGAGTGGGGCTGCTCCGACCTTGGCCAGCTGGATGGCGCGATGAGTGGCCTCAGATTCGAACTCGGCTCGACGAACATAGCCATGGTTCACGGGAGAGGTGTCGCCCCGTTCGACGGCCTGGGCGGCCAGCACATCTATTGCGAGTCCGTTCTCGGCGTGCATCATGATCAGCCCGCCATTGCCGGCGGCCTGTTGCATGGCCCGCAGGATCTGCCCGTCGTCGCTCAAGAACACCCCGGGGTAGGCCATGAACAACTTGAAGCTGGTGACTCCCTCGTTGACCAGTAGGTCCATCTCCTTCAGGGAGGCGTCGTTGACGTCACCGATGATCATGTGGAATCCGAAGTCGATAGCACAGTTGCCTTCGGCCTGGGCCATACGAGCGTCGAATGCAGCCCTGACATCCTCGCCCTTGCTCTGGGTGGCGAAGTCGACGATCGTGGTCGTCCCGCCCCAGGCCGCAGCCCGACTCCCCGATTCGAAATCATCGGAGGCGACCGTCCCTCCGAACGGCAACTCCATGTGGGTGTGAACGTCTACCCCGCCGGGGACCACCAGCTTTCCGGCGGCGTCAATGATTTGCTCAGCCCCGTTCTCAGCCGAGCGAGCCAGGTCCGAACCAGGCTGGAGGAGGGCGACGACGCTCTCACCATCGATCAACACCTCAGCTGGATCGGCTCCGGTGGTGTTCACCACGATTCCGTTCTTGATTAGCTTGGTCATGGGTTGACGCTCCCTTCGATATTGGCTGACTCGACAACCACCGCCCCTGCCCTCATCTAGGCCTGGGTCACGGACCCGTAGGTATCGGGGCGGCGATCACGGTAGAAGGCCCACTGGGCCCGCACCTCTTCGATCTGGCCCAGATCGAGATCCTGGACGATGAGCTCTGGCTCTCGATCCGAGGCGGCTTCACCGACGATCTGGCCGCGGGGGCTGGCGAAGTAGGACGTGCCATAGAAGTCATTGTCTCCCAGCGGCTCCACCCCAACCCGGTTGATGGCGCCTACGTAGTACATGTTGGCCGCGGCCGACGCCGTCTGCTCCAACTGCCAGAGGTAGGAAGACAGGCCGCGGCTGGTGGCCGACGGGTTGAATACGATCTGAGCCCCGTTGAGTCCCAGGGCACGCCAGCCCTCGGGGAAGTGACGGTCATAGCAGATGTAGACACCGACCTTGCCGACAGCAGTGTCAAAAACCGGATAGCCCAGGTTGCCAGGACGAAAGTAGAACTTCTCGTAGAACCCTTTGACCTGAGGGATGTGGCTCTTGCGGTACTTGCCCAGGTAGGACCCGTCAGCATCAATGACGGCCGCCGTGTTGTAGAGGATGCCGGGCTGCTCTTGCTCATACATGGGCAAGATCAGGACCATGCCATGGCGGGCGGCCAATTCCTGGAAGCGCTTGGTCGTCGGCCCGTCGGGGATCGCTTCGGTGTAGCTGTAGTACTCGGCGTCCTGGACCTGGCAGAAGTAAGGCCCGTAGAACAGCTCCTGGAAACACATGACCTGGGCCCCAGCGGACGCCGCTTCGGCCACATAGTCCTCGTGTAGCTCGATCATCGAATCCTTGTCACCAGTCCAGCTGGCTTGGACGAGTGCAGACCTGACGACATTCGACACGATGAACCTCCCAACCAAGTCTCCGCACCAGCGGAGGCTCCTCAACAAGGCGAGCGACGGCCCACGAGCTGACCCTAGGTGATTTCGAAGATGACTACCCGTTCCGTAAAACGGTTGACAAATGATCCGGCTTAATCGATCATTCGACACATGTCGACCGTTCCTGACTATGTCCTACCGGACTCTGTCTCGGCCAACACTCCCGAGCAGCTCAAAGCGCTGGCCAACCCAATCCGAATCCGCATCCTCGATCTGGTGCTCGAGAGGGCGGCGACGGTATCGGAGCTTGCGGCGGCTCTGGGCCGACCCAAGAGCTCGGTAGCCCATCATGTCGAAACCTTGCTCAATACGGGCCTGGTGCAGGTGGTGAGGACTCGCAGGGTTCGCGCTATCGACGAGCGGTTTTATGGTCGCACTGGCCGCACCATCATCTACGGGACAGGGACGACACCCAAGGGCACCACGGGCCAGAACTTCCTGGTCGAGGCAGCCAAGGAGCTCAGACCAGGCGCAGACATCGATTCCACCATCCGCCACGCTCGCATCGCCGAGGACCAGGCGGACGAGTTTTTCCAACGCGTGGTCGAACTGGCTGAAGACTTCACCCGCCTCCCCCGAAGTGGAGACACCGTCGTGGGGTTTGTCGCCGCCCTCTTTCCCACCGACTACCCGACCCTCCCGCCCAAATCCGACCAAGACCACGATCACGAGAAGCCCCAGACATGAGCGAAACCGACCAGACACCAGACATAGCAACGAGGACGGCGGAGGGCACGAAGGAACCAACCCCTCGTCTCGGGGCCAGCTACTACAAGTTGTTCGGCGCCAGCACGATCTCGAACCTGGGTGACGGGGTCGGCATCATCGCTTACCCCTGGTTGGCGTCAGCCGTCACCCGAAACGGATTCCTGATCGCCCTGGTGGCAGTTGTCCAGCGCCTCCCATGGCTCTTCTTCACCCTTCCGGCTGGGGTTATCACCGATCGCAACGATCGGAGGAAGCTGATGATCGGGTCCAGTTGGGCCCGGTCAGTGCTCACCCTGCTAGTAGCGGGCGCAGTGCTCGCTCGCCAAGGCGAGCTGATAGGGCCAGACCAGCTCGAAGTAGGGGCCGCGGTCAACAATGACTATCTCCTGTACGGGATCGTGCTGGTGGCTACCTTCTTGTTGGGCATCGCCGAGGTCCTGTATGACAACACGGCTCAGACCTTCATGCCTGCTGTCGTTCATTCCTCCAATCTGGAGAAAGCGAACGGCCGGCTATGGAGCATGGAGCAGGTGACGAACACCTTCGCGGGGCCACCCCTCGGAGCACTCCTCCTCGTGATCGCCTTCTCCACCCCCTTCTTCTTCGACGCCGCTACCTTCGCGGTGTCGGCCGTCCTCATCACCCTCATCCCTCGCTCAGCTGGGGCTCGACCCGACCCCGGTAGCACGACAGCTGGCACCGACTCCGCCCCTCAACCTGGGAACAGCTCTTGGCGAGAGGAGCTCAGTGAAGGAGTCCGATGGCTGTGGAACAACGACTTGTTGCGCAACATGGCCATCATCCTCGGCCTGCTCAATATGTTGAGCATGATGTCGGGCGCTCTCCTGGTGCTGTTCGCCCAAGAGGTCCTGGGCACGAGTCCAACCGAGTTCGCCATCCTCAGTACCGGTGGCGCCATCGGTGGGATAGTCGCCGGCTGGGTCGCATCTCAGGTTGCGGAGAAGATCGGATCGGGGCCGTCGCTGGCCCTGACCATGATCGGAGGCGGGGTGACGTCGATTGTGATCGGGCTCGTGTCTCTTTGGCCCCTGGTGTGGCTGATGTTCGCCATCTTCACGTTCGTGGCCGTGCTGTGGAACGTGATCACAGTCAGCTTCCGTCAGACCGTGATCCCTGACGAGCTTCTAGGTCGAGTGAACAGTGTCTACCGGTTCTTCGCCTGGGGGATGATGCCATTGGGCGCCCTCCTCGGCGGTCT
>JAAETI010000110.1 GCA_024228555.1 bacterium | reverse complement strand
TCCCATTGGTTGCCGAGATGAATGCTCCGCAGATCCAGCATGGCTTGTGCGCCTTGGAGCACCCATTGCATCCCAGCTCTCTCCAAGCGGTCCTTGACCAGATGCCGACAGGCGCCCTCAATCACGCCCGTGGCGATAGTGCTCAGCGACAATCTCACCACAGCACCGACGACAACTAGATTTGTGCAGTCGTCGGTAAGCCGAAGAGCGCCAGTCCGCTAGCCTGTAGGTCCCATCAGGGACCTACAAGCGAGGAGGCTGGCGTGACCACGACGAACGTCCAGGTGAGGAAGCTGATGGAGGAGTACCAGAAGCTCGGTCAGGTGGGCACTGCGGCGCTACGCGCCGGGATGCACCGCAACACTGCGAGTAAGTATGTGAAGGCAGGGAAGTTGCCGTCCACGATGCGTAAGCCGCGAGACTGGCGGACGCGTCCGGATCCGTTTGCGGAGGACTGGGCGGAGATGGCTGCGCGGCTCGAGGACGCGCCGGAGCTGGAGGCGAAGGCGTTGTTCGACGACCTGCTGGAGCGTAAGCCGGATCGCTATCAGGAGGGGCAGCTGCGGACGTTCCAGCGTCGTGTTCAGCAGTGGCGGGCCTTGAAGGGCCCTCCGAAGGAGGTGTTCTTCGCCCAGGAACATCGTCCTGGCGAGGCGATGCAGACGGACTTCACCTGGGCGACTGAGCTGGAGATCACGATCGCCGGCGAGCTGTTTGCTCACATGCTGTGCCACAACGTGCTGCCGTACTCGAACTGGGAGTGGGCGACGTCGTGCTTGTCGGAATCGTTGAGTGCGTTGCGTCGCGGGGTGCAGTCGGCGGTGTTCCGGCTGGGTCGGCGTGCGCAGTGGCACCAGACCGACAACTCGACGGCGGCGACCCACAAGCTTGCGGCGGCCGAGAAGCTGAGGACCGGCGACGGTCGAGGCTTCAACGAGGAATACAAAGGGCTGATGCGTCATCTGGGGATGGAGCCCCGGACGATCGCCATCGGCTGCAAGGAGCAAAACGGCGACATCGAAGCGGCGAATGGGGCGTTGAAGCGTCGCCTGGAGCAGCATCTGTTGCTTCGCGGGAGCCGGGACTTTGACAGCC
>JAAETI010000109.1 GCA_024228555.1 bacterium | reverse complement strand
ACGCCAGGCAGGCCCATGCCCCCGGCTTTGCAGCCCTTGCTCAGCATCTTTGCCAGCCTCATCTGAGCGTAGCCTCCCTTCTTCAAGGCCGGGTTGGACGCTGCCGATGCGAGCCGAGTCACACCGTCGGCTTCCCGGCCCAGGAGCGCCCACCACGCCTCCCGCCTTGCGTGCTCGTCCGGCAGCCCCCGAACAAGCGCCTCGATGGCCTTGGACATGGCCTCACGGAAGCCGTCCTCGGTCACCGTGCACATCTCGTCCGAGAGCGCGTGGCCGATCGCATCCAGCTCCGTCTTGTGCGCCACTGCCGCCAGGTTGGCCAGCAGCGCCGCATGGAACACCGCCAGCTCCTGGCCCGCCGCCGCACCCGCTGCTCTGTGCAGGTAGCTGAACTTCTGGCCCACCACCGACAGCAGCAGGTGGTGCGCCCGCTTGAGCCCGCAGACCTCGATGCCCGCGAGCAGGCGCTCCGCCGCCGGCCCAAACTCTTTCTCCAGTCGCTTCATCGAGTGCTCTAGAGCCACCTCCGGTGAGAGGTCCTCCCCCACAGGACACTGCAGCACCGCCACGCTCCGTTCGGTGAGGTGGCACCCCGCCAGCACCGAGGGTGGGGACCCTGGATCGTCCCTACTCCGCTTCATCACCCGCTGAATTCTGGCTTTGGTTTCCTCGCGCTGTCCACGTTTGCACAGCACCTGGGTCTTGTCGGCGTTCATCCGCAGCCCCACCGTGCTGAGCCGCTCGGCCAGCATCTGGGCTGCCTTGAAGGCGCTCCTCCTCGGGCCCACCAGCGTCGTGTCGTCGGCCATCTGCAAGATGAGCACATCTGGGAAGGCGCGCCTCACCTCGTCCACCAGGGGGTGCACTGCGATCGCAAACAGTGCGCCCGCTGCCGGGTCGCCTTGACGCACGCCCCTGTTGGACTTCAGCTCAAAGACCTCGCCCTCGTCCGTGGCAAAGAGGAGCGGGCTGGACGAGCCGTACAGCGCCAGCACCGCCGGCACGAGCTTCTCGTCCAACCGCCGCACCTCCTCGATCATCGCGCGTCTGGAGACGGAATTGTAGGCGTTGGCCATGTCCAACGCTACCACCACCGTTTTGGCTCCTCCCTCCTCGAACGCGGTGCGGACAGCATGGACCAGCCTGCACGACCCGTCTCGGCAGCCCAGGAACTGGAAGCGCAGCTGGTCCAGCAGTCCGTGCTTCCCCAGGATGGTGTTCACCACCTTGCCCACCAGCTTGCCCAGGCCCGAGACCATGGCCACCGGCCTGATCTTGCCGTTGCCCTTGGGAATCGCCATCAGGGTTGACGACCCGAGGACCCTGCGCTCCTCGGCAGAGAGGTCGTTCCTCAACGCCCTTCGGACAAATGACACGAGCGCATCCAGGTCCTTCTCGGCGATGTTCTCCAGCTGCTTCGCGACCATGCCGTCCGGGCCCACGGCCTTCTTGTGCGGCATCGACTGAATCGCCGCCGACACCATTTCCCGGAGCTCGGAGTCGGTGAGGTCCGGCGCTTCTCCCTCCACTGTGCCGTCGACCACCTCGTCCTCGCTCGGGTGCAGGTTCATCAACGCTTCCAGCGTCTCCCTGTCCTGCGCGACGGTGCCCGCCGACGCCATGCTCTTCGCCAGGTCCTTGGCGGAAGTGCCGTTTTGACGCCGCAGATACGCCTTCAGGGCCGCTACCGTGGTGAGCTGCACCCTT
>JAAETI010000108.1 GCA_024228555.1 bacterium | reverse complement strand
CCTTCACGGAGATGCGATCCTGGTCGGGACCGACATCCTGCGGCGACGGATATGGGAACCGTGATCGAGGCCAAGCGTTCGACGTTCCATGCGAGCCACCCGGAAGCCACGGCTCACGAACAGATCGCATTGCTCGTCTGGGAACTCCACCGATCCGACCTGATCGCTAGTCTCTTCGTGGTGCCAACGGCGAGAGTGAAGTCGCTTGCGATATGTGTCGCTGTCTTCGCTGGAGCCTGCTCGGCCAACGGTCAAAGCTCTTCAGCTGCGCCCACGATGACGTCTGGATCGGTGGCCAGCAGTTCCGTCCCAGCGTCCACTCCTGAGATGCCGAGTACGACCTTTCTTGAAACCCCCGGGGTGGCGGGCGAGGTTCAGAAGCACCCGAATGCGATCCAGACACGGTCGCGTAGAGATGTCGCCGTGTTCGTCATTGCGCTCGGTGTCCTATTGGCCACGGTAGGTGGGACCGTGACATTGGTCGGATTCGTGATTGCCCTGAGGGACCCGAGCCTACTCGTCGCAGTCGTGCTCCTGTTTCCTCTGGCTTGCATGG
>JAAETI010000107.1 GCA_024228555.1 bacterium | reverse complement strand
CCAAAGGCCGGCAAGCCATCGACCGGCTTCTCGAATCGGTTCCCGGCAGTCCTCTGATACCCGAGGTCGACCAGGCGCTCTGTGAGATCGGGTGTCTGCACTGCCGCTGGCCGGACGCCGAGGTCAGCATCTTGGGTCACCCGGAACAGGTCGAGTCCCCACCGAAACACGTGGAGTGTGACCATGTGGCCGCCAATCACACGACCATCCTCTCCGCTCATCACAGTCGCAACGTCGCCCAGCGCTACGAACCCAAGATGCTCAGCCAAGGAATTGCAGCGCAGCTCGAGCTCGTTCAGTGGGAAAGAAGCCATGCCCTTACCCGCTCTGCGGCTTCCTCGCGGTCGGAGCCACCAAGACGCATCAGATCCCAGATTACTTGTGTCGGGTGAGCAATCGGCAGATCTCCAGCCCATCCGTCCTGGAAGACCGACACGTCGTCGGGAACGATTACCTCGACATTCCCGTCATCAGCCCCACGTGCAGCGACAACCTCGAGCCGGTCCTCATTCACCTCACCAGTCGAGTACAAAGTCACCTGCGTCGGTGTTCTCCAGGGAGCAAGCCGATCCGCCGCCACGTCACCCGAGATCACGACAGTCTGATGGCTCACCCGTGACTCGATGGCTGCTTCGGCAACCCTTCCAGGAGGGTTGAGCGAATAGAACCACAGCGTTTCCCCACCCGGCCCGCGGTACTCCGACAGAAGTGCATCCAGCAGCGCTTCTCGGTCGGCACGCCACAGTGACCGCCCCTCGCGCTCCACCAAGTTGGCCTCCGTCAGGCGAGCCAGGATCTGGGAGGCACGCGGTTGACTGATACCAGCCCTCTTCGCAGCTGCCGTTGCCCCTGCGACTACGCCGTCCGTTATCAGCGACCGAATGATCGCCCACGAGCCCACTCCGGTCGGCAGATCTGTGCTTCGCTTCTTCGGAGGGCTTGCTGAAACACGCCGTTGTATCCGGACCCCATCGGCGCGAATGTCGGCGTTCCCATCGGCGTCCGCCCACGACCAGCATCGCTCGGTCAGTGTCTCGCCTGTTGACACTGATATGTAGGGCGCAACTAGGAGCGGCGCCCCCAGAGAGCGAAGGCGCTCCTGCAGGGCACTCATGCTCGCTATCTCGCTCGGGTACGGGGCTCGGGGCTTGACCTCCACCGCAAAGCGTGCCCGAGCACCATCCAGCCTGACCTGAAGCACGGCGTCCACCGTCGTGTCAGAGGCCACTTCAAGTGAAGTGTCGACCTCAGCACCAAGGCGCTCGAACAGCCGCAGCAGACTCATAAGCATAAGACCATTATAAGCACGGTGCTTATAATGGGACTACTACTTATTACGCGTCTTACGGTGGCTCCTGATCTGGCTGAGGCCGGCTGGCATCTTGGATGGCTCTCAGGATGGCGAGATCGCTGGCATCCCGTTCAACTCTGCAGCCAGGGCTAGTCGTTGGTCGTAGGTGACGATCCCTTCGAGGTCATCACCGAGATCGAGAGCAGCGGCAAGATGAAGGGCATCCAGGGCATGGAGCTCTGGTGGCTGCAACCGGCCCGCTTCTTCGAAGGCCGCTGTCGGAACTTCTATCAACGTGAGCGCATCAAGCACTTCCCGGGCTCGCACCACCCGATCAGGAGCAACCCGACGCACTACCCGAAGCAACTCCGTACGGACGAGATCACAAGCAACTGGCCCCCTCGGCTCTTGAGCGAGCCACGACCGGAAGGCTTCGGTCTCAGCCTCAGCAACAACCAGCTTCACCAACGCCGACGTGTCGATGTAGTACGCCACCTCAATACCGCTCACCGTTCCGCATCGACTCCAACTCTGCGGAAAGATCCGGCCCACTCTCAGGCGCAGGCAACTCCACGATCTCACGACGAGCGGGTCGGGCACGACCAGCCTCAACCAACGCCTCCAACCGCGACTCTGGGATCGCCGTCATCTGCGCTACAGGACGCCCCCGATCGGTGATTGTCACCGTCTCACCAGACGCCGCGTCCGCCACTACAGCCGACGCATTCTGTTTCAGAGCACGTATCCCAACCTCAGACATGTGCTTCATTGTAGCACATTATGGGTTTGAGATCTTGGATACATCTTGGATGCGGAAGCCTCCACGACTCGGCGCCCGCTCCCCCACCCAGCGTTACCCCTGGTCACGGTTGGCGCCCCCGACAGGATTCGAACCTGCGGCCTAGTCATT
>JAAETI010000106.1 GCA_024228555.1 bacterium | reverse complement strand
TGAGCGACCCAGCGATGCCACGTCGACTCCGCAATCGCGAACTCGCGGCACACCTCCTCCAGATCCATCCCGCCGGCCATCAACTTGTGACCCTCAGCCAGCTTGCGGATGATCTGTTCAGGCGTATGCCGCCTGCGCTTCTTCGTCATGGTCATGGTGTCCTATCGGCCCCACAACAGGGGGCATCAGACTCCCACAACACCTGGACCACTATCCGGGGGTCAGCTCAGAGGCCCCTACGCGAGTTCGTGCTCAACAACTCGAACCACCCCAACCACGTCGTACTGACCCGCCGACTCCACGCCCACCTGCGCTGGCGCAACGCCAACGCCAGAGCACCCGAACTACTCGCCGCCCAACGACGGGAACGAGCACGAGTCCGAGCCGAGAAAGGCCACCGATGGGGACGACCAGCCACACAAGCCGCCTAACCCCAATACCCATAAGTTAGATTTGTTGGATGGTGGGGATGGGGTCGTGGAGTGGTTGCGGCCAGTTGGCATGTCTGGCCCTCTTCACGTGCCATTTCGGCATCTTGCGTTTGATCACTCGGGGGTTGGATCGTCGTCGCCGTATCCGGTTCAGGCATCGGCCGATCAGGGCGATGGCGTAGCTGATCCCGTGGTCATCGTGAGGGGGAAAAATCGCGCGCCGCTGAGATTGAGCGGCGAACGATGCGCAAGGTATCGAGAAACGAGACCCGATCCGGGTCAACATTGTGGTGGCCGGCGGCCTCCCACATCAGTGTCCGGATCGCGTAGTGACAGCACAGATGCCCCCAGATCTCTTGCAACACCAGATCAGGCGACTTGGACCGCAGCACCGACTTCGGGCCCCGTTGATAGGTCTTGAGTTCACCGAACGCGATCTCGATCTCCCACCGCTGGGCGTAGGCCAACGCCAACTCGGTGGCTGTGACCTCCTCAGGGTCAACCAGGGTGGTGAACAACCGGTACACCTCGTGGTCTTCGCTGCGACCGTCGTCGATGCTGAACTCGACCACCCGAACCAGCAACCCCGCAGCCTTGCGGCCGGCGTTGCCTGATGGCTTGAACTCGGCCAGCCATGACCCGTCATCGAGCACCTCGACCAGTTTCGGTTTCATGTTCGCTTTCGCGCGCCACAACAGATCCGCCCCCGTCACTACTGCCCGCGACCACAACGGGAACCCGCAGAACCCCCGATCGGCCAGACACACCATGCCCGGCTCCAAACGGTCGACCAGACCCTGAGCCAACGTGTTTTCCCCAGCGCTGTACGGGCCAATCACCGCGTCGAACATGGCGTGAGTGCCGCACTCGGCCACCGCCACGACACGCGCCATCGGGAACGCCGAGCGTTCCCCCTTATTCACCCCAGGCCGACCAAAGAACTCGTCATTGGCCACAGTATCGGCCAGGTCGAGACAGGTCCCATCGATCGCGACCATCCGCCGACCCGCCAACCACGACCCAGGTGTTTCCTCATTCGCCAAGGGCACCGCAACCCGACCGAACAGCGCTTCGACCGGTTCTGACCCGAGACGCTGCCGGGCCTGAAAGATCGCCGAAGACGTCGGCAACACCGGCGGCACCGTGCCCTCGACCCACGCCAACCCGTCAGTCATCAACGCCAACGCAGCCTCATAGGACGAATCAGCATGCAACGCCATCCCAATCGAGAAATACGCCATCACCCGAGCCGGCAACGACCGAGCCCGCTGCTCAGTCCGCCCACACCCAGCGACCACCTCATCCACAAGACCCGGCGGGAACGTCCGAGCGATCACTCCCACCGACACCAAATCAGACAAACGACGATCAGAAACAGGCTTCAACTGTCCAGCACGAGGCACACCACCAACCAACACCACCGACACTTATCTTATGGGTATTGGGGCTAGT
>JAAETI010000105.1 GCA_024228555.1 bacterium | reverse complement strand
GTGGGGAGGGATGGTGAGCCGGTGTTCGCCGGGGCTGAGCCTGCTGGCGATCTTCGCCCAGCCGACATCCGCCCACCCGTCGTGCACGGTGGCGTCGACTATCGCCGAAAACCCCAGCATGGCGGCGACAAATTCGCTGCGCGGGTCGGCCCACAGCTCCTGCGGTTTCGCCCTGCGCACAAGACGGGCGTTGTTCATTACCGCGACCGTATCTGCGATCGCAAAAGCCTCGTCGCGGTCGTGGGTGACATAGATCGCCGTCACCTCGAGGTCTTGAAAGAGTGTGCGCATCTCGGCCACCAGACGCTCCCGTAGCGACCTGTCGAGCGCTCCAACAGGTTCATCGAGCAGAATCATGCGAGGCGAAGGAGCGAGAGTTCTCGCCAGCGCCACCCGTTGTTGTTCTCCGCCCGACAGTTCGTGTATGTGGCGTTCCCCGTGGTCGGCAAGGCCGACCATGTCGAGCACATCGTCGAGACGTTCGGTGCGTCTGCGACCCTCGACGCCGTGCATGCGCAACCCGAATTCGACATTGCCGCGGACTGTGAGGTGAGGGAAGAGCGCATAGTCCTGGAACATGAATCCGAAGCCACGGTCGTGCGGTGGAACGTCGCGTAGATCGCGCCCGTCCCAGGTAATCGTGCCGATGTCGAGATCCTGAAGCCCGGCGATTGCGCGCAGCAGCGTGGTCTTGCCGCACCCCGACGGCCCCATCACCGCAAGAACCTCGCCATCGCGGACGGTGAGATTGACCGCATCGAGTGCGAGCGTGTCCTCGAAAGCGACGCTGAGCCGTAGTCCGCGCAGCACTAGAAGTCCTCCAGACCGTTGGTGCGGAGCCGCTCGATGACGAGCACGGTCACAGCGGTGCCAACCATGAGGATCGTGCTGAGCGCCATCGCGCTGGTGAAGCTCTCAGTGCCGGGACGACCGAGCAGCCGGAAGATGGCGGTGGGCAGGGTCGGGTTGGTTGGTAGCGCCAGGAATGATGTCGCACCGAATTCGCCGAGGGAGACAGCGAACGCAAACCCGGCACCGATGAGCGCGGCACGCATCACCAACGGCAGGTCGATTTCTCGCCACACCCGCTCTGGTGGAGCGCCCAGCATTGTTGCCGCCTCGCGCAGTCGATGACGCACCGATCGCATCACCGGCACCGCGGTGCGGACCACGAAAGGGATCGCAACGATTGCGTGGGCGATTGGGATGATCCAGATCGAGGTGCGGAGGTCGATGGGCTGGTCGAGGGCGAGCAGGAAGCCAAAGCCAAGGGTGACCGCAGAAGTACCAAGCGGCAGCATGAGTAAGGCATCAAACGAGCGAGATAGCCAGCCCTTCCGGTATGCAATCACCGTTGCTGCCGCTAGTCCGATCCCTACCGCGAGGATCGTCGCCACGAGGGCGAAGCGAGCTGAATTCCATATCGCAGTCGTGGCCGGTGCGCCCAAGCCCTCAATTCGCTGGCTCAGGCCCGTGTATGCGTCGAGGGAGTATCCAGAAGCAGACTGGAGCGACCGTTCGACGAGCAAGAAGATCGGTGCACCAAGGAGCAGCGTCATTACTAGGAGATTGGCGACAACGTAGATCCGTTGCGCTGGTGTAATGATCCGCGGTGCGATTCGGGCCGGATGGTGAGAGAACTGCACCGCTTTGCGTTCTTGGTACCGCGAGTACAGGAACAACACGGCTGAGATCCCGAGGATCTGGAGGAAGGCAAGTGCCGCCGCTACCTCAAAGTTGAGCAGTCCGGTTGCCTGTCTCCAGATCTCAACCTCAATGGTTGCCTGCCCGATCCCGCCAAGGATGAGGATTATCCCGAACGAGGTGAAGGTGAAGAGAAACACGAGCGAAGCCGCAGATGCGATCGCAGGCCGAAGCAGCGGGAGAGTCACACGGCGAAAGGCCTCGGCCTTGCTGGCGCCGAGCATGTGAGCTGCCTCCAACAAGGTGGGGTCGATGCGTTCCCAGTAGGCGGATACGGTGCGCACCACGATTGCGTAGTTGAAGAACACGTGGGCTATCAGGATCGCCCATACGGTTTGCCGCAGGTCGATACCGAGCGGGCCCCGGGGACCCAACAGAGCGAGAAATGCGCTGCCGACGACAACGGTTGGCAGCACGAACGGGATGACAAGCGCAGCTCGGACCAAACGCTTGCCGGGAAACTCATACCTTGCCATCACATTCGCCGCCGGTAGAGCCACCAGCAGCGTAAGCAGCGTCGATGCCACGGCCTGCCAAAGGGTGAACCAAGCAACGTTGAGGAGGGCCTCCCGGCCAAACACAGTTCGCAGCGGACCAAGATCGAGCTTCCCATCGGTGACAAACCCGGTGATCAATACCGTCAAGAGGGGATAGACGAAGAAATAGCAAAGAAACGCCAGCGGGATGGCTACGAGAGCGATTTCCCAGCGGCGCGATCTAGCTATCGAAGGATGTCTGTCCACTCGTCGATCCAAGTTTCGCGATTGAGTTCGATAGTTTCGACGGACAGTTCCGCGGTGGCAACTGGCACTGGCGAATAGTCAGTAAAAACCTGGGGAAGTTCGGCGGTCTGATTTGCGGGGTAGACGAACATGTTGAGCGGGATGTCTTCTTGGACCTGAGTTGAGAGCAGGTAGTCGATGAGCTGACCTGCCGCCTCAGGTGCGTCGCTGCCGTCCAGAATGGCGGCGTACTCCACTTGTCGGAAGCAGCCGTCGAGCACGGCAGCGGTCGGGGCTTCCGCTGGTGGCGGATCGGTGAAGTAGACGCCAACCGCAGGCGACGAGGCGTATGACACGACGATGGGGCGGGTGCCGCCCTCGCCGCCTGCGCTAAACGCTCCGGTGTAGGCCTCGGTCCATCCCGAGGTCACTAGAACACCGTTGTCTTTTAGGTCCTGCCAGTAGTTGCGCCAGTTGTAGTCGCCTTCGTCGCCGAACGTCGCAACCGTTGCCAGCAAGAATGCGAGGCCAGGCGATGAGCTGGCCGGATCCTGAACGACAAGCATGTCCCGATACTCAGGCAGTGTCAGGTCAGCCAGCGTCTGCGGGGGAGTGGCCGAGGTGAAGGCAGCCTTGTCGAAGTTGATGCACACATCGCCGAAGTTGATGGGCGTAACGCGAGCGTCGACGATGAGACCAGAAGGTATGTCGGAGAGCAGGGGTGATTCGTACTCGAGGAAGATGTCCTCTTCGAGAGCTCGGGAGAGGAAGGTGTTGTCGACGCCATAGGCCACGTCTGCGATCGGATTGTCCTTGGTGAGGATCGCCTGGCTCAACATCGTGCCGGCATCGCCCGATTGCAGGACGGTCACGGTGATTCCTGACTCGGTGGTGAATGCTTCGAGCACGCCTTCAGAAAGGGCAAACGAGTCGTGAGTCATCAACACCAGCTCTGTCGCGTTATCAGCTGAGTCGGCAGAGTCTGAGCAGGCGGAGAGGGCCGTGGCCAACGCCACCATGGCGATGAGGATCTTTCGGATGAGCAATGTCAATTCCTCTCGTGGATGATCAGCGCTTGTCCATCAGAGACTCCGACGATGGCTGCGTTGTCGATAATTTCGTTGCTGATGCCGCGGGTAGATCCCGGCAGGAGCGGGGAGTCGGCAAGTGGCCATTTCAACCCGGTTGAGTGGCAGAGTGCCGGACCCCCTATGGCCAGCACCGACAGAAGTGGTCCGTTTGTGCCCAGGTAGGTCCTTTCTTGCCCACTCCTGAGTGCGGTTGTCCGGGCTCGCGAAGTGAGCCAGTCGAGTTCGATGCTGCGCTCTTGGAGGAGCAGCATTGCATTGGCCATCGTGTGCGCCATGCGTCCCCCTGTGCCTCCGATGATGGTGGCTCTGCCAAACCCCGCAGTCGTCACGGCGTCGATCGCCAGTTCGAGGTCGGTGGCGTCCTTGTCCTCGGGGTGGCGTTTGATCTTGATGCCGGCGCTTTCTGCAGCGGCCAGCGATGCAGGTTGCACCGAATCCATGTCGCCGATCACAAGATCGGGTGTGAGCCCGAGACGATTGGCCTGGTCCAAACCGGAGTCAGCGGCGACGATCCAGTCTGGTTTGTCGAGCTGCTCAGCCAGGGTCGGCTTCGCTGGCTTTCCTCCGGCAATGATGAGTGCCCATCCGGGCTTCGTGGTGTCCACGCTCTTCCTCCGCTGGTATTACCCAGATCAGGTTCCGCGGGTCGATGCCGTTCGGAGCGTGCGCTCTGCCGGTCACCCTCTCAGCTCGGCGTTCCCGAACTCCCCGGGGTGGGGTTGCAGTACGGAGGATACCAGCGCTCTCGGGACTTTCCTGCAAAACCCCTTGACAACATGACATCATTATGACATCATCATGACATCAAGACAGTGTCAGCACGGAATGTGCCCGCTGAGGGATCAGGAGGATGCAATGTTGTGGACCAATAACCCCGAGATCATGAAGACCCTGCACGATGAGCGAGTCCGCCAGGTTCGGGCCGGTTGCACCACCCACAAGCCACGTCTCAAGCTTGTCGCGGCGGGCATCGATGCGGCCAGCGCCGCCTAAACAGCCCCTTACCCGGAGGATTGATGAATACCGAAGCGATAGCCGCAAAACTGGAAGACCTGTTGGTCTCTCAGGGCCGTCTTGCCGGCGCGGACCCAGCGGTCGAGCAAGTGATCGACACTCTGATTAGCGGCCTTGGCCCAGCCATCAGACAGGCGGCTTTGGAAATAGCTGAGCAAGCTGCGGCTGAAGTTGGTGCGCAGCTGACCACGGGGCACGTCGACGTAGTGCTCAGTGACGGGGAACCATCGTTGGTTGTTCGCAGCGAGGTCCGTGAGCAATCGTTTAGTACTGACGAGCTCGAAGCAAGGATGACTGTTCGTCTGCCCACAAATCTGAAGTCAGCTCTCGAAGAGGCTGCCGACGATGCGGGTGACTCGGTCAACGCTTTCGTGCTCAAGACCCTTTCCACCGGCACCACCCGCAGCAGGAAAGGCCAAAGAATTCGTGAGACATTTGAAACATGAGTGATCGCAAGGAAACCTTCCAGATAGGCGAGTCGGTGCGAATCGTCGCCGCGACCCGCAGCGGCGACATCACCGTCGTCGGTGGCGAACCGGGCTCGGTACGGCTGGCGATCGATGGGCCAGGTGCCGCCGGCTTCGAAATTGATCAGCTTGGTGACGTCATCTCAATTGAGCCACGGCGCAAGGGACGCTTCATCGGCTCGTCAGCAGATATCGTCCTCACAGTTCCGACTACAGCCACTCTCGAGTTGTCGTGTACCTCTGGTGATATCACAGTGCAAAGCCCCGTGTTCGAACTTCGGGCGTCTGTTGCGAGTGGGGATGTCCGCGTCAGCGCAGTGGAAACCGCTTGTCGGATCAACTCTGCTTCGGGGGATATCAAGATCAGCAAAGCCCAGGATGCCGAAATCAACACTGCATCCGGAACGGTGCGGGTGGGGTCGATAGGGCGGAACCTACGGCTCAACGTGGCCAGCGGCAACGTATACGCAGACGAGATCGGCGAGAGCGCAATCTGCAAGGTCGCCAGCAGCGATGTCAGGATCAGCGCGTTCATGGGAACCGAGATCCGACACAAGTCGATGGCGGGCGATCTCCACCTCGGTTTGCCACCACATCGCACCATCGAGATGGACTTCTCCAGTCTGTCTGGACGACTCCGCAACAAGCTTCCCAAGGGCGACGGCGGTCCGAGTGAGAAGTTGGTCTCCGTGTCGGTTGTCACGGTATCCGGGAACCTGACGCTGCTCGCCGCCACAAACTGACTCGACCGTAGCCGACAGTCACCCGCTATCCTCTGCACCGTGACGGCCTCACTCGAACCCCTCGCAGACCGCAACGCCTTGTCCCGGGAACAGGCCAAATGGCCGACCGGAGGCGAGGATCGCCCCGCCATTATTGGGATCGCAGGCGGCTCGGGTTCCGGCAAAACCACCATTGCGGAGTCGGTCGTCAAGGCTGTGGGTGTCGACACCGTTTCGTTGATCCAACACGATGCGTACTACCGCGATCTGCCGCATCTGGCTCTGGAGGATCGGGCCAAGGTCAACTATGACCATCCGGATTCGCTCGAGACCGAGCTGCTTATCCATCACATTGAAGAGCTGCGGGCGGGTCGCGAGGTCCGACGGCCCGTGTACGACTTCTCCAACCATTTGCGGACGACCAACACCGTCTTGGTGCGTCCCGAGCCGGTCGTGGTCATCGAGGGCATTCTGGTGCTCAGCGAACGCGAATTGCGCAACGTGATGGATCTGCGGATCTACGTTGATGCAGACTCCGATCTGCGACTGATGCGACGCATGAAGCGCGATATCTTCGAGCGCGAGCGCACTCTTGATTCAGTGATCAACCAGTACGAGCAGACGGTTCGCCCCATGCATCTTCAGTTTGTGGAGCCTTCGAAGCGATATGCCGACATCATTGTTCCCAACGGTGGCTACAACGCCGGAGCAGTCGGAACCATCACGTCGATGATCCGTGACGTCCTGTCCGGAGCCCGCAAGCGCGCTTAGCCTGGGAACGCTCCGCGTTCCTTGCGAGTTCGGCTGCGCCGACCTCGGCCAGGTTCTAACTTCCAGTGGCCTCTTCTTCGGTTAGGCGCTCGACTAGGGCATTGACTGCGGGCATTGCCGCGTTGGCGTAGATGCGGTGGCCGTAGGCCGAGGCATGAAAAAGGTCGCCCGCAAAGGCTTCCTCAGGGTTGGTCCTGAATTCGTTCCATCCCGACGACCAGGTGTGCGTCTTCAGCACTCCCGGATAGCGGGCGGTCACCCGGCGGATGGCCCTGTCAAACGATCGCCCGCGAATCCTGATCAACGATCGAGCTAGCGCGGGCAACCGAGGTATGGAGCCAAGGTCGCCAACCCCAGACACCGCGATTCCGGGAACGTGCTTGGCCATCTGGGCGAGAATTTTGTCGTACTCCCGGTCGAATCGGGCGAGTGGCACTCCTCGCATGGCATCGTTGGCGCCGACCGAGATGATGGCGATATCGGGCTGGAACGCAATGGCGTCTGCCAGTTGACTGGTGAGGACGTCGCAAGCCTTTGACCCGCCGACTGCAACAGAGTGGAGCTCGACGTGGAACTGTTCCGCAAGGCGATGGGCAATCTGTCGGGGCCACGAAGCATCCAGAGGTTCGACTCCCGGCGAGGTGACTGAGCTGTCGCCCAAAACCACCAGGCGGAGTGGCGGGGATGCGGGGTCGCCGAACACACCGGACGGATCCTGATTCTCGAGGCTAGGAAGGTCCTTGCGATATGCCGCTCTCAGTACCTGCATTACGAAGAGGGCGACACCAATTGACGGCTTGCGGAGATATCGAAGATGCGGCATGTCCACCCCTTTCGTCCTCATGATTGTATCCGCGAGGCCGTGGCGTGGTGACGGCCATACAATGGCGCGATGAATGACACACAGAGAATGGATCAACTCAGAGAGCTATTCCACAACATCGAGGACCTGATCCCTTTCAATCGATATCTGGGACTCCATGCCGAGTCAATCGACGAGGATGGTGCCGTCGTTCATCTCGACATGCGTGATGAGTTGATCGGAAACTTCCAACACGGGATTCTCCATGGCGGGGTCATCTCAGCGACCCTTGATGTAGTTGGAGGTATGGCTGCAATGGTGACCGCAGCGCTGCGAGAGGACTCCATCGAGGACTCGATGCAGCGACTTCGTCCGACGAGCACTATCGACCTCAGAGTCGACTATTTGCGACCGGGGGCCGGAACCCGGTTCACGGCCCGGGGCTTCACGTTGCGAGCCGGCTCACGGGTCGCAGTAACCAGGATGGAGCTGCTCAACGAGAAGGATGAGCTTCTCGCCGTCGGTACTGGGACCTACATCTACAACCGCGAACCCGGCTAGAACCGGAGCTCTCCCGGTGCTCCCGGAGGGACAGCCGGTGTCGTTGGCAGAATGCGGGGAGCTGGTCGGTACGGATCATTGAGACCGGGTCGCTGATCGTCCTTGCCCTTCTCCGGCCAATAGGCCATTGCTCGCTCAGTCATTGCCGTGATCGTCAGCGATGGGTTGACTCCGAGATTTCCCGGCATCGCGCTTCCATCGGCGACATGCAGCCCTGGGTGTCCGAACACACGGTGGTACGGGTCGATTACGCCGCTTGCGGGGTCGGCTCCGATGCAGGCTCCGCCAATGATGTGTGCCGTGGTTGGCACATCGAGGAGGACCTCATTGATCGAGCTTCCTGGGAAGCCGTCCATCGACGTTGCGGCGACACGAGCGGCTTCGTTGGCAATGGGGATGTAGCTCGGATTGGGAGTGTCGGTGTCCTGGGTCGAGGTCAGGCGGGTACCGAAGAGTCCTTTCCTCAGGGTGACCTTGATGTTGTTGTCGAGGCTCTGCATCACGAGCAAGATGACCGAACGTTCCGCCCACCGCCGCACCGAGAGGCTTCTGGCGAAAGCAATCGGGTGTCGTACAGCCTGACCGAGGAATCGCAGTTGTCGCGGCAGCTTGCCACCGCCGTCAACCAGGATCGTCGCTAACAGCCCCATGACGTTGCTGCCGCGCGGATATCGAACCGGTTCGATGTGGGTGTGGGGTTCCGGGTGGATTGACGAGGTGATGGCAACGCCCTCTGAATAGTCAACATCCAGGCTCCGTGCGGTGGCACCAAGGATGGCTTCAGAGTTGGTGCGCACGGTAGAACCGAGCTGATTGGACAAGTTCGGCAGTGATCCTGAGTCGCGTAGTTTGAGCAGAAGCTTGGTGGTGCCAAGTGCGCCCGCAGACAGGATGACGTGAGCGGTCGTGAACTGTCGAGCGCGTTTCCTGGCCCAGGCTCCAGGGCGTTCGGTGGCGACGATGTAGCCGCCCTCGGGGCGAGCTTTGATGTCGGTGGCTTCGGTATCGGCGTGGACCGTGGCTCCCGCTTGTTCCGCCAGATACAGATAGTTGCGATCGAGTGTGTTCTTCGCATTGAATCGACACCCGACCATGCAGCCACCGCAGTTCACACAGCCGGTGCGGTCGGGTCCGGCCCCTCCGAAGAACGGATCGGGCGCCTCGATTCCCGCTTCGCCGTAGTACACCCCGACTGGGGTCGGCTGATAGGTATCTTCTACACCGAAGTGAACTGCGATGTCTTTGATCACCTCATCCGCCGGTGTCGGGGCCGGGTGTGGCGTTGCGCCCAGCATGCGCTTCGCCTGGTCGAAGAAGGGACGTAGCTCGCTCTTCCACTCGGCGATACCGGACCACTGGCTGTCGGTGTAGAACGCATCGTGGGGTTCGTAGAGCGTGTTGGCGTAGACCAAGGATCCACCCCCAACGCCGGACCCGGACAACACCAGGACATCCTTGAGCAGGGTGAGCCGCTGGATGCCGCGCAGACCGAGGCGAGGGAGCCAGAGGAATTTGCGCAGGTTCCAGTTGGTCTTGGGGAAGTCGGTAGCGTCAAACCTGCGCCCCGCCTCTAGGACCGCGACTCGGTAGCCCTTCTCGGACAGACGCAGCGCAGTGACGCTGCCCCCAAAACCCGATCCGATGATGACGACGTCGTAGTGCACATTGGACAGCTTCGCCGATTGCCCGACGAATCGCCAGTAGGAGTGTTCTTGCGTACGCCGCCGCGCATAATGCGCGGCGAGCTACGCAAGAACAGAAGAGACGAGCGGCGGTGTGGGGTGGCGCTAGACGTTGAACCGGAAGAGGACGACGTCACCTTCTTGGACGATGTATTCCTTGCCCTCGAGACGCCACTTGCCGGCATCTTTGGAGCCGAGTTCGCCGTTGTACTGGATGAAATCGTCATAGGCGATGACCTCGGCGCGGATGAAGCCCTTCTCGAAGTCAGTGTGGATCTTGCCTGCAACCTGGGGAGCGGTCATCCCATGGCGGAACGTCCAAGCGCGGGCCTGTCTCTCTCCTGAGGTGAAGTAGGTCCCGAGATCGAGCAAGTGATAGGCCGCCCTGATGACCCGGTTGAGGCCGGGTTCGGTCTCGCCGATGTCGGCGAGGAATTCGTCGCGGTCTTCATCGTCGAGCTGGGAGATCTCAGCTTCGATCTCGGCGCAGATGACGACGACATCAGCGTTCTCTTCTGCGCCACGTTTCTGAACCTGTTGAACATGTTCGTTGTCATGCTCGGAGGCTTCTTCGATGTTGGCGACGTACATCATCGGCTTGAGCGTGATGAGCTGGTACTCACGTATCGACTTCAGCTCTTCCTCGTTCAGCCCCAGCGTTCTGGCGGGGAGACCCTCGTCGAGGTGGTCCCGGAGCTTCTGCAGGGTTGCCAGCAGCTGCGCTGCCTTCGGGTCGCCGGCTTTGCCCTTGCGTTCGGTGCGCTCGATGGCACGATCAACTGTGTCCTCGTCGGCGAGCGCCAACTCCAGGTTGATGGTGTCGATGTCGGAGACGGGGTCGATCTTGCCCGTCACATGTGCGATGTCCGGGTCTTCGAAACAGCGAACGATGTGCACGATGGCGTCGGTATCGCGGATGTGTTGCAAGAACTGATTGCCAAGACCTTCACCGCGCGACGCTCCGGCAACGAGCCCGGCGATGTCCACAAATTCCATGGTTGCCGGCACGATCTCGCCGGGCTGCACGATGTCGGCGATCTTGTAGAGCCGCAGATCGGGCACCGGAACCACGCCTACATTGGGCTTGATCGTGCTGAAGGGGAAGTTCTCGGCGGCGATCTTGGCGCGAGTCAGCGCATTGAACAGTGTTGATTTTCCAACGTTGGGAAGTCCCACGATGCCGCATTGCAGCGCCATATCCGTCTCCGGGGGTAGTCGAGTGAACGAGCATAGATGGGTTGGGTGCGGTTCGAGTCATTGGCATGGGTCTCCTGCCGAGCGGCTAGGTTCAGGCACGTGGAAGATCTGACAAATCTCGTCGAAGGTAGTGACCTTGCAGGACTCATGCGTCGCATCGACGGATTGTCATCGGCTCGCGAGTGGGATGGCATTGTCGAGCTTCGTGATCGCTGCATCGAGGCTGTTGATCGCGGCAAACAGCTCTGGGGTGTCGCCCAGTTTGCCGAGTACCGGCTTGCTCTCGAGGCACCTGGTCCGATCGCCGGCAAGATGGTCAAAGAGGGAGCAGGCAGGTTTGCGCTCGGGCCGCTGTGGGAGGTAGCCGCCTCGACTCACGAGTGGGAGGACATCGCGCCTCACGTTGATGATGCCCGGCTGCAGACGCTGATGGCCCACGAACGAGTATTGCGCGGCGAGGCTGTCGATCAGGAAGCGATTGATCCGCACGTGCTGGAGGTTCCGCCATCATTGTGCGATTGGGAACCGGACTACCCGCTTGCGGCATATCGATCCGATCGAGCTGATTTCCCCGAGAACGAGTGGTCGAGCATCGATTGGATTGAGTTGCCAGAGCCGATCGACCGGGAGCCGGAGGACGATGCGTTGGAGGCCTTGGTGGGTCTCACCGCACCGTGGACCGAGCAATCCAACGGTCGAGCCGAAGGTTGCGTCGTGCAAGGCAACGCGTTCGAGGCCATTCGCACTTTGGGTCCGCATCGGGTGCGCGCCACTGAGATCGACGGGGGAGAGGCGCTTGCGATGATGGCGTGGACGGGTGCATCCGGCGGTGCCTACGGTCGACGTCGGGGGACGCCCGTTGGTCGAATGCAAGCATGGTGGGCACTGGCCGCGCTGCTGGGCCTCGACGACATCGATGACACCGACGATCTAGGACAAGGCCTTGGCGAGCTGCGCTGGCTCCGTTGGGATCCGGGAGACCAGATCGGTGGATGGGGTTTTCACCTCGCCGTCGAAGATCCCCAAGACGGCCTCGCCTGGGCGGTCAGCGCAGTCGACGCCGTCTAATGCTGTTCTTGCGTAGATAGCCGCGGTGTAGCCGCGCTTTTCTACGCAAGAACAGGGTTTCATGCCGAGCGCTCCTTGACAACTTGCGGGATGCTGATCCGTCGGATCGCTCGGAGGCCGGGTATCTGCGAGATGAGGGCTACGGCCAGGATCGCCAACGACGCAAACAGATACGTGGTCGGCTGGATGTGCAGCTTGAACGTGAACAGGTCACTGTTGAAGCTGCTCAACGCCGCACCGGCGGCCAGTGTGCCGATGATGAGTCCCAGGGGGATGCCCATCGCCGCTACGAGCATGTTCTCTGCAGTGATGTATCTCGAGATGCTGCGTCGCTCGGTGCCGACGGCCAGGAGCGTGGCGACCTCGCGGGTGCGTTCGGCGATGTTGACGCTCATTGCGTTGAAGATCAGCGCAAACGCCATTGCTCCGCCGAACACCAGCATCACCCCGACGAATGCATAGAACAGGACCATGAAGCGCTGCATCAGATCGAACAGCACCTGGGCATCCTCGAAGGCGGCGACCCTGGGGATGTCCGTGATCGTGTTGCGCAGTACCTTTGCGTCGACCCCTTCGTCGTAGCTGATCAGCGCTGAGGTGGCCGGCAGTGCGCTGCCGGTGAGTGCTTCTGCGTGTGCCCGACCTACGTAGGCCATAGTGCCGAGAGGTTCGTCGACGAAGGCCGCAACAATCGGTCTGATAGTGTCGCCCTCAGCGACCGTCATTGCGACGGTGTCGCCCACCTTGATGTCAAGTAGGTCTCGTGTGGCCTGCCCGAGGACCACGCCATTCGACGGAAGATCGATCCAGCCTCCATCGACATTGGCGAAGCGATGCATCTCTGTGTCGTCCTGGAGCACCGTCAACGCCGTCTCGTAGTGCGCCTCGTTGGCGCTGATCGCAACGGGCATCGTCAACGCCGGTTCGGCTGATGAGATGCCATCGATGTCGACGAGCGCAGCGACATCCTCGGTAGCCGTCGGGCCGGCGAAGTACACGGTTGCGTCCTCACGCTGGATTTCGATGAATTGGCGATCCATGAGGTGACGAGTCGTATCAATCAAGCCCCACGAGACCAACACCAGCATCAACGAAAGAACCACGCCGATGATTGTGTAGATGGTGCGACGGGGGTTGCGACCCACGCCGCGGAAGGTCATCCGCCATGCGGCGGGAACCTTGCGCAGTGGCGGGAACACCCGTTCCAGCAGGCTGCGACGCCCACCACCCGATGGCGTCTCGCCGCGCATCGCCTCGGCCGGAACCACGCGTGATGCAACCAGTGCCGGCGCCAGTGCCGCCAGCAGGCTGGCCACCAGGCCGAACACGATCGCTGCGATCAGGGTGGTCGGATAGAAGTCGACGACCGTCAACGGGATCGAAAGGATGCCGGTGTAGAGCCGGGTAATCGTCCGCGCTAACAAGACACCGACGATCGCTCCCGGGATCGACCCGATTAGGCCGGGCACGATCCCGTACCCGAGGTAGTGGACCAACACCTGGCGGCGGGTGAACCCGTTGGCAAGGAAGGTCCCGATGTGAGGCCGCTGGGAATGGACCAGACGGCTCAGCATCACGTATGCCGCCAATCCGGCCGCTGCGAGGAACATCATTGGGAAGAAGATCGCCATCTCCTCGAGACCCTTCACGTCCTCGGTCAGGGCGTTGTTGGATGCCTGCTCCTCTCTGGTGTAGATGTTGGTCGCTCCCAACTCTCTTCCCTCGGCGCTGAGTGCGGCCGAGACTTCCTCATCGGATTCGCCTGCCGCGTAGTACACAGCGACCTCGTTGGGGCCCTCACCGGTGATCTGTTCGGCAAGTTCTTCGGACACGAAGACAACTCCGAAGTTGTCAGGAGTAGTGAGAAGCTCTTGTCGGTTGCGGGCCGGCCAAATGTATTCAGGCGAGAGCGCGACGCCGCCAACAGTGACATGTTGCCAGGTGTCTCCGATGAGGATGTCGAGCGAATCGCCGGGAGCCAGGTCGAAGTGGCTCGCCATATGGTCCTCCACCAGCACGACATTTGCGTCGCCGTTGGCCGGATACGACCCGGTCATGATCTCCAGTTGGTTGACCATGGGTTGGTCGCCCGCCGGCACGCTGATTGCGCGTCCCAGCAGCTTCGTATCGTCGACACGAAGCGGGACGTCAGCGGTCGTCCGTATCTCGACCGATTCGACGGCCGGATCAGAGCCTGCGAACGCAGCGATCGTCTCTGTGTCTCCGCCGGCGATGGTCAGATTGGCGAACCGATAGTTGACGGCGGTCTGGTCGTACGACGCAACGAGATTCGTGTAGGAATCGAACGCGGCGCCGAAGATGGCCACACCGAGGAAGATTGTCAGGGTGATGGCGATGAATTGTGGCTTGTGCCTTGCAATGTCGCGAATCAACTTGCGGTGAAGTGGCTTCACCATGTCAGCTCGGTTGCGTCAATTGGAGTGTCGTTGTGCACGTCTTCGACGATCTCTCCGGACCGCAGTTTGAGAACCCGGTCCGCCATGTCGCCAATGGCGGCGTTGTGGGTAACCAGCAACACCGTCTGGCTGAGCTCACGGCTGACCCGCTGCAGCAGATCGAGCACCATGCGGCCAGTCTCGAAGTCCAGCTCACCGGTCGGCTCATCACACAGCAGGATCGGCGGTTCCTTTACTAGGGCGCGGGCGATGGCGACGCGTTGTTGCTCGCCGCCCGACAGTTGGGCGGGGAAGTGGGTCATGCGATCGCCGAGCCCGACCCGGTCGAGGACTTCCGCGGCCCGTTCTGCCCCGTTGCTGGCGGTGAGGTCGGCTACGAGTTCCACGTTCTCGAGAGCGGTGAGCGTCGGAATCAGGTTGAAGAACTGGAACACGAAGCCAACGTTCTCACGCCGGTACTTCACCAACTCGTCGACACTGAGGCCGGCCAGGTCAACCCCGGCAACCTCGATGTGGCCCTCCGTTGCGTCGTCGATGGCGCCGACGAGGTTGAGCAACGTTGTCTTGCCCGACCCCGATGGGCCGAGGATGGTGGTGAATTCACCTTGGGGGTTAGCTAGGTCGATGTTTTGTAGTGCGTGGACAGCGGTGTGTCCTTCGCCGAAGGTCTTCCAGACCCCGGTCATCTTGATGGTCATTTTGCTTTCGCTTTCTTGTTTGCTGCTGGCGCCAGGCCCGTGAAGGCAAGTTCAATCTGGCGGTCAATCTGGGTCTTGATTTCGACAGGCGAGGGGTCGGGGAGACTGACAAACATGATGAGTTGGAGTACAAACCCCGAGAAGACCTGCATCGCCGCTTCTTGGGGTTGAACGCCAGGGCCTAGATCGTCGACGAACTGAACGAGAAGCTCCACCATCTGGCCGAGTACCTGCTTATCCAGCGCGGCCAATTCGACGGTGAGTTCCGGACCGCCGAGTCGCTCAAATGCGGCACCGAAGAGCTCCCGGAGAAGCTTGGGGTCCCACCCGAGGAGGTCGTCGGCGTAGATCCGGACGAGGCGTTGCATCGCGTCGACAACATCGGGACCGGGGTCGTTGAGTACCGCCCGGCCAGCCAAGAGGATTCCGGTTGTGTCGTCCTCGACGCCGGCGATCAGCAGTGCGCTCTTCGATCCGAAGTAGTTGTAGACGGTGGCGACTGAGACGTCGGCAGCGGCTGCAATGTCCTCCATCGTCGTTGCTTCGAGACCGGAGGCTGTGATCAGGTCGGCAGCTGCAGAGATGATGCGACGTCGGACCTCCTGTTTCTTGCGGTCTCGTAGCCCGGTCATGTCGCTCCTTAGGATCTTGTAGTGCCTCTAAGTTTAGAGACTCTCTAAGAAAAAGCAAGGCGCGCTAGAGAAGGGAGGAGATGCGTGGAGTGTGCTCCTAGCTGCTGAGGTGGGGGGCAGCCATCTCGTGATCGTCGACGGCAACCGCAAAGTGCAAGCTGTCCCCATTGGCATGCAGCAGGTACATCGCTTCGATGTTGATCTGGGAGTCGGCGAGCTTTTTGGTGAGTCGAGCCAAGGCGTGTGGCTCGTCCTTGATCACGGTTTCGATGACGCGTTGCTCTTCGAAACGAAGCCCGGCATCGCTGAGGACACGACGTGCGATCGCAACATCATTGGCCATTAATCGAACCATGCTGTCGTCGCCTTGCGAGAAGAGGGCAAGGGCCTCGATGTGAACTCCGGCATCGGACAGTTTTTCGGCGAGGGCTGCGAATTGTCCCGGCCGATTGGACATGTGAACCGTGAACTCTGTCATACCGATAGCCTACGCCTTTCCACGTGGGACCGGGAATCGCAAAGGACTGTTTTTGGCTAGCGGTCCCTGCATGTGGCTATCTGGTAGATGGGCGGTTCAACGTCCCCTCGGGCAATGAACGCGATCAGGGTCCCCGTCTCGTCGTAGCCAAGCCAGAACCAGTCGTCCGGAGCGGATGGGGCGAAGTCGAGGTCCATCGCGGTCCGCACCACGTCCGGGACATTGTCGAGAAGGATCTGTTCGGTCGGCCGGTCGTCGCCGTCGATGGTTTGCTCTGCAACATAGCCAGGGGCACAGTCCAGTGGGCCAAAGGCAGTCTGTCGGGGCGGTGGCGGTCGTTTGGGGTGTTCCGGTACGGAACGGAAGAACAGCGCAGTGTCGTCAGCCCGCCAGATCATCTGGTCGCCGACCGTCTCGACCTCGAAACCGTCGGGTTGATGCCAAAGAAGATTGGTAAGGAGCTCTTCGACAGCCATCAGGTTGGTGCCGGGCTCGCCCATGCAGCCTTTGGCGGTCATGAAGCTCTGGCCCAGCAGCAACGTCTGGTTGTCGTAGGTGTACGAGTCCTGGTCCTCTTCGTAGACGTCGAACGTGTTGCACCCCGCTTTTCCGGTCATGGAGTCAGGGGAGATCTCGATCCACGGTTGTTGGGCGGTGTTGGTGCCGACCTGAACTTGGACGTGCTCTCCGGCCTCAGTGAAGGACTCGAGCAGCCACACCCCTTCGATCGAGGAGGTGTCGCCAGAACATCCGGCCAGGAGCAGTCCGGCAAGGGCAAGCGCGGGAACTGCGAAGCGAATCACCTGGCAATGCTAGGCGCCCGGGCGTATCGAACATATGTTCGATACAATGAGTTGCCCATGGTTCGATACGCAGAGCTTCATTGCCACACAAATATGAGCTTTCTCGACGGTGCATCACATCCCGCCGAACTCGTCGCGCTTGCCGCACAACTGGGCTACACCGCTCTTGGCATCACCGATCACGACGGCTTCCGGGGTGCAGCCAAGGTCCACAAAGCGGCCCGAGAGATCGGCATGCCCATCGTCTACGGCACCGAGGTCGGTATGACCCGTGCCCCCGAAGGCTCAGGCCCGAGGTCTTCAGCTCTCCCCATGTTGGAGAAGCGGGAACTCTTCGAGTTCCTTGGCAGCGACGAAGTCGCTGGGGCAGGGGGGACACAACCCCAACATCGACGCGGACGTGTGAAGCGGATGCATGGGTCGAAGCCGACAAGGAAGTTGGAAACCGATCATCTTGTGCTGCTTGCCCCCGACCCTGACGGGTATGCGGCCATCTCCCGGTTCGTGACAAGGGGTCAGTTCCGCGGTCGCAAGGATGAACCCCGCTACGTCTACGAGGACCTCGAGGAGGCGGCGCGGCACGGCAATCTGGTGGCGTTGTCGGGATGTCGTACGGGTGCGATAAACCGCGCCGCTCTGGACGGCGATCTCGATGTGGCCATCGCAGCCACCGAACGGCTGCGGGAGATTTTCCCCGGTCGGTTCTATCTGGAGGTCTGGCATCATGGGATGCCGGAGGATGACGTTCGCAACGACGTAATTGCCGAAGTAGCCCGCCGAACTCGGGTGCCATTGGTTGCGACGAACAATGTTCACTATGCCCGACGTCACGATTCCGATCTGGCAGAAGTATTGGCGGCGATAGGGGGGAGACGTGATCTTGATACTGCGGATGGTTTTCGTCCTGCAACGGATGAGCGCTATCTACGCACGCCCGAAGAGATGGAGCATTGGTTGGGCCGCTATCGGGGTGCTGTGGAACGCGCCGCCGAACTAGGGGAGCGCTTGGCGTTCGATCTCGATCTGATTGCACCCGACCTTCCCGACTTCCCCATGCCGGGTGCCTTCACAACTGAACTCGAATACCTGACCCACCTGGCGATGGAAGGTGCCCGTGATGTTTATCCAGGGGAGGACGGGCGCATTGATCCACGGGCCAAGGCACGGCTTGAACATGAACTTGGAGTGATCGGCGATCTGGGTTTTGCCGGGTTCTTTCTTGTTGCCTGGGATATCGTGAGGTTTGCCCGTTCGCAGGACATCTACTGCCAGATCAGAGGGTCAGGAGCCGACTCGGCAATCTGTCGATGCATCGGGCTGACCAGGGTCGACCCGATCCGGCTCAACCTGCCGTTCGAGAGGTTCCTGTCAGCAGAACGTGGCCGGCCGCCCGACATCGACATCGACTTCGAGGCGGAGCGTCGCGAAGAAGTCATCCAGTACTGCTACCAGCGTTATGGCAGAGAGCGGGCTGCGATGGTCGCCAATGTGATCACCTACCGGGCCAGGTCAGTTCTGCAGGATGTCGGCAAGACATTCGGGCTCACTCAGGCACAGGTCAACGGTCTCACCAAGTATCTCGACACGCGGAACCCACAGGCAATCCGTGACGAGGTCGAGCTGCCTGCCGGGTTGACTGCTGAGTTCATCTACGACGTGTGCAATCGTCTCGACGGCTTTCCCCGACACCTGGGAATCCACTCTGGAGGCATGGTGGTCTCCCAGCATCCGTTGTGGAAGGTGGTGCCTCTGGAGTGGGGGCGGATGGCCGACCGCTCGGTGCTGCAGTGGGACAAGGATGACTGCGCATCGATGGGTGTTGTCAAGTTCGATCTACTGGCGCTGGGCGCTCTCAACGGTATGCATTTGTCGGTTGACATGATCAAGGAAGTCCATGGGATCGACGTCGATCTTGCGAAGATCCCGCAGGAACCGGTCATCTACGACATGTTGACCAGGGCCGACACCGTCGGCATCTTCCAGGTCGAGTCGCGAGCGCAGATGGCGACCTTGCCGAAAATGAAACCGCGGACGTTCTACGACCTGGCCATTGAGGTTGCGTTGATTCGTCCCGGCCCGATTCAGGGTCACTCGGTTCATCCGTTTTTGCGGAGACGTAATGGGCTTGAACCGGTCCGGTTTCCTCACAAGCTGGCTGAGCCGATTCTTAGCAAGACTCTGGGTGTCCCCGTTTTCCAGGAGCAACTCATGGAACTGGCCCGAATCTGTGCCGGCTTCACCGCGGGGCAATCCGACCGGTTGCGGCAGGCGATGACGAACAAGCGGTCGGAAGAGGAAATGGGCAAGCTGCGTGACGAGGTCTACGAGGGTATGGCCGGAAACGGGATTGTGGGAGCCCCGGCGGATGAAATCTGGGAGAAGCTGCAGGGTTTTGCTTCCTTTGGTTTTCCCGAGAGCCACTCTGTCTCGTTCGCTTACATCGTGTACGCCACCTCGTGGCTGAAGTACCACTGGCCGACGGAATTCTTCGCTGGTCTGCTCAACGCACAACCAATGGGTTTCTACACGCCGAATACGCTCGTGCAAGATGCCCAACATCACGGGGTGGTGACGCTGTCGCCTGATATCAACCAGTCGTGGTACGACTGCACAGTGATCCCTCACCCGGTTCCGAAGGCCGAGACCAGTGCCTACCTAGGTTCGCACTGGCGGTGCGGGCAGGGGCCTATTGACGATCCAGGGCGGATGCCGGTCGCGCTACGGATCGGGCTCCGTTACGTGCGGAACCTGGGGGACAAGGAGATCACCCGGATAGAGGCGGCTCGCCAGATCGGCGGTCCCTTCGATTCGCCGGAGGATCTGGCGCATCGGACCGGTCTTGACGTTGGGGCGTTTGAGTCGCTGGCTGCATCCGGTGCGCTCGTGTCGCTGGGCCTTGGCCGACGCGACGGTATCTGGGCGGCAGGGGGGCTTGCGGAACTGGGGCCGGGGAAGCTGGCACTTGGTGAGGGGACACTTCCTCCGGAGCTGACCGAGATGGCGCCGCCAGAGGTAATGCAAGCAGAGCTGTGGTCGACGTCCATCTCGCCGACACATCCTGTGCACTTCCTTCGCCCCGAGCTGGACCGCATTGGCTGTGTACGAGCTGCAGATGTCCTTGCGCTCCATGTCCACGGAAAGAGGATGAGGGTTGGCGGGTTGATCACTCATCGCCAACGACCAAGCACTGCACGCGGGGTCAGATTCCTCAATCTCGAAGATGAGACCGGGTTGATCAATGTTGTCGTATTGCCCCAGGTGTGGGAGGCCAACTACGAAGTCGCTCGCAAAGCGATCGGTGTTGTTATCGATGGTGTCGTCGAGTATCAGGACGGTGTCACCAACTTCGTCGCCCACCGTTTCGAAGATTGGCCGGTTGAAGGAATCAAGTCCCGGGATTTTCGTTAGCTTTCCACGGCATCTGGCTTCGATCTCGCTACTCTGCCAGTGACCGACCAAAGGGAGTGAAACACAGTGCGTGTTGTGATCGTTGGTGCCGGTCACGATGGCTCCTACCTCGCCGAACGTCTTGTCGCCGAGGGCCAAGAAGTCGTGATCATCGAAGCCGACGACGACAAGGCGAATCGCATCCAAGAACGTCTCGACGTGCTTGTGGTGCAGGGCAACGGTGCCAGCCCGGCCGTGCTGCGTCGCGCCGGGGTTGGCGAGGCCGGGCTCTTTCTTGCTGTTACCGACAGCGATGGTGCCAACGTTCTGGCGTGTCGTAGTGCAAAAGCGCTCGGTGTTGCCCGCACGGTCGCCCGTGTCGAAGACGCTGATCTGCGTGAAGTCTCACCGGGTCTTGGAGTCGACGTCGTTGTCGACGCCCGGGTGTCATCGGCTCGTCAGGCGGCTCGGCTTGCCGAACATGCAGGGGTCACCGAATATGCCGACTTTGCCGGTGGTCGACTGAGTCTTGTTGCCGGCGTGGTTACCGCCGGATCACCTGCCGACGGACGATCGGTTACCCAACTCAGGAACGACGCATCGGGCTGGCACTTCATCCTCGCCGCGGTGGTGCGTGGCGATCAGACTGAGATCGGGCGTGGCGACACGCGGATCGAATCCGGTAATCACGTTGTTGTGATGGTCGAGGCCGCCCGCGTCGGCGACGCTATCGAGCTCTTCGGCATCGATGTGGAGCCGATCACTCGTGTGGTCATTCTTGGTGGGACCCGAATTGCAGAGATGACAGCGGACATACTTCTTTCGAATGGGTACGAGGTGCTTATCGTCGAAGAAGAGCGAGAGCGGGCGGCCTTGATGGCGCGACGCTCCGCCGCCTCAATTCTGCAGGCAGATCCGACCGATGCGGATCTCCTCACCTCGCTGCGACTGGGGTCTGGCGACGTTGTACTCGGGCTCTCGGGCCATGATGAGCTGAACCTCATGGGGTGTCTGATGGCGAGCGCCGTTGGAGCGCCCAAGACCATCGCGCGTTTCGGCCATCGATCGGTGGCTGGCTTGCTCCGCAATGTCGGGATCGACGCAACATTGTCTTCCCGGGTTGCGGTCGCCAACATGATTCTTCAGTTCGTGCGACGTGACCGAATCCTCTCTGTAGCCACCGTCAAGGACACCGATGCAGAAGCGCTCGAGATCGAGCTTGCGGTGGGGTCACCGGCAATCGGTGTTGATCTGCTCAACCTTGGTTTGCCGCGCGGTGCGGTGCTCGGGGGTATCGCTCGGGGTGACGAAGTGATCGTTCCAAAGGGAGACACAACCCTTGCAGTTGGCGATCATGTTGTGATCTTTGCCAAGAGCGAGGCTATCGACGCTGTCGAGAAACTACTGCTGGCGTGATTGCCACGGCCTCTTCAACGCAGCGGCGTCTGGCGGTAATCGTTTCGTCGGTCGTCGCCGCGGGAGGGGTGGCGATGCTCCCGGCGATCGTGACGGGGGTCATCTATGCCGAGTGGGCCGACACGGTAGCTTTGGTTGCGGCGGCCGCAATAGCTGGGGCTATTGGCCTGGCCGGTCGGCACTATTCCGGAGCCAGCGGCACTTTCACATCGAGCGAGGGGTTTGCGGCGGTTGCGCTGTCGTGGGTGGTGCTGATTCTCGTAGGGACGCTGCCGTACCTGTTCTCTGGGTCGTTCACCGGTCTTGTCAATCCGCTCTTTGAGACAACTGCAGGCTTCACCACAACTGGTGCAACTGTTCTCGGTGATCCCGGAGAGCTGTCGCACGCCATGCTCTTGTGGCGGGCGACGACCCAGTGGGTGGGCGGTATGGGTGTCATCGTGCTCTCGATAGCGGTGTTGCCGATGTTGGGTGCCGGTGGTGTTGAGTTGGCGCGTGCCGAGGCTCCCGGCCCGGAGCCGGATCGGATGACTCCGCGATTCCGTGACACGGCGGAGCGTCTGTGGTGGGTTTATGTTGGTCTAACTGGCATCGAAGCGGTCGTGTTGGCGTTTGGCGACATGAGTGTCTTCCAGGCGATCGCACACGCTCTCACCACCATGCCAACTGGTGGGTTCAGCACGGAGGTTGATTCGCTGGCCGGCTTCAGCCCGTACTCGCAGTGGGTGGTGATCGCATTCATGCTGGCAGCTGGTGTGTCGTTTGCGCTCCACTTCCGTGCCCTCAGCCGGCCCCGTGCGTATCTCGAGAACAAGGAGTTCATCGGTTACCTGGCGATCATCGGCTTTGCGATTGCCATCGTCGCCGCGGGTACTTGGTCGCTCGGATCTGGAGTCGAGTCGCGGATCAGGGATGTGGTGTTTACCGCGGTCACCACCGTGACCGGAACGGGGTACGCAACGGTCGACTGGGCGGTGTGGGCTCCTGGTCTCGTTCTTGCGATCCTGGTGTTCATGTTCCTTGGGGGGATGGCTGGGTCAACGGCGGGGGCAATCAAGACATATCGCATCGGAATTCTCTACAAGACCATTGGGTCGAGTCTGAAGCGAATCATCTATCCGAGCGTTGTCTCCGTGCAGAGGTTCGAGGGCAAATCCGTCGAACCACGGATCGTCCATGGTGTAGTTGCGTTCTTTGTGCTCTACATCGGCTTCTTTGTTGTCGGAGCGGTGATTCTCGGATTTCTGGAGCCATCGTTGGACCTGGTTTCGATTGGGTCTGCTTCGGCGTCGGCAGTCGGCAACATCGGACCGGCCCTCGGCGAGTTGGGCCCGACAGCGACGTATGTCGGCCTGGGCGCCGACAGCAAGCTGCTGCTCGGCTTCCTCATGGTGGTCGGCCGACTCGAGATCTATCCAATCATCATATTGCTGACTCACCGCTGGTGGCGCCGCTAACTGCGCGGTGTGGTCGTTCGAAGTATCGGCAGGGGCGCTCTGGATTGCTACATATGCCGGTTATCTCTCGCTGTGGGTGCTCGATGATGCTCTGGGCGGTGGGCGTTCTGTGCGAGGATCGATCGTTTGTGAGGTGGTCCGTGGTCAGCGCCATTTTCCGATTCGAGTCCTGCCGGGCCCACCGTGGTTCTGCCAGAGCCGCGATTGGTCGCAGCAGATGCTCGTTGCGACTGTGGTGCCGCTGCGCAGTTACGGCTTAGCCGAGGGCGCGGTGCAAGAACGCGGCCATCTGGCCTCGTGTCACAT
>JAAETI010000104.1 GCA_024228555.1 bacterium | reverse complement strand
GACACATCAAGCAAAGCGGTCACATCGACACTGACTGCACCAGCGTCGGACACACGATCGGAAGAGCGCCGTGCAGGGCTGGAGGGTAGATCTCCGCGGACCCCGTCTCGTTACAAAACATCGCTGACCGTTACCGAACCTGCTGAGTTGAAGGTCAACGTGCCCGTGTTGAAGACCGAAGCCCCGGAGCCAAGAGCAATCGAAGTCCCCGACACATCAAGCAAACCAGTCACATCGACACTGACTGCACCAGCGTCGGATACACCTGCGGTGGAATCGAGGTCGGCGGTGCTTGCTGTGTTGATCCCGACCAGATCAAGTGACGAAGCTTCACTGACCGTTACCGAACCTGCGGAATTGAACGTCAACGTGCCGGCGTTGAAGACCGAAGCACCCGAACCAAGAGCAATCGACGTTCCCGATACATCAAGTAGACCGCTCACATTCACACTGACTGCTAAGGCGTCAGATACACCTGCGACTGAAACCAGGGAAGCACTGCCTGCCGTATTAGTTCCGACCAGATCAAGTGACGAATCTTCGCTGACCGTTACCGAACCTGTTGAATTGAAGGTCAACGTGCCGAAGTTCGTCGCATTGCCAGCATCATTACCCAACTCAAGGCTATCTGCGGTGAACTCGGCCAAGCCTGCGATCGCCAGATCGCCGTTGCTACCATCGGTGATCGCTCCGGTGGCGGTGGCATCAAGAGAAGCAGCGAAGACAGTGCCTGCCAAGGAAAGTGAACCCGCCGCATTGCTAAGGGCAACCGCAACAGAAGCGGAAACGCTTGATGTCGACACGTCGCCGCCACCAGACTGACTGAAGCTAACCGAACCTGCTCCCGTTGTCAGCGATGACACGCTCACAGCGGTGCCAAGACTGTTCGCTATCTCAACGTCACCGATCGTTGTGTCGGCCGTGATATTGCTCGACGACAACGTGATTCCCGTCGTGTTGCCAATTCCGCTGGATGCGTTCAGGTCGACCGTGTCGCTGGTCACCAAGCCAGAACCGTTGAGCGAACCACTCGCGGTCGTCATCGTGACCAAGTCCAAAGCAGTCGTCGTGCCTGTTAATGTGATGTCGCCGCTAGTGGAACCTGTCGTGACAGTGATGTCGCTGCCCGAATCGGTCGTCTCCAAGCTGCCTGCCGCTCCAAGAATGAAACTGCCACTGCCATCCTCGCCCGCGGAAACTGTAATCAACTCTGATGCCACCACCGCCGCGGTGACCGTGATGTCATCATCAGCGTTCAGCGTCACCGTGGTGGGATCAATTGCGGCAGAAATCGTTATCTCATCAGCAGCATCAAGAAGGATCGTGCCGCTACCGTTCAGCTTCGCATTCACAGTGATGCCACCCACTGTAGTACCTGCAAGGAT
>JAAETI010000103.1 GCA_024228555.1 bacterium | reverse complement strand
GTCGGCGGGGTGTTTTCAGTTTCACCCGCTACACCGTGCTTGTAGATGTGACCCGCCACCGAGACCAGACCGACGATCCTGGAGTTTCCCACGACACTGGCCCTGGTGGGCCGGGTCGGGGTGTCCAGTCAAACATACGCGATCCCCTTGCGGCGGATCACCTCCATCCACTCGAAGATGGGCCGGGTATCTTCTTCATTTAGATAGTTCGGTGAGATAAGCTCGGCGATGTTACCGGTGGTGAGCTTCTCCATCAGCGGCCCGACGGAGCTGACGATCTTGTCGAAGTAGGTCTTGTCGTATTTAAAAGCCGACATCAGACCGTCGAGTACGGGGTCGTAGAGATCCTGCGCCTGGAGATGGCGCATCAGGGCGATGGCATCTCTGTTTCGACCCCGCAGTGCCGGGGTCAGATTGCGCTCATTGATGGATCCTGCAAGTGCTTCTACCTGTTTTTTCCAGTCTTCTGCACCCTGCTGATCCAGATGGTACCTGGCGTACTCCATGAACAGGGGTTCGATGTCGTTGATGTAACGCCGGACCTGCTGATAGTCGGGTCGTCGTTTGAGCGCCACCAGCGCCCGGGCGATGATATTGACGAAACGCCAGGCGAACTCTTTGAAGGCGGCCGAGTTGCCCTCACTAGGCAGCTGGTTTGCGATGCGGGTCGCCACCTCGGTGATGCGAGAGAAGTTGCCGATGGCGTTGTAACGGGCGGATACCTTGGGATAGCCGAGGTGAAATAGCGTGAACTCATTGGCCCGTCCCGATCTTTTTGCCTCGGTGTAGATCCGCTTCAGCAGTCCGGCATCCCCCTTGGGGTCGAACACGATCACCACATCCCCACGTCGAATATCCTGGGTGATGAGCATTTCGGCCAGGCGC
>JAAETI010000102.1 GCA_024228555.1 bacterium | reverse complement strand
GCGGATCACCTCCATCCACTCGAAGATGGGCCGGGTATCTTCTTCATTTAGATAGTTCGGTGAGATAAGCTCGGCGATGTTACCGGTGGTGAGCTTCTCCATCAGCGGCCCGACGGAACTGACGATCTTGTCGAAGTAGGTCTTGTCGTATTTAAAAGCCGACATCAAACCGTCGAGTACGGGGTCGTAGATGTCCTGATTCTGGAGATGACGCATGAGCGCGATGGCATTGGTATTGCGACCGCGCAGTGCCATCGGCAGGTTGCGCTCCTTGATGCTACCTGCAAGTTCGTCTACCTGCGCTCTCCACGCTTCATCGCCCTGCTGGTCCAGATGGTATCTCGCGTACTCCATGAACAGGGGTTCGATATCGTTGATGTAGCGCCGCACCTGTTGATAGTCAGGTCGTCGTTTGAGTGCCACCAGCGCCCGGGCGATGATATTGACGAATCGCCAGGCGAACTCCTTGAACGCCGCCGAGTTGCCTTCACTGGGCAGCTGGTTGGCGATGCGGGTCGCCACCTCGGTGATGCGAGAGAAGTTGCCGATGGCGTTGTAGCGGGCGGATACCTTGGGATAGCCGAGGTGAAACAGCGTGAACTCATTGGCCCGTCCCGATCTTTTTGCCTCGGTGTAGATCCGCTTCAGCAGTCCGGCATCCCCCTTGGGGTCGAACACGATCACCACATCCCCACGTCGAATATCCTGGGTGATGAGCATTTCGGCCAGGCGC
>JAAETI010000101.1 GCA_024228555.1 bacterium | reverse complement strand
TAAGGACAGCCAAGGCGACATTGTCACCCATGCCGACTTGTGCCGCGAGCTTCCGTTGGGACTGCGTATGCCCTTCCAGGGAATCCCGACGTGACGGCCCGAGCAGGCCGCCTACAGCTCCACGTCCCGCTCTTGATCGGGAAGGGCTTCGACTTGGAGGTCGGTGGCTTCCGCGCTGCCTGGGGTCTTCCATGTCAGGGTCAGGGTGCCGACGGGGACTCGGAGCGGGCCGAAGGTGCCGTCCTCTTTGGGGCTTAGGAAGGCGCGGTAGGTCCACGCGTCTTGCTCCCATTCCACGATCAAGCCTTCGGCCGTCTCGCCGTTGGCGATCGGGGTTCGGAGGTGGGCGCGCAGGGTGGTGAAGGAGGTGGGTGCATCGACTTGAGCGGGTAGATCGCTGGCTGCGATCTTCCGATACAGCCGGCCCCGCAGGGAAGCGTGGCTGAGGCGCAGGTGGTAGTCGCGTCCGGGACGGGCGGAGAATTCGAATTTCTGGCCGGAGGTGAGGGGCTGCTCGCTGGACCAACGATCCTCGAAGGGGTCGCCTCCGAAGGCGCCAGTGAGGGGGGTGCTGAGCGTCGCGCTCCACCCTTCGTCCCGCTCGCTTGCGCCGTCCCAAGTGCCGCGGACAGAGGTGCCCGCCGGGTCGAGAAGATGCAAATCAAATTGTGTGGTCTGGTTCGCTACCACGGTGCAATTCGCGGGGAACTGCCAATCTTCGGCCATATCGAAAGTGGAGACGCCGAATCCGCTGTCGAAATCCTGCACCACCCGCAACATCCAACGTCCTTCGGGAACGCCGCGGAAGCGGAAGGTGCCATCCCTGCCGGCGCGTTTGCGGTGCAGCTTGTGTAGCTGGTGGTTGAGCGCCAGGAGAGCTCGTGACGCCGGTTTGCCGGCCGCGTCGAAGACGGTGCCGGAGACCTCACCGCCCTTGTTCATGGCAAGGGTGATTCCGGTTTCGCCCTGCGCTGCTTCGTAGTTTGGCAATTCGAACAAGGCGTCCGCATAACCCCGGGCCGAGGCGATCAAGACGTAACCCCCATCGTGGGAATGCTCCACCTGGAAAACTCCCTGCTTGTCGCAGGTTGCTCTGCTGAGATCGAAAAAGTCCCGGCGGCTGATGGTGTTGCCCTTCTTTTTCACTTGCGGGGCTTGCACCTGGGAGAAGAGGTTCACCTTGGCTCTTCTGACCGGAGCGCCGTCGGCGAGCACGCGTCCTTGAATGCCTGAGATCGCCCGAAGCTCCACGGGCCAGGGCTCGGGCAAATTCTCCGTATCGACGCCCTCCAGGCTCAACGGAAGATGACCTTTCGAGTAGAAGTTGATGGTGCAAGGGCCGCCCGATCGATCGGGCAAATCGATCTCGGTGATGCCCGACACGTTGCCCGGTCCCCCACTCAATCCATCCGCTGAAATGCTGACCGATACGTTTTCGACGGCCTCTCCATTCTGGTCTGTGACGATCAGCTTGCGCTGCACGGTCGGCGCTTGTTCGAGCTGCACAATCAAGCCCGAGGATCCAGCGGGGATGGGGTCGACCACCCGGGTGTGGTGCCTAAAGTGCCGGTCGCTCACCTCCATGCGGCCCCC
>JAAETI010000100.1 GCA_024228555.1 bacterium | reverse complement strand
TCCGCAAGTGCCTGTATGGCGACGGGGTGACGGCGCGGGCGAACGAGCAGACCGAGGCGCCCTGGCAGCGCAAGATGGTGCTGCACCACGATGACATGCTGCGCATCAAGCACGAGTGTGTCTTCCTGCGCCGTTTGGCCAAGGCGCGCAGGGCCTGCACAGCACGCTGCAGGGCCGAGGCGCTGGCCAAGGGCACGACGGAGAAGCGTGTCGCCAACATCGATGACCCGGCCATGTTCCGCGTCATGAGCGACCTGGTCGCGTTCCGGGAGGCATGCGTGCCGGGAACACACTACTGGCTCCGCAACACGATGATGGGACCCCGCGGGCTCACGGACGAGGAGTTTGCGGTGGTGGAACGCTACCGCATCGGAGCCTCCGAGGCCGACCACGTGGTGCCGGACGGCGTGTCGATCAACTGCGCGTGCGTGCAGGGGGACACCACGGCGAGAGGCACTGTCCACATCGGCGGGGTCTCCGGCGTGGCACACCACCTGGCGCGTTGCCGCTGCGGCAAGGGCTCCACCATCCGGGCGCACAACGACGTCCGCGACGTCCTGCACGCGGCGGTGCGCTCGGCGGGGCTGCAGTCGGTGGTGGAGCCCTCCAGCTGGCAGGACGGTCAGGCGCGCTTTGGATCCCAGCCGGGGTCCAGCGAGGCCGCGCGCAAGCGACCGGACCTGCGGGTGCACGTCGACTTCGAGACCACCCGTCTCGTCGACGTGCAGATCACCTCGGCGGTGAGCAAGTCCTACGTGACGCAGGGCCTGCAGAACATGGACGCCTTTCTCGAGCGCCGTGAGAATGACAAGATGAGGGAGTACAAGAAGAGCTCAGCTACAAAGGACAACTTGAGCTCCATTGTGCCCTTCGTCATCACGACCACGGGACGCATGGGACCGGCGGCCTTCGCCTTCCTCAAGAAGGTGGCGGACACGGCCTTCGGCGACCGGCCGAGGGAGCGTGCGCGCTGGGCCTTCCGCTGGCTGTCGAGGCTGAACGAGGTCATCGCCAAGGGACTGGCGACCCAGCTGATCGGGCAGACGCAGTACCTGCGACAGCAGGTGGAGCGTTTGCGGTGAGCAGGGGCGGCTGAGTGGCGACTCGAGGCAGTGTGATGGGAGTGATCTGGGCTTGGGACTTGGGATTGTGGGTTTGGCGCGGTTTGTGACTCATTGGTGATGGAGTTGCTGGATTGGTGATTGGTGAGTCTGTGAATCGAGTGTGTGGTATGGTTACGCGAGTTTTCGACCCCCCCCAACGATGTTCATTAACCGGGACTACGAGCGGGACAGCAAGGAGTACAAGGACGCCTGCACCGAGGCACGGTACTTCAGGCCGGACAAGGACTGCGTCGTGGGCAAGGAGGCCGACCTTCATGCCGCCAGGGTG
>JAAETI010000099.1 GCA_024228555.1 bacterium | reverse complement strand
TCGCCGACTAGCTCGACCGAAGCCGAGCCGAGGCCGCACCGAGACGGCGTCGGGAAGACCACAAGAACAGCGCTTGACCAGCCCGGCCGGCCGCTGTCCCATCGCGATATTTCGCGTCCCCTATCGGCTCTTCGGGGATGGCCCGTGGGGGTGGTGGTGTGAATATTATGGGATGGTGTGATGGGAGCCAGTCTCGGGTTGGCGGGGGGCCGTCCTGACCCTATTGTCTACTGGCCGGCCAGGATTGCACCATGGCCGACGATCCGGGTGTTGTCTTCGTGGCCAAGGCCACGAACGATCTCGTTGTCGGCGCGGCCATCAGCAACCGCGAGTTCGACCTGCAATCGGTTGTCGAAGATCGGGGTCTCCAGGGTGTTGGGATTGTGGGCCACTATCTCGGTGACCAGCTCGGCGAGCCCCAGGAGCTGGGCCCTGTTGAACCGGGCGCGCTCAAGGCATGGCTTCGTCCGGCCCTTTGAAAGCTCTTTTCTGACCTCGTCCAGGTCAGCCACGGCTTGTTGAACACCCACTGCGTTCCCAGGCAAACGAATCCTGCCTGTTCGGGTGAGCATGAGCCCAGTTCGACAGGATCAGGTCATCGACGAGGATCTCGATGTCTTCACACCCAACGGGCAGCTCAGGAGCCAGCCGGGCCAAGGGATCGCCACGGTCCCGTCAGTTGTCCCGGGAAAGCGGAGCACCACCAAGCCAGTAGTGTGAGACGCGACAAGACCCCCTGGTTCCCAGGCTCGGTGGCTGCTTCAACAGCACCGATT
>JAAETI010000098.1 GCA_024228555.1 bacterium | reverse complement strand
GGTCAGGGTGCGGATGGTCTCGGCCGGGGTATCCGCATCGGGGGAGGGGGCCTGGTGTACGCCTTCCTCCATGCCCACTTCCCCCAGCCCGTTATCCCCAGATTTAAAAAATACAAAGAACGCCATCAAGGCGACCGCACCACCGATCACCCAGAGCACAGGGTTGGATTTTGCGCTAACCGACATCAGAAGGACTCCTCGAACGGCCGGGCAGAGATGAGATAGACACTGGTGGTATCGGCCTCCTTGCCTGCCGGCAGGAGCCGAGCGTGCTGGAAGGTGGCGGCCAGCCATTGTCCGTGCAGGTCGCGTGGGTCCAGGGAGAGGGGGAGATCAGACCGGTTCTGCAGACGTACGACGGTGATGTATAAACCAGCGTTGCTCAGCCAGCTGATCAGAGGCCTGGCGGCGACGGCGCCGCCACGCACCAAAGAGATCTCATCAGGCGTATGCAATGGTATCCGGTGGATGCGCGGATCATTCTTCAGCAACCGGGTGGGCGCGTACATCTGCTGGGCGGCGAAGCGGGTCAGGGTGACGTAATCCAGCCGAACCATTTCTTGATTCTGGTTGCCAGTTTCAGCGAATGGTTTTGTACTGTTCTGCTTGGGCACCAAGACGGTCACCGGCCCAGTGCCGCCGTTCTTCTCACTGGCGGTCAGGTCCAACAAGAAAGTCCGGCTGGAATCGATCTCCTGGACCAGGATACGGGTGGTCTCGAAAGGTGAACTGGCCAGCCAGTAGGCGGTGCCGTCCACGCTCTGGGTGCGCAGGTCCGATACACGTTCCGGCGGCACATTGATACGCACGGCGCCGGGAAAATGCACCAGCCTCTCTGTGCCTACCTGTAACGGCAACCGGATAGGGGTTTTGTTCCAGATGATGCGTTCCATGGGTGGGGCATCCGCCTGGGCGGAAAGGCAGAATGCGAAACCCAGCAACAGGGCCGCAAGGTAACGATGTGGGTTTCGGATACCAATAAACATCATGATCTCTTCTCCTTCAATTCCTCTTCCGTCATCCGGCGTGGCTCCTCAGCGAACCCGTCCAAGGCCAGGCCCCATGGGTTCGACTCAGGGTCCACTTCGTAGCGCACCACCCGTAGTGGATAGCGGATCACGGTGTCCTTTACCTCCATGCCCTGGACTGTCTCCCGGATCTGCAGGTCGAGCCAGACTACCCAGACACCATTGCCCCTAAGATCAACCCGCCGTTCCTCATAACCGTGGCCAGGCAACTCACTGACCACTCGGGTGCGGTAGGCCAGCTCTCCGCGCCGTCCGCGCAAATCGAGGTCCGCCTTCAGGGATGTTTGAAAACGAGGGGTCATATAGGCCGCGAGGGTATAGAGGCGTTTGCCGTAATCCTGCTCACCGTTCTTCGGCCAACGGTTGATCTGCTGGAAGATGTAATGAGTGAAGGCATAGACATTGGCCGGCGGGATCTCCCCGACCTGCTGCACGGTGCCGGAGCGCAGGTCCGGCGGGATGTGGATCTGCAGGCGCTCCGGGGTGCGATGCCAGCCATAGAAGGCGAAGGTGATGATCAAACAGAGCAGGGCGATAATGATCCACAGGGAGCGGATGTGCGCCGTGGCGTTATCGATGGCGTGCCGATACTGCATCTCAGAGCCTCCTTCCTAAATCCCAGGTTCCGCTACGGCGGACTAGGCGGCTGCGATACCAGCCCCGGTAGTGAAGACGGGTGATGATCATCTGCTGGTAGTAGCCATCCGGACGGCCGCGTTTGAGCCGCTGAAATAGGGAGGCGACCACCACAATTGTGGCGATCACCGCCAGGGCGGCCACCCCCAGGCCCATCATCACTGCCCCTGCCAGGGCGGCCATGGTCAGACCCACGGGAAACCAGAACAGAGCGGCTCCGAGGCAGATGACGCCCAGCTCAGAAGAGGAACAGCCCCGGAAGATGAGCGGTTCCGTGTTGAGCCGGTCGGCCAGGAAGGGTTTGTACTCCATGGTGGATAGACCGGACTTAGATGACAGCCGCTGCTTCGGTCAGCAGATAGGTGACGAACAGCAGCAGGGCGCCGCCGACGATGCCCAGCAGTCCCACCTCAGCCCATTCGGCCTTGCCGTTGCGGGCCTCGTTGAACTTGGAAATGCCGGTGTAGGCGATCCAGATGAATCCCAGTACCGAGACGGTCAGTCCGAGTACGACGCCTCCGTCCTTGACGTAGCCCTTGATCAGCTCCAGCCAGTTACCGGCGGCGGGGGCAGTGGAAGGTGCCACGGCGGCGGGTAGCGCGGCCAGGGCGCTGGTAGCTGCAAATGCCAGCAGGCACAGAGCAGCACTGACTCGATGGGTGATACGTGTGATGGCTTTCATAATGCCGGTTTCTCCTGTGAGGGTTTAGTGGTGATGGT
>JAAETI010000097.1 GCA_024228555.1 bacterium | reverse complement strand
TATGTGCAGGGCTCCAGGATCAGATCACCGGCCTGCGCCCCGTCAGGCACCGACACGGAGGAATCACCGGTAGCGAATCGCAGATAGGCGAGACCCAGCACCAGGACACCGATGACCAGGAGGGCAATGATTCGCGAGCGCGTATAGAGGTGCACCGACACATCCTCGACATCAGCCGAGATCGGTCCCCCGGCTCCCATATTCACGTTGTCCGTCGTCATGGCGTTGTTGGGCGATCGACGGTGCGTGTCATTGGAATCACTCCCTAGTCCGCTGTTGTTAGGAGCGAACCTAGAGGTTCGGTTCGTGGCCGTAATCAGGCGAAATCATGATTCGGAACTGCACACCACGGCCCAACTCTGTCGAGCCGTCTAGCTCGCCACTACAGGAGTTCGGCGCACTCGACGCCCTCCGCTAGTACGACAAGCGATGGACCCGAGGCCGCCTGCCCCTCACCCAAACGAATGATCTGCGTACTCCCCGACTACCCCAGACGACAAGGACTGAGCATCGTCGGAGGTTTGGGACAAGCCGGCCCTGCGGCGGCCGCCAGACGGTCGGTGATGGTGGCCGACTCACGGTTGTGGTGCGCCTCAATAGGTTCGAGACGGCCCCGGTACCGAGGATGGTGTGTCGGGTTTACTCCTGGCGCTCCGCCTGAATAGCCATCGCCCGGTCGCTGGCCTCCCAGACCATCGGCTTGCCCCGCTCGCGCCCCAGCAGTTCGATCGGGTCGTGGTTGTCGATGTGGCCGTACACGCCCCTGTACACCGAGAAACCGCACAACTCTTGGAGACGCCGGTCGAATCCCTTCAGGCGGTCCCACGGCACGCCGAGTTGCTGATTCTCCTGCTGTCTGATCCAACCCGCGCAGTAGTAACAGGCAATGCCGTTGCGCCTCTGCTCGGTGGTGTTGACTCCACCCCCATGCCACAGTGTGCTGTGCCAC
>JAAETI010000096.1 GCA_024228555.1 bacterium | reverse complement strand
CCGCCCTATCTGGGTCGGCTGTACATATCGCCTGATCATGTGCGTGATCGAAGGCTTCGCCGATTCGACATACGGGGTCTTCGAAGACACACATGTCAAGCGATGTAGAGTACTGCCAGCACTCGATAATGTTCGCTCATAATTGCCAGGAACAGCAGAGAACATTATTCAGCGATCAATAAGTGCCGTTCATCCGTGCTGAGATCAGGTTGGACGTGGGTGTTGTGGCCCGGCGTGGCAATCTGGCTCCCGTCGCTCGATCGACGCGACAAGGAGGGGGATCGACGGTGTTCTTGATTCGTGGGATTCTGCGTCGGGTTCGACGACTTGGGCGCAGGACTATCGTCAGATTTCCTCGGTGCCGGTGTCGGTCTGCTTGGTTGCTGTGAGGTCGAGGCGTGTGTGGACGAGGACGGCAGCGAGCACGATTGCGGCTCCGATGAGGCTGGTTGCTGGTGGGGTCTCGGTGAGGATGATCCAGGCCATGGCTATGGCTAGTGGTGTTTCGGCTGAACCAAGTAGTCCTGACTCGGCGGCGGGGATGAGCTTGGTGCCTTCGGTCCACAGCACAACGGCTGCAGCAAAGGCGACCCCGAACAACACAAGCAGGATGCTGTCACCGGTGGAGACATCGAGGGGGTCGGTGAAGAACCAGCCGGCGACAAACAGCAGGAGGGCGGAGGCCCCGCCGGCGAGGACGACGTCGGTGCCGGTGAGGGCCCGGATGAGCACCATGTACAGGGCATTGAGGAGGACCATGGCAATAGCCACGGCGTCGCCGTCGAGGTTGGGGGTTCCCAGGCTTCCGCTCATGATGATGATCACCCCAGCGACCGAGGCGCCGGCCGCTGTCATTGTTCTGGCCCGGATCGGCTCGGCCAGCGTCACTCGTTCCAGAACGGCTGCGGCAAAGGGGATGGTGGCATAGATGACCGACACATTGGCGACGAAGGTTCGCTTGAAGGCCACGATGAAGGCCAATGAGGCGACAGCGCCGACCGTGGCGAGGGTCCACCCTTGCCAGCCGAGTCGGAAGGTCTCAACAACCGGTTGGTGTCTGTTCCGTAGGTGGACATAGCCGGCGATCCCAGCAGCGCCGATGATTCCCCTCCAGGTAGCGATCGTCCAGCTCCCGGCATCGATCGCCTTCGCGAGCACCCCAGAGAGACTGAACACGAACGCTGAGCCCAAGACGAGCAGGGGTCCCAACCATCGGGGCTGACGGTTGCTCTCTGCCGTTCTGCTCGCCTGGTTCATCGCTGGGTTCGAGTCGTGGACAAGGAGAGGGGACCGTACACCGTGGACAGTTCGCTCTGTGGCGAATAGTTCTCGTTCTAGGCTCTGACCATGGAAGGAAGCCGCATTGCTGTCGTAGGCGCCGCCCTGGCTGATGAGACGAGGTCGATGCTGCTCGCAGCCTTGATGGCGGGCACCGCTCACACCGCTGGTGAACTCGCCCGCTTCTGTGGGGTGGCCCCCTCGACGATGAGCAAACACCTTGCCCGGCTCATTGACAGCGGTCTGGTTGTGGCTGAGCCAGCCGGCCGGTACCGGTACTACCGGTTGGCAAACTCCGACGTTGCTGCGCTTCTCGAACAGATCGACGCCATCGACCTTCCAGAGCTCACTCCACCAAGGCGACCCAACCCTGGCACCGAGCTAGCCGACGCCCGCGGCTGCTATGACCACATCGCCGGAACCCTTGGGGTAGAGATCTTCGACTCGATGCTCGCTCGCAACTACCTCACCCCCACGCACGATCCTGCCCAACTGACACCGGCCGGCTGCGTCTTCATCGATCAGCTAGGAATCGACGTCGGGACTTTGGAGCAAGCCCGGCGGCCCACCATCCGGGCCTGCCTCGACTGGACCGAACGCAAACATCACCTCGGAGGTGGACTCGGCGCAGGTTTCCTCGAACTCATGGTCTCCAACCGTTGGCTCACCCGCCGACACGATCAACGCATCCTCCGACTCACCAACCGTGGACGCGACGCCATCAGAACCCACTTCGCCATCGGATGACAACACCGCCCGACCTACTCGATATCAGCACTCAAGAACCCAGGTCGAGGCACGAAGAAACCGGCGTCCTAGGGTGGTACAAGCGATCGGAAATGAGACCACAGGGAGCGACCGACCCACCATCAGGGTCTCGCCGGCGGGCAGTGAGGCCTCCAGATCGCACATCCATCGCACATCCCGTTCCGGTCCGATCGGTTTCTGCCCGTTCACGGTGGACAGTTCGGCCTGGTCAGAACGATCTGGGTCTCAATGGAACGCCCAGACTATTGATGACGCGCAAGGGGTCGGGGGTTCAAATCCCTCATGGCCCACCACATTTCCCCATGTAACGTCAGCGGCAGCGAGCCCGTCACAGGGTCACCCCGCTAGGTACACATCGGGTACACATCCCGAGCCGACGACTTGACACCGAGCCAACGATGACTAGCGCCCACCGGGATTTCCGCGCACTCTGGTAGTGACGATACCGGGCGATGTCCAAGAGTTGGTTTGACAACAAACAGAAAGCGTCCGCCTCCACACCGGAACGCTGAATCAAGTTCGAATAGTCCCGAAGCTATATAGCAGTATGGCTCCGCCTATTAGCGCCAATATGCCGGACACCCCGCCAGATAAGATGGCCAGCGCCCAACCAGGCTCTTGTAAGGAAAACGTGCCGTAGATGAATCCTACCGCCGAAAACAATATGATGTGAATACCAACCTGAGCTGCCAATCGCTGACCGGAGGAATCCAGCTTTTGGAATGATCTATTAGTCAAGAACGCCGAAACGGCGCCCGCGGTCATCATCGGCCAAATAGCGCTGGTTCCCACCTCCCATCTAGATCCGAGAGGAAATGAGGCTACTAGCGCCGCAGCCATTGCTGTCGCCCAAACTCCCGGCACGGTCAGGACGCTGCGCTGAGGTCGTAGGATTTCGCGACGCGTATCTGGAACCGTGGCACCAACAGACCGTCGTTCTGTCACGACAGGATTTGGTGGTGTACCAACAACCGGAGTGACCTGGTCGATAGCACGCAGAAGGCGGTGAACATCGCCATGGAAGTCGGGATCGCGCCGCAGAGGCGCCGCATTGCGAAACGCGAGAGTCTCCAGTTCCTCCGGGAGTGCGCTCGGTTCAGGAATCGCTGCGTCGTCGACGAGCACTGGTATCAACAACTTCTGATGCTTGATTGCGCTGAATATCTCCCACGCGACAAAGTCGTTTGCATTGTGGAGAAGTTGAGTGTTCCAATCTGGGCCGATTAGGACCACAACTACGTCGGAGCGCGCCATCGTTTCATTGACAACTCCTCGGAAATCTTGACCATAGGAAACGGAATCGATATCGAAAAAGACTCGATCACTGCCAAACTTTGACGCAATACTGTCTCGAAGACGTCCGGCTATGTGCCCTGTATCCGAACGCCGATAGCATACAAAGACCTGAGGTCCCCTGCCTTGCCTCCTTGACTCCATGGCGAGAGTCTAGCGGAGTTGTACGCTAACAGGGATGGTCCAATATGTATGTAGATCAGTGACCAATGGCCGCGAAGATGCGGCGAGGAGTCTAGCGAAGTAACCGGCGATATGTAGGTGATCGTGTCAAGGGGTTTGTTCAGGTTCGTTGTCATTGGTCGGGGTCGAGGTTGGTGAGGAGGTGGTTGTAGAGGTCGGCTCGGCTGGTTTGTCCGTGTTGGGTGGCGTGGTCTCGCTGGCGGAGTAGGACGGGCTGGAAGCTGAGGTCGGTGTGGTAGTGGGTGCAGGACTCGCAGATTGATTCGTAGCGGCAGTCGAGTTTGGGGGGTCGGGTGCAGTAGCCGTTGGCGAGCATGCGATGGTGTTCAGCTCGCAGTCGGGCCATGTTTGGTCCTTCGGCTGAGGCGGGGAGAGCGGTGGTGTAGAGAGCTTCGACTTTGGCGGTCACGGCGTTGTATTCGTCGGCCACGACCCGGTTGGCGATGCGGGCGTAGTTGCGGGTCATGTCCAAGGACTTGTGGCCGAGGAGGGCGGCGATGGCTTCGATGCTCATCCCTCGGTTGATGGCTTGGGTGGCCAGGGTGTGACGGAGTTGGTGGGGATGGACGTGGCCGATGCCGGCTCGTTTGGTGATGGTGGTGATCCAGCGTTGAACGGCGTGCCGGTTGAGCGGTCCGTTGAGGCCGGCAAGGAGCCGGCCGGGGTGGTGGGGTCCATCGCTTCGGGCGTAGCGGTCGAGAAGATCCACGAGTTCGTGATGCAAGGGGACGTAGCGGTCGTTGTGGAGTTTCCCGATCGGGATCCGCAGCCAGGGGGCGTCACCGATCGTGGTGACGGCGCCGGCTTCGAGGTCGCACAGCTCACCGACTCGCATCCCGGTCCGAGCGAGGAGTTCGATAGCGACCCTGCGGTGGAGTAGTGGTTCCCCAGCGAGGGCTCGCATGAAGCGCACGTAGTCGGCGTCGTCTAAGAACTTGGGGAGTGATTCGTCTCGTTTGGGGACGTCCCCGAAGAAGATCGGCACCCTCATCGGGGCGTCGTGCCAGTCCCATTCGGTTATGCGGATGAAGAACATCCGGACATGGGTCAGTCGGCGCCGGAAGCTGGCCGTCGCGTATGGTTGGCCGTTGCGGCCGGGTTGGGCTCGTTGCCAGACCTTGAACGCTTCGATGTGGTGGCGTTCAATGTCGGCCACCCGGTCCAGGGCCGGGTCGTGATCGATGATGAAGCCAGCGAAGATCCTCAGATCGGTGTCGATCCCGGCCACTGAAGTTGGTCGGAGTGAGACTTTGACCTGGTCAAGGTAGGTCAGCATGGTCGCTGCGAGCCGAGGTGCAGCCTCGT
>JAAETI010000095.1 GCA_024228555.1 bacterium | reverse complement strand
CTCGGGTGTTGGGGGAGAGGGGCCACCGCGTCGTTCTGTTCGAGGCCCAGGACCGTGTTGGAGGCCAGGTCGTCCTCGCTGCTCGAGCGAGCGAGCGTCAGGCCGAGCTGGCAGGAATCATCGGATGGCTCGAGCAGGAGGCTGTCCATGCTGGCGCCGATGTCCAGCTGAGCACACTGGTCGACCAGGCCGACATCGCCCGCCAGCAGCCCGACGTCGTGATCATTGCCACCGGCGGACTGCCCGATACCAGCTTTCTCGAGTCAGGCGAGGAACTGGTGCACAGTACGTGGGATGTGCTTGCGGGCAATGCGATCGTGGCGGGCAAGGTCCTGATCTATGACGACCATGGTGCAGAGCAAGCTCCGTCGGTGGCCGAATACCTCAGCGGTCGAGGAGTCTCCGATATCGAGCTCATCACCCCCGATCGCCTGGTTGCCCAGGATCTGGCCGCCACCACAGGACCCGCCTACCTGGAGATGCTGTACGAGAGCAATGTTGCGATGACCCCTGATCATCGAGTGGTCAGCGTGAAGCGAGACGGCTCGATGCTCGAGGCGACCCTCCGAAACGTGCATACGCGCCGTGAGTGCTGGCGAATCGTCGATACCGTCGTTGTCGAGCATGGTGTTGTGCCAAATGATGAGCTCTACCGGGACCTTCGGGAGGCATCATCAAACGGAGGCACGATCGACATCGCGGCCCTGACGAGCGGAGAGCCGCAACCGGTGCCCTCCGATGGGTTTGCGTTGTATCGAATAGGAGATGCAGTGGCCAGCCGAGGAATCGCGGCCGCGATCTATGAGGCGCGCCGTCTCTGCCAGTTGCTCTGACTGGTGCCGCTATGACCGCTCGCTGACGGTCGGCCAGATCATGGTGGGTCTGGGCTTCCATCTCGATGATCCTGCGGAACTCTTCCTGAGTCCCGTCCTCCATCTGGATCCACTGTGCTCGCCACATGATCGACCTCCGAGAGTTTGTGGTGGCCAGACAATACCTGGCCCCAGACATCCGTCAGGGCGGGCTTCGGACGGACGCGTTCATCCCAGGTAGCGGACAGACCGGCTCCATCGAGTTCGGACAAGCCCTCGATGCTCTGGTGCGACTGATCAGGGTCGGTGCTCGTCGTCGAAGGCGGAGAGCTGTTGGCGTAGCTCGGGCGGGAGGTCGTGATGGGTCTGGAGTGTGTGGCCGTGGCTGGAGATGGCAGCGACATAGCGAGCGAGTTGCTGGATGGTGTCGGTGGGGGAGGAGACCACGGCCAGGGTGAGTGGCATGAACACCGCGAGCAGGCCGATGGTCCAGGCCAGAGTGAGAGCGAGGTCGGTGTTGGCTGGTGTGCCTTCGCAGAGGCCTCGGACGGCATCGGCGGCGACGGAGTTGGCCGGGGTTGGTGATTTTGATGGTGACGGGATAGTCGATGTCGCCGTCGGCGTCCGCCGATGGTG
>JAAETI010000094.1 GCA_024228555.1 bacterium | reverse complement strand
GGGCTTGAATTCACGGGTTAGGGTAGGCAAACTTCGACGCCATGTACCGACTACTCATCTTTCTGGTGACACTGTGCGTCCATGCCCTCAGAGCCATCTTTCGCACACGCGGGGAACTCCTGATCGAGAACCTGGCGTTGATGCAGCAAGTGGCCACGCTGAAAAAGGAGAGACCACGGGCGGTGCTCGATGATGTCGACCGCGCTTTCTGGGTCGCGCTGCGCGCCTCATGGCCGGGCTGGATGAGTCGGCTGGCCATCGTAAATCCGGACACCGTTGCCAAGTGGAATCGAGAACGATTCCGACGCTATTGGGCGAAGCTCTCCCGGGAGAAACGGGGCCTTGGGCGGCCGCGCGGGTCGATGCTGAGATTCGTTGCCTTATACGGACTATGGCACGAGATGGCTGGGGTGTACCGCGCATCCACGGGGAGTTGATGAAGCTCGGATTCCTCGTCTCGGAGGTCACGGTGTCACGTTACATGCCGACGAGAACTGCTCGACCATGTGATCGTCTTTGACCGGCGTCATTTTATCCGGCTTATGCGCTCTTATCTCGAGTACTATCACGAAGATCGCTGCCATTTGAGACTCGCCAAAGACGCGCCAAATGCTAGAGTTGTC
>JAAETI010000093.1 GCA_024228555.1 bacterium | reverse complement strand
CGCATTCTCTACCGCCTCATCGCCGCCTTTGCCCGGCTGGCCGTCCGTTCAGGTCGCTCCAAGGACCTCGAGATCATCGTGCTACGGCACCAGCTCACCGTCCTACGCCAACAAGTCGACCGACCAGCACTCAACGACGACGACCGGAACCTCCTCGGTGCCATCGCAGCCGCGCTCCCGCGCCCTCTCCGCAGCGGTTGGCTCGTCACCCCCGACACCCTGCTGCGATGGCACCGACGCCGAATCGCCCGCCACTGGACACAGACCACCCGGCGACCTGGACGGCCAGCCACCGCCGTCGAGATCCGTCAACTCATCCTCCGCTTCGCCTCGGAGAACCCGTCCTGGGGCTACCGCCGCATCCACGGCGAACTCGCAGGCCTCGGCCACCGGATCGCCTCCTCCACCGTGTGGCAGATCCTCAAAGCCAACGGCATCGACCCCGCCCCCCATCGAACTGAAGTCACCTGGTCACAGTTCTTGCATTCCCAGGCCGCCGTTGCCTGTGACTTCTTCACTGTCGACACCGCACTGCTGCGCCGGGCATACGTCCTGTTCTTCATCGACGTCCCCACCCGCCAGGTGTTCTTCGCCGGGGTCACCGCCAACCCAACCGGACCCTGGACTACCCAAGCCGCCCGCGACCTCTTCCTCCGCCACGCCGACCAGCTTGCCAACGCCGAGGCGCTGGCCCGGGATCGGGGCAGCCAGTTCATCGACGCGTTCGACGAGATCTTCCGCACCGAGGGCCTCAAGGTCCTCAAGACACCCATCCGGACTCCGGTCGCCAACGCGTTCGCCGAACGATGAATCGGATCGATCCGCCGCGAGCTCCTCGATCGCACCATCGTTTGGAACCAGCGACAGCTCGAACGCCTCGTCATCGACTACATCGAGCACTACAACGAACACCGGCCCCATCGCTCCCTTGACCAGCGCCCCCAGTCGCGGCGTCGCCCATCGTCAGCGCGCCCCACATGCGTGTCATGAAATCCGTCCCATGCGACGGCCTCATCAACGAATACCAACATGCCGCCTGACCAGGCACGACACAATTTCCGAGCCCCGCAGGCTTCTAATCCGTGCGAACTCGTAGTACTGAGACCACTGGTCAGTAGCCAAGCTCAGGGACGACCTTGTTCCGTAGCGGTTGATCGGCGATGAGGCGGTGCAGGTTCTCGAATACCAGGTCCAGCGTCAGGGGCACGTAGGCATCGCGATCGTCTGAGGACATGTGGGG
>JAAETI010000092.1 GCA_024228555.1 bacterium | reverse complement strand
GGGCGAGGGATCTGGGTGATGGACCGGGGTGGGGATCGCGAGGAGCTCTTGAAGCCATTGCTTCAGTCGGGCAAGGCCTTTCTCATCCGGCAGCGCGGTGATCGCCACCTGATCTGGAGACGTAAGGCTCAGGCAGTGGAAGCCATTGCGGAGCGCTGTCGTCGGCCCTACCGGCAGACCATCGTCAAGCAGACCGGCGAGGAAGAGAAGATCTATGACCTGCGCTTCGGGGCCACGCCGGTGCGGTTCCCCGGTGTCGATCGCCCGCTGATGCTGGTAGTGGTGGAGGGCTTCGGCCGACGGCCACTGATGCTGTTGACCACGCTGCCGGTGCGTCGCTCCTACAAGAGCGTTTGGCGGATGGTCGAAAGCTACCTGGCGCGCTGGCGCGTGGAGGAGACGATCCGCTTCATCAAGCAGAGCTATCAGCTCGAGGACATTCGGTTGCTGCTCTATGAGCGATTGCGGACGATGGTCACTCTGGTCATGGCGGTCGCCTACTTTGCCGCCGTGCATCTGGGTAAGCAGGCCAAGCTCGCCGTCTTCGCACAGCACCTGCTC
>JAAETI010000091.1 GCA_024228555.1 bacterium | reverse complement strand
GGCACCGATTACGACTTCGCCCTGACCCGCTACAACACCGACGGCTCGCTCGATACCAGCTTTGACCTGGTCAACACACTCGACGGCACCCCCACCTTCGCCGAAGGCAGCGCAACGGTGGTGCTCGATGTCGATGTCGATGTCAGCGATAGCGAACTCGATGCGCTGAACGGCGGTCTGGGCAACTACGACGGCGCCAGTGTCACGCTGGTTAGAAACGGCGGCGCCAGTGCCGACGATGTGTTCAGCAATTCCGGCTTACTCGGCACCCTGACCGAAAGCGGAGCGCTCGACTACAACGGCACCACCATCGGCACGGTCACCACCAACAGCGGCGGCACGCTGCTACTGACCTTCAACACCAACGCCACCAGCGCACTGGTCGATTCGACCCTGCAATCAATCGCCTATTCCAATTCCAGTGATAACCCACCGGCCACTGCACAGATCGACTGGAGCTTCGACGACGGCAACACCGGCAGCCAGGGCAGCGGCGGAGCATTGCAGGCAGTTGGTAGCACCACGGTGACGATCACTGCGGTCAACGACGCCCCGACTTTTGACCTCGGCGACGGCGTCGTCCCCACGCCGGTCGGGTCGGGCGCAGACGCTGAAGGGCGAAGCATCACCCTGCAATCCGACGGCAAAGTCCTGGTAGCTGGGTGGAGCGACAGCGGCTCCGGATACGAATTCTCCCTGGTGCGCTTCAACCCGGATGGCACGCTGGATACTGCTTTTGATACCGACGGCATAGTCACCACGGATATGGCGTCAGGAACCGCGGACGCCTTTGCCCACAGCGTTACCGTGCAATCCGACGGCAAGATCCTGATTGCGGGATACGGCCTGAACGGCGGCGGTGATAACGACTTCGCGCTGGTGCGATATAACAGCAATGGTGGCCTTGATACGACCTTTAATACAACGGGCAAGGTCAGCACACCGATCGGGACCAATACCGAAGACCAGGCCTACAGCGTCACGTTGCAGGACGACGGCAAGATCCTGGTGGCGGGATACTCTCACAACGGCATCGATAACGACCTCGCCCTGGTGCGCTACAACAGCGATGGTTCCCTGGATGTTGATTTTGATGGTGACACCGGTACCGGCAACGGCATCGTCACCACCGACATTGGGTCGGCGGAAAACTACGGCTATAGCGTCACTGTGCAGTCCGACGGCAAGATCCTGGTGGCGGGCTCCCACTTCAACGGTACTGATTACGACTTCGCGGTAGTGCGCTACAACAGCGACGGTACGCTGGATGTTGATTTTGATGGCGACACGGGCACCGGCAACGGCATCGTCACCACGGATATCGGCGTGGCCGTCGGGACAACGGACGACGAGGATCATGGCCGGAGTATCACCCTTCAGTCCGACGGCAAGATTCTGGTAGCGGGATGGAGTGACAAGGCCGGCGGTCGCGATTTCGCCCTGGTGCGTTACAACACCGACGGCACCCTGGATACAAGTTTCGATACCGATGGCATCGTCACCACCGACGTGGCGCCTGGAAACGCGGATGCATACGCCTACGACGTCACCGTGCAATCCGATGGCAAGATCCTTGTGACGGGTTACGGCAACGCCGGTGCGGGTAATCAGGAGTTTATGCTGGTCCGCTATGACAGTGATGGCTCGCGGGATACCGGCTTTGGCAGCAATGGTGTCGTCAACAACAAAGTACTCGGCGGTGCCGATTACGCCTACAGCGCGGCCGTGCAGTCCGACGGCAAGATTCTGGTGGTGGGCAATGACAGTAACGACTTTGAGCTGCGGCGCTACAATTCAGACGGCACGCTCGATACCACCTACGGCACATATGGCAGTACCCTCGACGGTACTCCCACCTTCATCGAAGGCGGCGCAGCGGTTGTGCTGGATGTC
>JAAETI010000090.1 GCA_024228555.1 bacterium | reverse complement strand
GACATTCTTGATAATTTAGTTAGGAAGGCCGGAGATCAGGACGGGTTTGAAGGCAACGCACAGACGTTTCGGATACTCACCAGACTTGAAGCGCACAAGACCAGCCACCCGTGTGGGCTCAGCCTGACTCGCGCCACACTTAGAGCGGTGCTGAAATACCCATGGGTCCGAGACCTCAAAGCAGGTGCAGATGACACTCGGTACAAGAAGTGGGGAGCATACCGATGCGACCAGTCGGCGTTCGACTTCGCGATGGATCAGTCAGTCGCCGAAGCTGGTCGTACCGGGCCGACAAGGTTCCGCTCTCTTGAAGCGGAGATAATGAACTGGGCGGATGACGTCACCTACGCGGTCCATGATCTCGAGGACTTCTACCGCGCCGGCTTGATCCCCCTAGAGCGACTACGTAGAGATGAACGTTTCGCGAAGGAGATGATTGCGGAACTCATCAGGCTATACGACCTAGAGCCTCTTCGGGCTGACAGAGTGTGGGCTGGACTCGTAGAGCAATTCCCAAATCAGCCGTTCGACGGAAGCATGGAGCTGCGGAACGCTCTCTACGAGACCCGATCGAGCTGCATAACCAACTTGCTCCGCGGTCTGAGGATCAAAGGAGATAACGGTCGTCCTCTGATCGAAGCTGATGAGGACACGGCAATGCAAGCAAATCTTCTCAAGAAGCTAACGCGCTCCTTCGTTATCGATGGCCCAGACCTCGCCCCACAACGGAAGGGGCAGGAATTCGTCATCAGAAATCTGTTCACAGCATATCTCGATGCAGCCAAAGAAAGCGATTCACCTCTTCTTAGACAGTTCCGCATTCGCGGTTGGAAAGTGGATGAGCCACCACGGCTAGCGGCCGATATCGTCAGCTCACTGTCTGAACCGGAAGCCCTCACTCTTCACGCTCGACTCTATGGCTATCAAATGGGATCGGTCTGGGAACCGGTTGTGGGCATCTAGGTCCGATCGTTCACTGGCCATGATGGGCTGAGCTAGGCCGGGTTTGACCTTTGTAACGGATCTCAGGCCGATTTGGAGGGCTGTGAGCTTCTCCACTGATTGTGGACCGTGCTGGACTTGAACCAGCGGCCTCTCGCGTGTGAGGCGCCCCAGGACCAGGAGGAACTCGCTCAGCAAGAGGTCCAACTGTCCGGAAGTGTCCACCGCTGTCCGGGCCCGCACGCCCCTGTTGGCTAGCAGTAGGGCAAGCAAACGATAGGAACAGCGCGACCAGATCAACCGCGACAGGGGCCCGAAGCCTACAGCCATGCCCAGTCGGGACCTCACCCTTGATCAGTGCTGCGCACAAAGTCGCGACCTTGGAATTCAGCTCTACTACTTGGGGACCGACATTCATGTCCAGGGGGCCGCCGAACAACAGAAGGTCTTCTACTCCGGCATCGCCTTCGGTCTTGGAGCGTCAGCACTCGTTGGATTCGTCGCAGAGGTCGCGGGGACTGCTGCGGGGTTTGTGTAACGGGATGGTCCATGACGGATCCGCGACTAGGGGTCGTGGTCCGGGAAGGATCATCTGTGATGAGTAAGACAAGTGACAATGAGACCTTGATCGAGTCGGCAGCTAGACCGCCGATGGTGCTGCGGTCTGATGCTGGGTTGGCTGATATCGCTGACCAGTTGATGGATCAGGCCTGCAACGAAGGAGTTGCTCTGACCGGGGCGGGAGGGCCACCCGTCGCCGCTTCGAATCGGATCACGGGGTCAAGCGGACCGGTCACAAGGCGATCGAACGTCGATACGAGCTACACCTGACCACCTCCTGCAGCTGAAGCTACGAAGATTGACTCGACGACACCAAGACCAGACCAAAGGGGGAGGCCACATGGCCACAACGGCGGAACACAGGAGCGATTCGTTCAGTGCTGGTTCGGCGACTTCGTTGGCATTCGCCAGAAAGTAATCGTTGGTGTATCAATCGGACAGCCTGGCGCTCCTTGGGGGTGACTGGAAAGCCGCTACAGCGAAGGAGATTCACAAGATGTCAGCCAAAAGGGAGTATCCAAGAGCGATCATCGACAACGGTCGCTCACTACCCAGGGTCTCAGATCCCGACCCTGCGCCAGGCGACGACAGCGATGAGGACGGGATGCTTGGCAGACAGGAGTATCTGGAGATCATCGCTACTGATCTCGGCAGGGAACTCGCATGGACTCACTGGGGGGAGGAGGAAGAGCCTTATCCTGATCCGGTTGAGCCCGGCGCGCGTCTCAGGGAGTTCGTCGCATACCTGGAGCGCCGAGTTGAAGCCGATCGGGCGCCGCAGCTGTCCCAGGAGTTGACCCTTCTAGGCACGAAGGTCATCGGACGCTTCCGCATGCCAATGGGGCAATGGATCGACCGTCCTGGCACTGAACGGGCCGAACTCTACAAGGATGGGCCGTTCGTCCATCTGACGAGACGGGCCAAGCAGGGGATGGATCAGGAGGTGGAGGTGACCCGCCGCTGGCTTGCTCACGACAGTGGATCCATAGGACGGACGCAGGAAGACGGAGGCATCCCTTTCAAACCGGGCTCGATCTCCTTTCGGGGCGACAACCGCCCGATTCCGGCAACACTCCCCGACGAGGTTGTCAACATCATCTACCAAGCTCAGTGGGAGCGGGCGACGAGTCGTCCACCAAGTCCGGAGATCTTTGTCGGCCTCTTCGACACTGGAATCGATGAGACGGTTGCCGCATCCAACCCCCTGCTGGCGGGCGCACTTTCTAGAGATCCGATCGACGGCACACAGGACAACGAACTGCCGTCGGGAGACGGCATCGTTGACGATGTCTCTGGTCACGGTGCTCACACAGCTGGCATCGTCGTGCAACGCTGCCCCGATGTGAGGGTCAACATTGAGACCGTCCGATCTGGGCGGAACCGCACCTCCGATTCGTTCGAGCTTGCCCGAGACCTTCGAGACGTCGAGCATTGCGACATTGTTGTGTTCCCGCTAGCGGTTACAGCAAGCCGAGTGACCGATCTGCCGGCCTTGAGAGCGGTAGTTGAGCACCTGCTCGCCCAAGCCAAAGTGGTGGTCGCGGCCGCTGGACTTCGACCCGCCGGGAATCCGGAGGATCAGCTCTACTTCCCAGCCGACCTTGCTTTCCAGCGGGAGGTGAGGGAAAGGTTGCCTGGGCTTCTGGTCAGGGTCGGGGCAGTTGATGCGGACGGCAACCCGCTGCCTGGCAATCGAGTGTCCCGGGCGAAGCTGTACCCAGAACCAGATACGCGAGCAGACGCCAACAGCTACGGCTACCAAGTGGCCAGCGCCTACCCAAACGGGCTCTTTCAAGTCGGCCTTCACACCCAGCCCCTCTACTACGGCGACGATTGTGCGCGTTGGACCGGAACTTCGTTCGCCTCGGCCCGAGTGGCGGGTGCGATCGCCGATCGTTACTTGCATCCGAACGACAACGAGTCGTTCGCCTCGGTCGTCGAGGCCGCCACCAAGGTCATTGAGGAAGCAGAGGCCAGTGAAAGTCGCATCGTGAGCTGACCAGCTTGCCTCTCAATTCAAAGCGTCTGTGTCTGCAAGAATCAGCGCAATGACCACCTGCGCCCCAACGCTGCCAGAATATCGCTATGGAACAGGGAGAGCTCTCCGCAGGCGACCTACTACTGGCCATTCGCGCCGGCGACGACCGTCACTGGCCTGAGCTCGTCGACCGCTTCTCTTCGATGGTGGTGGCCATAGCCGCCCGGTATCGGCTATCGGAGGACGAGATTGACGACGTGTATCAGGCGGTCTGGCTCCGAGTGGCCGAGAATCTGGACCGCATCCGCGAACCTAGTGCGTTTCCCGGTTGGATCAAGACGACGGCAAAGAACGAGGCATTGCGTGTGGCCCGGCAAAGGTCTACCGACTACTTGACTGAGGAGCCGAAGGCGCAAGACAAGAGCGTTGAGCGCCTCGTCGAGGAGTCCGAGTTGATGGAAATCGTCGCAACTGCGATGGCCGGGATCAGCGAGCGCTGCCGCAATCTGCTTAGGCTGCTCCTGGTCGAGAAGCGAAGCTATGTCGAGGTGTGCGAGTTGCTGTCGATGCCAGTTGGCAGCATTGGTCCTATCCGTCAACGCTGCCTAGGCTATCTGCGTCGAGAGATCCTGGCCTTGAACCTGGTGCAGCCGTGACCGACCCCAACAACCTGGACGACGACGAGCTAGAATCCCTCGCCGCAGAGACGCTGGCGCTCGTCACCCCGGCCCGCCGAGCGATGGCGGAAGCGGCTCTCGGGCTGCAGGACGTCGACGCCGAGCTGGCTCGGCTGGTGGACGACTCCCGGCTGACGGGGGTTGCCCTACGCGACCACAACCGAGTGTCAACCTTCCAGGTCACACTGCAGGCTGGACCCACGCGTCTGGAGGTCGACGTGGAGCCAACGAGCGGTGCTGAAGTAGATCTGGTGGTGCTCGTCACCGACGGCCCGGTGCCGACCAGCGGTCGCATTCGAGGGGCAGACCATACGCTACACGAGAGCAGTTCAGCGGAGTGGCCACTGGTCTTCGGGCCTATCCGCTCGACTACAAGCGTGCGTCTCGAACTCGTCGACGACCGGTCGAGAACCTACCTCTCACCGTGGATCGGGCTCTAAGAAACGAGGCCGAGGCACTGGTGGCCGAGGCCGAGGTCGACGCCAAGTCCGTCTTGTCGGACGGCTTGGCGCTGGCCCGTCGGGCCGATTCCGGACCATGGGTTCGATCGGTCGCCCTCCGGGCGGCTGCCATTGCGGCCCGCTCAATGGATCGGTTTGATGAGGCCAGCGGCTACTTTGGCGAGTCGATCCAGACAGCACGGTGGGCCCAACTACCCGACGCAGAAGGCGAGGCACTGACCAGCAGGGCCGGCCTGCTCGCTTTGACCGGCCAAACAGAGGACGCCCTGGCAGACCTCGACCGCGCCGACACTCTTCTCGATGGAGCTGCCGTCGCCCACGTCGCGGTGCAACGAGCAGGCGTGGTCCACCAAGCCGGCGACTTCGTCCAGGCCGAGGAGCTGTACGCCACAGCCCTGCACCTGTGCCGCCACTACGCATTGAGCGTCGAGGAGGCCAGGATCCTGTCCAACCGGTCGCTTCTCCTCATCGAAAGGGGCGCCTATGATGACGCACACGCCAGCCTCGTGCGGGCGTCGTCGATTCTGCGGGAAGCCCGACGGGCGGAGGACTTCCTCCCAGTAGCCCACAACCTCGGCTATCTGGCGTTGTGTCGCGGGTCGATCGTCGAAGCAGTCTCCCATCTCGACGCCCACCGGAGAGCCGCTCTCGCCGCTGGGGCCAGCCCTTTCGCCGCCTCCGCCGACTTGGCCGAGGCACTGCTCGCAGCCGGCTTGGCGGATGACTCGGCCCGGGAAAGTCTGACTGCAGGTGCGCACTTCGAGAGCCAGGGGGCTCAAAGTGCCGCAGCCCATGCGTTCGTCGCCGCCGGCCGCGCCGCTCTGGCGGCGGGACGAGCACCGGAGGCGGTCGAGCATGTTGAGCGAGGGCTCGGTCTCAGTCCAACCGCAGGCCGGTCCATCTGGCGGGCCGTACACGAGACGACGTTGATCGAAGCTCGTCTGGCCGCTGATCACCTGAGCGCAGATGGGAACGAGTCGAGACAGCTCGTGGCCAGAATCGAAGAGGTGGTTACAACGCTGCGCGACGCTGGCCTCGCTCGTCATCGGCGCCGAGCCGAGCTGGTCGCGGCGACGCTGGCCCTGGCAACCGGCCGGATCAGCAAGGCGCTGGCGATCCTCGAAACGCTACGAGCTGATGGGCAACTCCGATTGGAAGAGCGCTGCAGCCTGTGGCACGTGGTGGGGCTCGTTGAGCTGGAGATGCATCGACCCGGGTCGGCGATGCGATCCTTCTCTCGGGCAATGGCGGCGGCTGACGAGATCCGGCTGTCCGTTCGGTGGATGGAGACGGCAGCGGCCCTGGGGCTGCTGCAAGCCCGCATTGGCACCGACGGGCTCAGAGCCACGCTTGCCGGGCCGGCTCACCCACATCAGCTGCTTCGGTGGATGGAGGCGACCTACCGCACAGCCACGGTCGGTCGGCCGCCGAGCATATCTTCGAGCCGCCTCGACGACGCTCTTACGACTGCCCGTCGGGCGACATTTGACGTTGCTTCCCAGATCAACCGAGACGCCCCAATCGCTGAGCTCGGAGCGGCGACGGCAAGCCAGGCCCGAGCCGAGGACGAGGTGACCCGAGCGCTCAGGTCCAGCGGGAAGCCTCTCCCGAGAGTGATCCGTGCCACTCGGGACCTACGTGCCGACGTGAAACGGCTCAGCCGCGACCAGCTCCTGGAGATGGCTGAGGTGGATGGGCGTCTCCACGCCATTACCACGAGCGGTGGTCGGCTCCGCAAACACCAGCTTGGGTCCGCCGTTGAGGCGAGACAACGGGTGACGATCGTCCGGGCTCTTATCCGTACCAGCTGGCGACAGGGACAAGCTCGACCGGAGCTAGAGAGGGAGCTGGAGCGGCTCGACGAGCTTCTGGTGCCACCGACGGTGCGACGTGAGGACCGTCCGCTCATGATCGTGACTCCCCCGTTCCTATCGTCCCTCCCGCTCGGTCTGCTCCCCAGCCTCCGCCAACGGCCTTTCGCCTGTGAGTCATCGCTGACCGACCACGTCATTCGACGGTCGCGACGAGTCCTGTCGGCCGATGCACTCCAGGCGGTCTTCGTCGCCGGACCCGAGCTGGCCAGCGTGGACGAGGAGGTTCTTGAGGCGGCTACGCACTACGCAACTAGCGTCATACTGCGCGACGAATCCGCATCGACCGAGCGTCTCCTCGCCGAGCTACACGCCGATGTCCTACATGTGGCATGCCACGGCACGGTCCGCCACGACGCGCCGCTGTTCTCGGCTCTGCACCTGCACGATGGGCCGCTCGCGGTGAGCACTCTCATCCGGGCCGGACAGTTCCCTCGGCTCGTCGTGCTCTCGGCCTGCGAGGCCGGGCGGCCCATCCGCCGTGCCGGTGGTGCGGTGACCCTGCCGATGACGCTCCTCAATCTCGGGGCTCATATCGTCGTGGCCAGCTCGGTGGCTATCCCTGACAGTGCAGCGGTCCAACCCATGGTCTCGCTTCACCGGCTCCTTGTTGCCGGCAGATCCGTTGCTGAGGCTTTGATGACGATTCGCAGTAGCGGCGATGCCCTCAACCAGCTGGTGGGGGGGATGTTCGTTGCGTACGGTCTCGGGACGCTGCCGATCGTGGCCTGGAAGGGCTGATGAGTCACAACTGGTTGGGCACGCTTCTCCAGGGCCAGGGACAGCCTCTCATCGGTGAACTGAGAACGCCGGCCCGCTGCTGTATCAATAACGTGCCGTAGTGCTCCTCCCCTTCGACAACCACTCCCCCTGGGTGATTGACAGAAGAGAAGGAGCACGCCATGCAGATCGGCATCGACCACTCGAACGAGGCCCAGGGTGGCCTGATCGCCACCCCCGTTGACCCCTATCCGCCCAACGAGTTCGAGTCGCGGTACCGCCTCAACTACTTCGAGGCCAGCGCGGACGAAGTCCCGCCGTTCACTCCGATCGAGATCACGTGGTCGATCGACCCGGTCGGCAGCTCGATCGATCCCAATGATCTCGCCGTTTGGCTGACCTCGCCCCACGGTGTCGTTCATGCCCGAGACCTCCCGCTCGAAGGCTGCACGACATATCGCCCGACGAAGACGGCGTTGCTCTTTCTCCAGTTGCGGACGCGCCAAGGCCGGCACATCGGGACCTTTGACGAGCGGCGGCAGATCCGAACGGACGAGACCGAATGCATCCGAGTCGGGATCGCCGCTTCACTCGTCGGGTCGATCGCCGAGCAACGGATTCGCCAGCTTGACCAGGCCAGCCAGATGCTGCGGGTACGAGGGGACGACGCGATCTCTGCCTCGTGGGACTGGTTCCGGGTGACGTTCAACATCCCACTCGAGGTCGTCATCAACGACTTCTTCAACGCTGACCTCGATGTCTCCCTGACCCTCCAGATCGGCGTCCGACACACCGGAGATACGACCGAGCTCGACGTGACAGTGCGTCACGAGAGCAAGCTGGACTTCAGCCTCGCCGAAGACATCCTGAGCCTCGGTAGCTCTGGAATCGTGGCCAAGACAGCCAACCACCTTCTGCCTCTCATCATCGGTTGCGAGGCGCGTGCGCTCGAGCGGGACATCGCTCGCCAGCTCGTCGCCGTCATCGAGGGCAGGCTCACCGGTCGTCGCCTGCAGGATGCCCGCATCCATCCAGACGGCGATCCCGGTGGTCCCCGGATCGAGCTCGTGCTCTGCCCCTATGGGCCCTCATAGCAGGGGAGCTCGGAATGCGCTCCACGCCACGATTCGTCCTCGACAACGGTCCCGACCAGGGCTGTTCGATTGAGATCCCTCCCGGTCGGACGACGATCGGGCGCAGCGAGTCGTCGGGCATCGTCGTTCTACACGACACGGTCAGTAGTCTTCACGCCGTCATCGAGGCCGCTGGCGGCCAGGTGACGATCCACGACCAGCGTTCGACCAACGGCACTCGGGTCAACGGTCAGCCGGCGTGGGGCTACATGATCCTGAACGACAACGATGTTGTGCACCTCGGAGCGGTGGCTATGACCTACCGCACCGGCTGCCACGAAGGTCCAGGCCCTCGCTCGGTCTACGGTTTCGGCGACGTCGGCGGCCCGATTCAAACGGGAAGCGGGCAACAGCAGACGGCGGGGCGCGATATCCACCTCGGCAACCGCTACGACGCCGGCCGCAACCAACACATCGGCGATCGCTACGGTGATGTAAACGTGGACGTGGAGGGGCTAGCCAACGACCTCGACGAGCTATTCCGCGGCCGCGGCTTGGGTCTCATGCTCACGTGGCTCGGACTCATCGCCACCATCGCCGGCTTTGCGCTCTTTGCTACCGCCATCTTCGACTTCTTCGCCACCGTCCAGGAGGGGTTCTCGGGAGCCGACCCCTTCGCCGACGGCTCGACTCCGTTCGATCTCGAGGTCCTCGGCGTGCCCGCCCTCCCGAGCGGTTTCGGCCTCGCAGCGGGAGGCGGCGTCGTCTCCGCCATCGGTCGTGCGATGTCGAGAGGGGCGCGTCGCCGGGCCGAGGGCAGAGCCAGACGACAACAACAACGATGAAGGAGATCAGACCATGACCAGAGACACCTATCGCTTCGGCAACGTCTCGGGGCCGGTGAGCACTGGCTCGGGGATCCAGCAGAACGCAGGACGAGACATCGTGCACTCGCCGCCGGTGGTGGCAGCGCACCTAGGAGGTGACGCGCTGGGCCGGCTGGCCGCCGACCTCGATGTCCTGGCCCGGGCTGTCGACGACTATCGGCTCTCGGCTGCGGAACGCGCCGATGCCCAGGAGGCCCTGGCCGCCATCGGCGACGAGGCAGCTGGTGACCAGGTCGACCGCAGCCGCCTCGGCGACGCCCTGGAACGGCTCACACAGATCCTGACCTCGGCCAATGCGCTCGCTTCAGGTGGAGCCAGTGTCCTCGCAGCGATCAACCGGATCCAGCAGTGGATCCACGGGCTCGGCTAGCGCCGGGCCGCCAACGAATACCAACGAAAGGAACAAAACCATGACACCAACATTCGATATTGAGGTGAGCGAGCACACCCCAGAAGGGCGAGGGCGACTACGTGGTCTTCACTGGATGGCCTACCGCTTGCCGGACGACCGAACGCTCGTCGACCTATCCGGCGTGGCGCTCGTCGGTCTCGTCGGTGACACGAGCTGGAATCGCAAGACGCTCAAGGTGAGCCTCGACAGCAAGAAGGTCGTGCGCCTGCTCCCACCGCCGCCGGAGGGGCGGATGTGGCAGCTGACGCCGGAGATGTGGTCGGTCTCGGCCGCACCAGCCGCGATGTTCAATCGCCACACGGCCAAGAACGCAGGCTGGGCCGTCGACGAGGTCGACACGGCGTGGGATCGGGGCGTACCAGCGACCCAAGGAGACCTCCTCACGAACGTCGAGCTGTTCCTCGATCTTGCCGTGAGCGACACCGACGGGATCCTGCACCGGGTCAGCTTCGACTTCCGAGGCGTCGGCGGTCTTCGCCACGTCCCCAAGCCGGTGATCGACTAACACCGCGGCAACCGTCCTCAGCCGCCGAGCGTGGCTCGACCTGCCGGTTCAGCTCCTGAAGGCTGGGTTCCGAAGTTTGGGTCCCCAGCCTTCAGTCTCCCAAGCCAAACGAACCTCTGTCTGACCTGGTGGACCGTGCTGGACTTGAACCAGCGGCCTCTCGCGTGTGAGGCGCCCCGACACCAGGCCGACCTCCCACCGACCCTGGCGGGACTGTCCAGCGGTGTCCACCACCGTCCAGCCGAGCACGCCCCTGTTGGCTAGCAGTAGGGCAAGCACACCCCGGCTGCTGCGCGACCAGATCAACCCGCACCAGGGGAGCGAACTCTACAGTCAGTCCCGGTTCCGGGACCGCTCCCTTATCGGCTCTGCGCACGTTGTCCGCCCCTGACTGGAAACGTCCTTTGACCTGCAGCCCTAGATGTCGGCCTGCAATGGCGAACGCTGCGGAGAAGACTTGCCGAGATGGGAGTAGAGATCCGGACACGAACCTGATCGCCGACATGAAACCAGCCGGTATCCGCCATTCAGTGCTTTCAGCTCACCGGACGCCTCGGTCGACGTCGCACCCTGCTCTGCGGCGCTTGACTTGCATCGCCATCTCCAAAGCACCCCGCCCGCAATGGCTGCCATCCGCGTGGTACCCACGGGATCCCGCCCGCCGCTACCACCGAAACCACGATCGAGAAGCGGCTCTCGGTCACCGAGTTCGAGGAGATATCCCGCTGCCTCGCTCTCAATGGCTCTTTCCGTGCGATCGCACGTCGCATCGGGCGGGCCCTGACGACGATCGCGCCTGAGGTAAACAACAACGGTGGCCGTAGCGGCTACCAGGCCGTCGGGTCGAGTCGGATCGGGAACGCTGTAGGAACTGGTGGAAACCAACCGTCAACGCGTTCGCCTCCGAAGGACGGCTATGCACACTTCTCAACTGCATCTTCAAGGGCCATGACCACGCTCGGGACCGTTTCCTGTCGAGCAAGGTCCACCAGGGACGTCTCACCATAGTGAGCTGCAATGTCACCTGAGACTTCGTGACAGGGGCTCGCACCCAGCGATACCAACATCTCAACAATGTCAGGATTCTCTTGATGGAGCGCAACAAACACGAAGACGGAGTTACCTTGCTCCATTTGTGTCACATCTCCTCCGGCGTCCAGAAACACTTGAAGCGCCCGCATGCACTCAGGCCCGCCACCAGTGCCAACCGCATAGAAGATGAGCGGATAGGTGTAGCCATCGTATTTGCCATTCGGGTCCACGCCCGAACCAAATGGACCGATCCCCTCGAGTATCGTGAAAGACAACCCAAGACGATCCTTGGCCGAGCAGCCCGGTCGGACGGTGACGATGCCTGCAGGACGGTCGGTTGGGAGTGTGGGCACCCCCGTACGGGCCACAATCCAGTCGCGGCCCGGAGCAAGCTGCGATTCGGCTTCGTCATGGCGGGTGAGGACGAAGGAGCACATTGGTTTGCTTTCCGAGGTTGGCGCGGTCGACCAGGAACAAGATCCGCTGAGCGCCAGCCCGCTCCGCGATGTTCGCGGCGGCGAAGGTCTTCCCTGACCCGGTGGCCATCTGGACCAGGGCCCGGGGCTTGTTGTCCCGCAACGACTGTTCGAGGTTGGTGATGGCGGCGTGCTGGGCGTCACGCAGCCACGGCGTCTGCTCCTCTGAGGGGAGCGGTTCGATGTCGTGCATCCGAGCCCGGAGGGAACCGCCCTGGAGGTCGTGATCGTTCTCGATCATGTCGCCGAGTGTCATCGGTCGGTGGAACCAGAACACTCGACGCGCGGTTGGTTCGGGATCGAACTGGCAGGTGAACCAGATCTCTTCGCCGGTGGACTCATAGCCGAATGGGAGTCGGTCATCGGGCGTGAGGTAGGCCGGCAGTTCGTCAGGAGTGTTCGACTGGTACTTGACGGTCTGCCACTCGATCCCGGCGAGGGTGGTGCCTTGCCTCTTCGCCTCGATGACCCCGACGGCCTGACGGTCCACCAACAGCACGTAGTCGGCGGGGCCGGCGTTGGTCACCAGTTCTCGGACCGCGACGCCCTCACCGGCCTACAGGTTGACGGACTTGTAGTCCTGCACCACCCAGCCAGCGCGGCTCAATTTCTCGTCGATCCGGATGCGTGCCTTGTCCTCCGGGGGTCGCCCAGCCCCGAAGCCCCGGCGCCGAAATGGGCTACAAGCGTTGCCGATCCGGCCTGATCAGCAAGCCGGCCTGTCCAAGCTTTCCGAGCAGCGTGCCCGACCGGAAACGCCGCCTCCTCCGCTGTTAAGTCGCCAAGGACTTTGGCTGGGGACTGCTCCTAGCCAGGTCACAGCAAGGGTGGAGGTCGAGCCGCCGGGTGAGCATTGCGTCGCATGCGCTGCCGGGCGACCATCATGGCCGCCGAGCCGGCGTCGCTGGGCAGTCGTTACCGTTGTATGGAGTCCTACGACGGAGTTCAAGCCGCCGGACGAATATGTCGACCGGTCCGGGGTCGGGTGTTGTTCAATGAGGCTTACAGATGTCGCAACAGGGAGGTCCTGAATATGGGTTCGAAGACGATCGTGGCCCTGGTCACGGTTCTAGCCTTGGGTCTTGGCGGTGGCGTGGTCGCTGCTCTATCCGTCGACTCTTCGATTGATGATGTGGACGTGGCCGACTTGGACGCCGAGGTAGAGCGACCCCCTACGAGCGTTGGCACCGCCACGACTCACGACCCGGAAGCACCCCCACCGCCCCCGATCGATCGTCCTCTGCTTGAGTCGCCGCTTGTTGAGCGCCCAAACTCACAAGAGAACGAACAATGGCTGATAGCCGAGTTCGTTGACGTCGAACTCGACGTGATCAGCGAGTGGGCTGAAGCGTCGGGCCTCGATCTGGTTGTCTTCCACAGCGATCGGCCTGACATCTCGACACCATCGATTCGGCTCATCGCTGATGCAGACAGGCTCGTTGTGTGGGTCACTGCTGGACGGGTCACCCAGGCCGTTTTGGGATAGGCCATCTCGCTCTGGCCGGGCGCCAGGACGGCGAATCAGAACATGCCGATTGGAGCCTTCAATCCAAAGTGGGGTTTCAGATAGCCAGTGTGGCTGTACTTGATGCTCCGGTGGCAAAGCTGGCCGTTGTGGAAGAAGGTACTAGAACCGTTCGATGCACTGACGATCCCCGTCAGAGTCTTATCACTGTCCCGAAAGATCGTGCCGCCACTGTCCCCAGGGCAGCCGTGGGTGCTGGAGATCCGCTGATTCGTGAAGTTAGATCCAGTTGCGCCGTCTGTATATGCGTGGTAGCGATGACTCAAGACGCCACACCACTTTGCGTTGGCGGTCCGCCCTGACTGGCACACAGTATCGCCGTAGGCGTCGGTGTGAATACCGGGACCGCTGGGCGACTGAGGCGACCACTGCCACCAATTCATAAACTGCCAAATGTTGGCTCCGCTGCCCCATGCCTGCCCGACGTGGGTGT
>JAAETI010000089.1 GCA_024228555.1 bacterium | reverse complement strand
TAGTGATCCCCCTCAACCCCGCTGGCGGTGGCCGGCCCGACTGGAACCTGCTCGATGAGCTCGTCCTGAGCCGCTAGCGCCGTGTCAGACAACGCTTGCCTCGTTGCGGAAACGACAAGCTGGCGGATCTAGAGCCTTTCGACACCCCGGTGCCACACCCTCCCGTGTTCGGGCTGACTCACGACGATCGCCACAAGTGATCTGTGCGAGCTCTCAACAAACGATCCGTGCCAAGTGGCCGAAATGCATCTCCAAGTCCAGCTTCCGCGATGGACGAGCTGACATCCGACTAGGTGGCTCCGCCGGGCCAAGTGATTGGCGAGGGCCTGGTGCCGGAGCGGCCGAAGATCGGGGTTAGATGCCGGCCGCTCCAGTTGTCTTCGCTGTCTACGTCAGTTCCATAAGTCCCCCGTGGGTGGGACTGAAGCCGCAGGCGTCGATGTAGAACGGTTTCAGGTCCTCATCGAAGCCGACGTGCAAGAACTCGCAGCCAGCTGCTTTGGCCCCGTCCCAAGCGGTGCGCACCACGCCGACACCGACGCGACGATGCCGCAGGGAGGCGTCGACCATGACGTCCTCGATGAAGGCGTGGACGAGACCGTCCCAGAGAACGTTTGCGAAGCCAACGAAGTGGCCTTCGTTGCGTGCGACAACCCAGCCGAGGCTGTATCTGTTGCACTGGTCGACCCAGTTCCATTCGGACTCATCGAAGAGTCGGGTCTCGAAGGCTTCGGCGTGGAGGGCGTGGATCTCGGCATTCGTGAACGCGCCACGCCAGAGGTACTTGACTGTT
>JAAETI010000088.1 GCA_024228555.1 bacterium | reverse complement strand
CCAGCGAAGTTGCCCAGGATGCCGTGGTCGGTCGGGTACCGGCCCGTGAGCACGGAAGCCCGAGACGGCTGACAGATCGGACTCTCCGTCCACGCACCAGAGCACCGTAGCCCCTCCCCCGCCAGCCGATCGAGATTGGGAGTGACAACAACAGCGTTGCCGGTGCAGCCCATAACGTCAGCCCGATGCTGATCGGCATACAGAAACAAGATGTTCGGACGAGAGGCGCTCACAAAACAACGCTATACCGATACTCCCCGCGGCGTCGGAGGCAGACCCGGAGATCAAATGCACGCCCTTCCCTGCCCGGGCCGACCCTCCAGGCCGGCACCTTTCCCCCACCCGGGACCCAACAGACCATTGATGCCTAGGCCGCCGGAGCCACCGCCCGCGGCCCACTCGTGTCACGAGTTAGCAGCGATTTGGCCGCTGAGCGTAGGGTGAAGCCATCTCGAGTATCGAGAGCACTTCCGACGTGCCTCACGAGGAGCGCTACATGAAGGATCTGATCCGCTTCGGGGCTTGGGCCGCGTT
>JAAETI010000087.1 GCA_024228555.1 bacterium | reverse complement strand
TGAACAGCAGCGGCGGTGAGGGGGCGATCAGCAGTATCGCCACGGCGCAACGTAGCGCGTCGGGTGAGGCCAGCATGCCGATGCGTTCGCCGAACGCGCGGTTGCCCACCTGGTCGTGATTCTGCAGGAAGTTGACGAAGGCGGTAGGCGGCAGATGGACGCTCGGCTCGCCGCGTACCTCGCCATCCCGGTAAGGAGACGGCTCGCCCTGGTAGGCGAATCCCTCGGTCAGACAGCGACCGGCGTACCAGGCCGGGCGGTCGGCATAGTCGATATAGTAGCCGTCGCTCTCGCCGGTAACTGCCACATGCAGGGCATGGTGGATGTCGTCGTTCCACTGGGCCCTGTGCCAGCGCGGTTGGCCAGGCTGATCGTGGCTGAGATAATGGGTGATGTTGGCGTCGTTCTCAAGGACCAGATGGATGTGTCGCTCCCGCCCCGGGCCCTCTCTGACCGCCTCGGCGATCTCCGTCACGATGCCGGTCTCGGAGTCGTCCAGGATCGCGTGAACGGCGTCAAAGCGCAGACCATCAAAGTGATACTCCTGCAGCCAGTAACAGGCGTTGTGAATGAAGAAGTCACGTACTGGACGGCTGTCGGGTCCGTCGAAGTTGATGCCCGCCCCCCAAGGGGTGTGATGGCGCTTGGTGAAGAACGCCTCTTGGGCGTAAGCGTGCAGGTAATTGCCGTCAGGCCCAAAGTGGTTGTAGACCACGTCGAGAAAAACCATCAGGCCGCGGGCATGGGCGCTTTGGA
>JAAETI010000086.1 GCA_024228555.1 bacterium | reverse complement strand
TCGTCGGCGATGTGAGCGCCAATGTCGTTTACAAAGGCCGTTCCGGTTGCTGCTCTGGCATTGACCAGATCGTTTTCGAGGTGCCGGCGGGTGTCGAGGGCTGTTACGTTCCCCTGATCGTCAAGACCGGCAACGTGGTCAGCAACTTCACCACGCTTGCGGTCGCTTCGAGCGGCAACGCTTGCGAGGATGAGCACGGGCTCGGCTCGGGCGACGTACTCTCGGCCGAGACTGGCGGCGGCCTGCGAATGGCCCACATCAACCTATTTCGCTATTGACGCAACCAACGGTTGGATCGTTTGTTATCAATGAGTTACAGGGATTACCTATTCATACTTGATCACGATCATGCCTGATCTGTGCTGATCCTGGGCTGATCGTCGCCTCTTCCGGCAGCCGGCTGCAATCCTTCTAACATCCTTGCTCATAACAAGATATGCGTCATCGTGCGCTTTCCTCCCAGGCTCAGCCGAATTGGACTTGCCTGCACAACCACCGAACAAGTATAAATGGATAGGGTTGGATTTGACCCATTGTTAATACTTGATCAGGGAGGTGTTTGCTATGCCTGCGATCCAGCAATCCGTGGAGCAACTCAAAACGCTGTTTGCATTGCGCCAGTGCTGGATGATTGAGCCCCTGGCTGCGTCGATGGGCTGTGCGGTCGTCTCGGTTCGCCGACTGCTGCGGCAGGCGGGCTACCTTCGAAGCTACACCCACAATGGGAAGTGGTATACCCTGGATTCGATTCCCGCTTTTGACCGCCATGGCATCTGGGTGCACGAAGAGATCGCATTCTCCCGGCATGGCGATCTGATCAAGACGATTGCCCATCTGCTCGACAAGAGCCCCAGGGGGCTTTCGGCCCGGGAGCTGTCCGAGATTCTCCATCACCCCTGCCAGGCGGTGCTGACCCATCTGCACAAGGCGGAAAGGGTGGCGCGGGTGCGAGGTGCGCAGGCCTTTGTCTATCTCTCCTCCGATGCATCCACCCGCCAGCGGCAGCGAAAAGCCTTGCCCGCGGTGGAGCGTGCCCAACGCCCCCCCCTGACGGCCGAAGTCGCGGTCTTTGTGCTGGTGGATTACATCCATCACCCATCCTGGTCCTGGAGAGAACTGGTCCGCGGACTGAAGAAGAATCGCGGGATCGTGGTTTCGCCGGAGGCCATCGAATCCTTCTTTGCTCAGCATGGTTTAAAAAAACGGCCGGCCTCCGGAAGTTGACATTCTCCGCCTGTTGCGCCAGCAGATGGAAGCGCTCTGGGCCCAGACCGCTGGGGCGACGCTGTTTCCACATCCGCCGCTGTTCGCTTCCCGGCCAGCGCGGGAGACGTGTCCCGATTGCGGCGCCAAGCTCAAGGTGTACAAGAGCCGGGCGCGATCGGTGGTGACGCTCCACATCGGCGCGTGGGGCGTCCAGGAAACTCTTCTGCATTGCAATCAATGTCCGGCCGGCACCGTCTATTCCTCCGAGGTATTGGCCCGGCTCGTGCCGCCGCGCTGTACCTTCGGCTACGATGTGCTCGTCTACGTGGGTAAAGCCCTGTTCCAGCGCTATCGCGGCAGCTCGGAAGTCCGCCAGGAGCTGGCTGCCCGGAACGTCTCCATCAGCACCAGCGAGATCCACCATCTCGGACGAATGTTCATCATCTATCTCGCCCTCGCCCATCGCCAGCGTGCTC
>JAAETI010000085.1 GCA_024228555.1 bacterium | reverse complement strand
AGCCGAATAGGTGGCCGCTACCGGGCACACGTTCACGCACGGCGGGTTCTCGCATTGCTGGCACGGAGTAGGTAGGAACTGGGTGCCACCACCGACCATCTCGGCTTCGTAGATCTCGATCCACTCCATCGGCTCGGGGACAAGGTGGCCCTCGATGCAGGCCAAGGTGCACTGGGGTGGGGTGTTCTGGCTTTGACAGGCGTCGCACCGGCGGAGGTCGATGATCATGGCCCACTGCCTGATCCGCTGGTTGGACTGCCCGCTCGCCTGGGATGCCAAGGCCAGACCCCCGAGGGGAACCGCGACGGCGGCACCTCCGAGACCGATCTTCTTGAGGGCTGAGCGCCGAGTGACCGTCACCGGCACCTCTCCCCCTGAGCGATCTCCTCTGAGCGCCGGACCAGCTCCGGAACCGGTGGCGCAGTCAGCCGTTGCCGGCTTGGCGCCATGACGCCGACCGAGAACGGCGGAGAGGCGTCGGCTGAGCCAGCCAGCGCCACCCTTTGCGGATGGCGATGGTTCGGTGCACTGGCCCATTGAAACCTCCCCAGATCGGGAGCAAGTGAAGCGGTATCGTACGTTGCTTGCAGAGACCTTGCCCCACCTTCGCTAAAGATGTCCAGCCACGTTAGGGGCCAAAGTCGCAAGATCGGAATGCCAACTATTCGAAGGGTCAAATAGGCACTACCCGAACGGGTAGGTGGGCCCTATCGGAGGAATAGATGGGTCGAGAACGGGCCAGGGGCTCTGCCATCGGCACCTGGTGGACTTGGGGCCAATCCTCAGAGACGTGTTCAGGAGGTGGGGCAGTCGTTCCGGTCGACGATCGGATCCGT
>JAAETI010000084.1 GCA_024228555.1 bacterium | reverse complement strand
TGGATCTCCGTGAGTGCCGAGCCCTTGAGCCACGATTCCGACATGAGCCACCGCCCGACCAGCGGTCCGGGGGTTGTGTGCACGCTGACAGACGTTACGGAGCGAACCAAGGTTGAGCGCCTGAAGAGCGAGTTCGTTTCGGTCGTCAGTCACGAGTTGCGCACACCACTGACCTCTCTTCGCGGTGCCCTGGGGCTGATGGCTGCCGACAAGTCACTGGTGTTGCCGGAGCGATGGCAACGGATGATCGACATCGCCAGTACCAACTCCGAGCGACTCGTACGGCTGGTGAATGACATCCTCGACATCGAGCGGGTCGAGAGCGGACGGACCAGCCTCTCGCTTCGCCAATCCAACAGCGCTGACCTCGTTCGACAGTCGGTGGAGGCCATGCAGGGCATGGCCGATAAGGCCCAAGTCGGGCTCGAATCGGGAGAGAGCTCCGCATCATGGCTGTGGGTCGACCCCGACCGAATCATCCAGACCATTACGAACCTGATCTCCAACGCCATCAAGTTCTCACCAGCTGGCTCCGTCATCCGTGTGCACGCAGAGCACCATGGATCAGAAGCGACATTTGAGATCGCTGACCAGGGTCGTGGTATTCCCGAACACCTGATTGACACCATCTTCGAACGGTTTCAACAAGTAGATGCCTCCGACTCGAGAGAGAAGGGGGGAACTGGTCTCGGCCTTGCCATCTGCAAGAGTATTGCGGCTCAGCATGGGGGCAGCCTGTCGGCGCGAAGCATCGTCGGTGAGGGCAGCGTGTTCTCCCTCACGTTGCCGGCACTGGCGAGCCTCGAACCCACCGCGGGTGAGCCACCTGCATCTGGACCG
>JAAETI010000083.1 GCA_024228555.1 bacterium | reverse complement strand
CGGGCAGTTCCGGGTGAATGGTGAACTCCACGGTTCTCCTCCTCGGGCGCAAGCCTAACGCGATGGCCTCGTACCGATCCGGAGTTTGCAGTCAGCCCGGCGGTCACAGGGGTGAGGGACCAAACTTGAGCGCCACCCGAAGTGCCACGCTGTGACTTCGACGAGAGCACTGGTCCGGTCACGACGCGAGCGCATGGAAAGGGGCACGTCATCTGGGTCTGATGCGGGTTCGCTGTCAGTGGCGCCGTCTATGGTGGGAACATGGAACCCGTGAGGCGAGAGATCGACGAGGCGGCCGAGAACGTCGTCCGATTCTACCCACCCGACGAACCGCTCTCGGCCGCTGCGGAGGAAGCTCTTCGTCGTCGCACGCTCGAAGAGCACCAAGCTGCTATCGATCGGGCTCTGCGCCAGAGTTGAGGGCGGTACGACTCGCAGAGTCCGCTCTCGATGACATCGACCGGCAGCTCTCACCTGAGCGGGTTGTCGAGTTCAAGCATGTCGATCTTCTGCCGGTCCTGGAGGCGCTGAGCGAGCAGCCAGACACGTGGGAGGCCGTATCGGTCCCGCATGGTCCGGCTCGTCGGTTGACGATCCGCGGCCGAACAGTGGCCGGCTTCCACCTGTTCG
>JAAETI010000082.1 GCA_024228555.1 bacterium | reverse complement strand
GGTCGATCTCGAAGGACTCCCGCTGGTAGGCAACGATGGCTTGGAATGCAGGTGATCGCCACACCGTCACCGAACTTCCGTCAACCTCCTCCACGGTGGACGTTGTGAGCTGCGACAGCGTTGCGCGCAGTGCTGACCCCGTGCACTGATCATCAAGCAACTCCGCAAGGGCCTGCTTCACAGCGGCGTCGTCGGCCCCGATCAGGCCATTGGGCAACAGATCGTCCACGGCATGAGCGACGGAAAGGACGGGATCGATGGGCTGATCGAGATCATTGTCGAATGTCGAAGAGAGGTGGTCCCGAGCCTCCGAGCCAGCCTCGAGCGCATCAGAATTGGTCACGAACTCGAGCAGAGCGTCACGGGTGAGGACATCCCCGGTCGCAGCATCCTTGGCTTCAACGAAGAACCTCGCAGTTGCGGTCTGAGTCGCCGGGTCGAACAGTTCGTCAGCTCGTTCGGAGATGTCGTAGATCTCGCCCCCGGGGTCGAACCGGGGAAACTCGGGGTCTTCCTCGGCAGCGCGAATGAAGAAACCGGCCACACCAAGCCCGACCGACGTCGCAAGGATCGCGACGACCAAGACCGATATGTGCTCGCTCACCCACCTGAAGACTGAGCGCTCTCGATTGTGTTCCGACAGGTCGGTCATGTTCGGTCCTCCACCCATGGGCCGTGGCTCCCAGGCCGTCTGGCGAGACTCACTGGCTGCTTGGGTCAACCGTAGGAATCGAGCTGGCCGTGATCGTCACCCCATGGGGGGAAATCGAGTACCCCAGACTCGACGTCAGCCGGTGACTCCCGATCGTTCGTGCTGTTGGGCGATCTGGATTCCGATCAGTCGGGCGACTATCACGACGAGCAGTATCTGGCCCGTGATCGCTTCGACGACGGTGAGGGCGCGTGCCGCGCTGGACACGGGTGTGATGTCGCCGTAGCCAACTGTCGTCAGAGTCATGTAGCTGAAGTAGTACAACGAGTCGACCCCCGCATGTGCGAAGGCAAATGATGCGGCGTCGAGTTCGAAGATGACGGTGTACATGATCGCAAAGTCGATCCCAATGAAGAGGTACACGCAGAGCGCTCCGAAGATCAGATCGATCGTGATCTGCTTCTGACGCAATACGCGGTACATGATCAATACGGGCGCGGCGAACGCATAGATCGATACTGCGATCCAGGCCGGGGCAACAAGCAGGTCTCGCTCGGACACCAGTCCGGTCAGCGCCAGCGCCAGCAATGCCGCCATCACCATCAGATTGACGGCGACGGTGCGGGGTTGCGTGCCCAGGGCGCGCAATGTGACGAGAAAGGCAACGTAGGCGAACGTCCAGGCCAGGGCGAGCGACACGTCGGTCTCTCCGCTCACCTCAGAGATGACATAGATCGCGACCAACAGCGCGAGCACCATCATGAAACTTCGTGTCCCCTGGCGCACCGCTCTCTGCAACGGGAGTCGCAGCCGCTCGGCTAGCGGCGGAACTCGTCGTCCTTCCGACGCTTCGAACATCGCATGACCCTCTGGCGGTAGGCACTCTGCGCGTGGCATCGTCTGCCAGGACTGTCCATGCGCTCAGGGAAACGCTATGAAGTCCGCCGACGGGGATCGTCACCCCTGGGAGGGACATTGGCATACCACCAAGCTTGCACTCCATCCGGGGCGACGATGACCGTGCTCAGCTGGGGTAGATGACATACCCCCGAGGGGTGATGCCCGGTTCTCCGGAGAGTCGTAACCTTCGGATTGGAGGCGACGAGTAGCTGAAAGAAACGTCATGACCCAAATCTCCAACTCACTCGGAGCCAAAGCAGGCAATCTGGCCGCGCGCCTTACTTCAGCGCTCCCTCTGAGTGATGTGGGCCTCGCCGTGCTCCTCACGGTGCTCATCGAACTCGAGATCTGGCTCTTCAAACCCGACACGAACCAGCCGGCAGTCGCAGCTGTTGCAGCCCTCGCAACCGGCTTGGCACTGGCGTTTCGGCGAGTCCATCCCTTCCGCTCGCTACTCGTGCATCTCGGAGGGGTTTTCGGGTTGATCGCCCTCGGAAACCCGAGCAACTTCATCCAATGGACCAGCCTCATCATGGTCTGGTCGATCGCCGCGTACGGCCGCCAGGCCCAGAAATGGATCGGTCTGGTGCTCTGCCTAGGCGGGGTCGCCTTCTACTTCGAGCGAGTCCCTGATCAGGGGGGTCCCGCAGTCTTCGTCACCACGGCAGCGGTCTGGATAGTCGTCTGGCTGGTCAGCTTGTTGTCCGGAGCCCGAGTTCGTGAGGAGCAGATGCGCGAGGCCGAGTCGGTCGCAGAAGTGCTGGCGGTGGCCCAGCAAGCCCGACTTCAGTTCGAAGAGGCCCGCACCAGCATGGCGCGCGATCTCCATGACCTCATCGGGCACACCGTGAACCTGATGTTGGTGCACGCTGAAGGGGGCCGGCTCACGCTCGATGATGACCCAGCGGCGACCCGACTGGCCCTGGACACAATCGTCGAAACGGCCCGCCAGGCAATGACCGAGCTCGATCTCTTGCTCGAAACACTCCACCGCGGTTCGGAATCGAGTGGGCGTATGCCGGCGTTCGGCCTCAAGGACCTACCGCGCCTTCAACAGGAGCTGATGGCTGCCGGCGTTGAGGTCGAGCTCAGAGTGCACGGTGACACAACAAAGGTCCCGGGTAGCGTCGGTGTCAGCGCGTACCGGATTACCCAAGCAGCATTGACCAATACGTTGCGACACGCCGGTTCCGCCGAGGTCTCGGTAGACCTCACAGTGAACCCTTCGCACGTGACCCTCGACATCGGCGACACCGGTTCGGGACTCGACGCCGGCGACATAGAAGGCCACGGGCTGCAAGGCATCAGGGAGCGGATGGCACTCCACGGAGGCGACGTCGATATCCAAAATCGTGCCGGTGGAGGCGTCCAGATTCTCTGTCGCTTCCCAGTGAGATCGTCATGATTTCTGTGGTGCTCGTCGATGACGACGAGTTGATGCGAGCCGGAATCGGTTTGATCCTCAATCGCACGGACGGTATCGAGGTCGTGGGCGAGGCGTCCGAGGGCACATCTGCGCTCGACGTGGTGCAAGCAACGAACCCCGACGTCGTCCTCATGGACATCCGCATGCCAGGCGTCGACGGAATCGAAGCGACGCGGGAGATGACAAGACACGGACCTCGACCGCGCGTCATCATGTTGACCACCTTCGACGTCGACGACTACGTCTTCGAGTCGCTTCGCGCCGGAGCAAGCGGCTTCCTTCTCAAGCGGGCAGCGCCAGAGGCACTCATCGATGCCATCCGCACCGTGGCCAGGGGCGACGGACTGCTCTCGCCAGCCATGACGAAACGCCTGATCGACGAATTCATGCTCAGCTCACCCCGACCGACCGAAGCCGAACAACGGGTCGGGCGTCTCACCCATCGCGAGCGAGAGGTCCTTCTCCACATCGGAGGTGGGTTGACCAACAGCGAACTGAGCGAGAAGTTGTTCATCGCCGAAAACACCGTCAAGACACACGTCAAGAGAGTGCTCTCCAAGATCGACGCAAGAGACCGTGTCCACGCCGTGGTCATCGCCTACGAGAGCGGACTCATGGACGACGGCCCGAGCGACCCATCACCATGAACCCGATCGCCGATCCGGGAAGGCTCTGAGAGCGTTGCCAGACCGCCAGAAGGGTCAGCTGTCGTTATGCAGGTGGTTGCCCAGTCCGAGCGTGTGGGGGCCGAATATTCTGCCGTGTGGGTGCCGGAAACACATCCGCGTGCTGTGAACAGGGATTTCGCGGCACGCGACCCAGGTAGCGCTGGGTGTCGAGAGGCCCCTGATATCAGCTCCACCGATATCAGGCACGCTGATATCGGGCACGACGGAGTATTCGGCCCCCACACCCCACAGGCTCACGCATCAATCAACTCGTCTCAACCACTTGGGACGCATACGTCTTCACAGTCGAGATCGATAGCCAAGGATTGAGCACTGTAGATGCGGAGGTCATCCTCACTGGAGTCTCGAACGCGAACCTCCTCTTCTCAACGGTGACCGTGGTTTGTGCCACCCTGAGTCCATTCACTGGTGGCGGAACCGCTGGTTGCGCCGTTTGGGCGGCAAATGCGGCCTTTGCCTCATCCGTTGTGCAGACGGGAGCAGCGATAGCAGCAGACGACCCAGACGCAGTCGAGGGCGGCATTGCCGGTATGATGGCACCGGTATGATGTTCGGAATAGGCTCACGAGGCGTAGGCCACAAAGCTGGAGCTATCTGGTCCCTTACTTGGGACATCGCTGCGCTCAGGGTGACGATGCTCAGCGAACATCAAGACCAGCAGGAGACGCTGGATCAGCCGGCACCAGTTGTCGCGGAACCGGCATGTGGGGGAGGCTTCTGCTAACTTGAATCAATGCCTCCTCTAGCAGTTGCTCGTCGCCCTTCCCTGCGTGTCCGACTACGCAGAGGAAGGGGAATGTTGCTGAAGATTGGTCCAGTGCTCATCATCTCGTTGGTGTTGCTATTGTTCGCCATCAACAGAAGCAAGGGGAATATGGCTTGGCCGATTTCGGTGGGTGCGATCGTCGGCGTGCTTGTCGCCGTCACCTCCGTTTGGAGACAGCGGCTGCCTGAACCGAGGGTTGAGAATGGATCAGTATATGTGACTGGTAGGATTGATTGGTGGAGTATTGGTCAGTCGCCGATGAATCAATTCGGTCTCTATGAGAGCAAGGGTAGTCAGAAGTACGACTTCAACTTGCGGTTGGTTCACGTAGTTCTAGATCCGGGCGGGATTGAGATTGAGGCAGCAAATATGGGAGCATCCCGGCGACGAGTAGCTTGGACGGACTTGGAGGCGATCACTATCTATACAGGCCCTCTTCGACACCCGATCCTCCAGGCGGCTGGTAGTTCTGGCCAAGAACTATGGATCGAGATAGCGTCTACCAACGTGGCTCAGAGCTTCCTGGCAAGTGTTCTGCCAGCTAGTGATCGCCAGCCGTGACCTGTGGGGGCCGAATACCCGGTCGTGAGCGTTGACCAGGGCAAACGTCCCTTGTGGGTGCCCAATACTCGGCCGTGGGTGCTGACCAGGCACGATGCACCTGTGCGTGCCCGAAACTCGGTCGTGTGCGTTGACGGCTCTTCGGAAATGAGTGGGGTGTAGTCGGGTAGGGGTCCACCGGGCGCGGTACAGGGGCTCAGAGAATCAGTGCTTCCTACAGCCAACTGATTCTGGAGAGCCTGTGGGGGCCGAATACTCGGTCGTGTGGGTTGACCAGGCGAAACGCGGACGATGCTGATCGGCTGTGTCTCGAGTTCTCTACCGCTTCCTGACCGATCTTGCACGTCTCACTGTGCGTTCTGGACGCTCGAAAGACCTCGAGATCATCGTGCTTCGCCACGAGAACGCCGTGTTGTGCCGCCAAGTCGGCCGACCAGTCGTCAACAACGACGACCGG
>JAAETI010000081.1 GCA_024228555.1 bacterium | reverse complement strand
TCTGCAAAACCCTGAACCCGGGTTCGATTCCCGGCGTCGCCTCGAGCGATACAATGGTCACACAAGGGCGCTTAGCTCAGCGGCAGAGCGCTGCCTCGACACGGCAGAGGTCACTGGTTCAATCCCAGTAGCGCCCACCATCGGAGTCCCTTGCAATTGCAGGGGATTCTTACGTCAGGCCTCGCTCGATGCTTCTCCTTCTTGGTTGGCGTGTCCACATCGCGTGCACATCAGAATCGGTCCACGGTGGCCGCAGGGTTCGACCAATCGCACAGATCGCTACATATGCCTGCAATCCACTTGGGCTTTTGCGATGATGCAAGGGTCGGTGTTTTCGAGGTTGGGGAGGTTGTCATCCTCGGGATGCACCCTATCAGCCGGATCGAGGGCGCGATCGGGCGCTCGATAACGTCGCACGTGCCGCGTGACATGGACAATGTCAGCCGACTGAGCGATGGCTTTCGTTGTTGAGCAACCCCGGCAATCCCTCGGGGTAGAGGGGCCAATCGTTCTTGGGGGCATTCGGGTCGATCCAATGAGCGGTGAATTCCTCATCACCTTCGATTCCGGCGACCTGGCTCCGCTCGTAGATCGAGCTGTCCACGAACCTTGCGTCATAGACGAATACGATCTCATGACCCGGAGACCCATCAAACCTGAAGACGTTCTCCAGCACACCGAGAAGCTCCAACTCCGTGATTTCAGCCGAAAGCTCCTCTTCCACCTCGCGAACGATGGCGTCACGGCTCACCTCGCCAAACTCGACCCTACCCCCGACGGGCACCCAGAAGCGTTGCCGTTTTGTCGGGTCGAAGCCATCAATCGCCAGCAGCAAGTCCCCGTTGACAAACAGGCAGATAGCCTTGACTCGGACGTAGCCGGTTATTGGATCGATCATGTTCGGACGATACCTCGTGCTGACAACGAGCAGGATCGTGATGTTGCTGGTCAGCCAGGCGGATTGCTCCTACGCTCGTTTCATGCCGTCACCTACTGCGTGCCTTATCGACGTCTACGAGACAGTGCTCAGCTGCGACTTCACGGCACTCGCGACCGAGCTTCCTGCTTTTGCGGGTATTCCGACCGATCCATGGGACGATGCCTTCCATGAACTAGTACCGGCGATCAATGACGGTCGTCTATGTGGCCGTCGGTCTGTGGCGGCGCCAGATCAGCAAAGGAGAACTGCCCGATCCATTCACGCTCCCTTCAGGGTCCGCTAGAACGAATGAGGAGAACGACGGAGGAGACCGATGGCGCAAACTCAACCAGCCCGATCAGCGCCAACGGACACACCGCCATCGATCCCAACCCCTAGAGTGAATCGCCAACACGATGCGTCTCGATTTGGCCTGCACCCGGCCGGGGCCGAGCCATCAGGATGGAGTTGACATGAGCGCAATCTTCGACACCCTGGACGATGTCGACGCAACGACCGCGATCTCGGGCCGGCAACTGTTGTTTATCGGCGTGGTCACGAACGTGTTCGTGAACATCGTCGTGCTGAATCTGTTTGTCGAGTACTTCGACAAGGTGATCATTGACCGCTTCACGCTCTCGGTGTTCACCGCCGTGCTCCTGACCGTGCTGCTCTGGCTCATTACCCGCATCGAAGAACGCGTGCACCACTTCTTCTTCGACGAGCACGAAGGAACCGGTTCGCGGATCCTCGGGGTTGCCGCCATCTGGGCAATCCTCTTTGGAAGCAAATTCCTGATTCTCGAGGTGGTCGACTGGGTGTTCGGGGATCACGTCGAGCTCGGCAAGCTCATCGAGGTCATCCTGATCGTCATCGCGATGCTCGTCGCCAACGGCGTGATGCAAAGCGTCTTCCGTCGGCTCGGCCCGAACCCACTCGAAGCTGAATAGTCCAATCAGCTCGTATTGCCGATCATCGACAACACGCCCTTCTTCGGGACCGGAGAGTTTGCGCTAGGGCGGCGCTATGCGCGGTCAGGCTCGACCGGCGCGGGTTCCTCGTCGTCATCGAGGGCGGACTCAAGTCGGGCAAGAAGCCACCGAATCCGATCAATGTAGGCGACCGCGGTGCGGGCCAGCTTCCAGGCCATTGGTCCCGCAAACATGGTGATTGGAAGAGCAGGAGTCCGCACTGTTGGGCTAACCCGGGATCGCAGTTCTGAACGCGACGGGACCGGCACCCCGCCGATAGCTGCCGGATGGACCAATGGCTTCCAGAAACCAGACGAGAGAATGTTCACTACCGCACTTGACCTGCTTGCGGTCGATGCCTCGGAATCGCTGATGGTCGGTGACTCTATGCCGAGCGATGGTGCGGCCACCTTTCTTGGCATCGACACGCTGATATTGCCGACGCCTTTCGAGGTGTCACCCCGAGGACTTGACGCCGTCGTGCGACTCATCCGATGAGATCGTGACGGC
>JAAETI010000080.1 GCA_024228555.1 bacterium | reverse complement strand
TCGAGGCCTTCCCAGGTGACGGCGAGGTGCCGAGATACCTCCATCGTGACCGGGATTCGATCTACGGACGAATGTTCAGGAGGAGAATCAAATCGATGGGGATCGAGGAAGTGATCAGCGCCAGGAAATCGCCGTGGCAGAATCCCTACGTCGAACGCGTCATTGGATCCATCCGTCGCGAGTGCACTGATCACATCATCGCGCTCGGCGAGCGACATCTCCTCAGGACCCTCCTGAAGTACCAGGCCTACTACAACGAGGCCCGCTGTCACATGAGCCTCGACGGCAACGCACCCGAAGCTCGACTCGTCGAAGACGGACTCGGCCCAGTCGTCGCCACACCACACCTTGGCGGGCTCCACCACCGCTACGGTCGCGCTGCATAGATCACGCGCGACCACGGTCTGCAGTGCTCGAATCGGGACCCCGACCTCTTGGGCGACTCCGTACCCGCGTCCCAACTGAATCTGCTATCATGGGTCCAAGGCCGACCGGGTCGGCTCAGGTCGCCTCGGATAGAGATTTCGGTAGGGACAACTTGCTCCAGAATGCCGGGGATTCGATAGCCTTCGTTTCGGACACCTGCGGGGAGTGGCCATTCCCAACTGGCTGTCGTGACGACCTGCACGACTACGTTGACGTCACAGCGCGACTGGTGGATGATCTAATCAAGAAGAAGGTCCTCGCCGACCACGGCATGGAGTACGTCGATGAAGGCGAACCAGAAACTGTGTACATTCGCGACCTCCGGAATGCCTGGTGGCCGCACAAGCCCAGCTAACAAGCCGCTGCATCGGACGGGGCTGCGCCCCGCCGCTGATCGGCACAACCGTTGGGCAGATCAGGGATGAAGTGATGGACTGAAGTAGCGGATCCAGAATTGCACGCCGATTGGATGCGTGCCGATTGGGTCGGGCACCCCCTTCCCCGCCCTGACGCTGGTACTACGGTGTATCTCGTGCGCGAGTGCGGATTCACTTTCCACTTCAGAGGGGTAAGGCGCATAAGCTGCATTTTCCGCACCGATCGCCTCAACGCAAGCCCCCGCTGAACCCCTTCAGCGCTCCTCTGCCATCGCGCAATCGGGACCTTCTCCCCGCTGCATCCGTCGACTCGGCATCCTGCACACACCCCGCCCAGACTGCGGCAGCCTGACACACCCCCAAGGTCGTCATCTCCTCGTACTCGCCGTCATGCAACACACCCCGCCTTCGAAGTAGGCCATACACGCGGTCGTGAAGCGAACGTACCAACTTCTCAATGTCCTCATCCGAGGGCTTTGGCAAGGGATGAAAAATCGCCTCACCACCATCCTCCAAACCGATGTACACACCATCCAAAACCAAGGCATGGATGTGTGGATCTAACCGCAAAGCCGAGTCGAATCGCTGCACGCAAGCAACCCCACCCGTCCGACCACCAGGAAACCCAAGGTCACGCATCCTCCGCTTGATCCACGACTGCACCGCTCGCATGAACACGCCGCGGACTTCGGATTGCAGCTTCGGGTCAAAGGCGATCCGGTAACGGATCTCGTGCGGCAAACTCAGCACCCACTGCCGAACAGGGACATCAGGCAACACATGGTCCAACCAGTGAGCCGCTTGATCCACCATTCGCCTCGATCCGCAAGAAGGACAGATCCCCCGCCCTTTGCAAGAGAAGGCGACCAGCCCGTCTTTGCCACAGGTCAGGCAATGAACCCGCGCAAAGCCATGTGCTCGTTCATACTATGATCCTCGGATGTCGTCGTTGTGCATTTGGTCAAACAGAGTTGCCTGCTTCGCGCAAGCCTCTGGCCCTGCAGACCCTAGATCGATTCGCCAGCACTTTCGCTTGCCGACGCTGGCTCGAGTCGCCTTCAATTTGCCGGTGTTGACCAAATAGGCAACGCGCTGTTTGGAGATTCCGAGCATGGCACTCGCGTCCTTGAGGCCGACCCAGCCGTCGGGAGCCTCGCCTCCAGTCAAGCGTTTCCGCACTTCGTCGGTCAGTGTGATACGCCATGGCGCGCCCGGCGTCACCTGCTCTCCAGCCAGAACTCCATCGCGAAGCCACCGATGAATCGTGCTCGTACAGACCTTGAGTTCCGCCGCGACTTCGTCCGCGGTGAATGGTCCGTGCTGAGGATCGACCGCTGGCTTCTGTGGACAGACTGGGATTCGGTTCTTGCCACGCATGGACAAGACACTGGTCTTGGTGAACGCGATCCCCCTGCCACTCTTGCGTCCTTGCCTGTTCAGGACCCGAGCGATTTGCGCGTCGTCGAGTTCCTTCGCCAGCTTGCGGACCAAGTTGACCGTCTCCTCCGACGTCGCTGGGATGCCGCCACGACGACGTGCAACATAGTGATCTGCTGTTGCACCGCCCTTCCACACGATACGCACGAGATAGCGGCTTTCCTCGGTTGTCAGCTGAACTTCTTCGATGGCGCAACGCAACAAACGCTTCTTGTCACGCGGAGTCGTCGTAGCGGCATCCCACACAGCCTGGAGGTCCGCCCCTAGTCGACTTACCCGTTGAAGCTCACTCGCGGTCAGGGTGTCCGATTGCTGCTGTGCGACCTTGGCCTTCTCACGAACTTCTTCGAGTTCGATCAGTCGCTCGTTCCACCGCTGCTCCAATGGACGGACTACGACTCGATTCTCTGGCTCGACAGCATGGAACTGTCGCTCTGCACGGTCGGCCTCGTACTTGAGCTTCTCGACCTGAAGCTGCCAGTAACGGTTCGTCTCATTGCATTCACGGCGAACAACATCTTCAGCTCGCTGGGCAGCTTCCACCGCGGCTGGTCTCGCAACTTCGAGAAACTCGCCCATTACGACTTGGTCGATCCTGATGCCACCGATTATCTGACACTCAGGCCCGAGCGCACGCCTTCGAGCAGCACCGCAACGGTACTGCATCGTCGGTGAAGGAACCGATCGAGAACCGCCACCATAGCTGACGTTCATCATTCGCGCACACTTACCGCAACGCACGAGGCCCTGAAGGAGTGCCTTCCCCTCCCGCGCAGGACTCGCCGTGCTCTCAGTATCTCTACCCATCGCCTTGTTGCCTTTGATCTGCTCCTGGATCTCGAGGAACCTCTCGAAGGAGATATAACCATCGTGATGATCCTGAATCAACACAGGCCATTCCTTGCGTTGCATTCGCTTGGCCTTCAGTCGACTCGGATCATCGGGGTCGAGTTCACGCACCAACTCCGTTCTCCCAAACACGTAGGCGCCTGCGAACATGGGGTGCTGTAACGTTCTGAGAAACATGGCGTAGAGCGGGTCGCGCCAATCGATGGGATGAGACTTACCCTTCGCTTGTCGCACTGGGAATCTGCGGCCTTGTTCCTGCCACCAAGCAAATACTTGTCGAGCAGAGCCCAACTCCTCGAACTTCCTGAACACCATCTGGATCGCATCGATCACGGTCTCGTCACAACTCATAACAAGTCGACCGCTGTCGTCGATGTCATAGCCTGCCGGAGGGGCGTAGTGAAGCTCTCCTCGTCTCGCCTTGCTCCAGCGTGCCTCCACCATGCGATGAACCGAGTTGTCTCGCTCCAACTCACTCACCTGGCCCCGCACATTGAGCATCATGCGCTCTCCTCCGTCAGCGGGATCGTAGATCCCATGCTCATCCGCGAGCAGAGTTCCCGTGTATCGACACATGTAGATTATCTGGCTCCAGTCGGGATTGTTGCGCGCCAAGCGAGACAACTCGAGGCTGATGACGATCCCGACCTCGCGGTTCGCAACCAGAGAGACGAGCTCAAGGAAGCCCTCGCGCGAGTTCGGCGACGCACCACTCTTACCCTGATCCTCATCGATTACCCGAATACGTGCGCTAGGCCATCCG
>JAAETI010000079.1 GCA_024228555.1 bacterium | reverse complement strand
GTGACCGCCGGCATCGCCTGGTTCACCAGCTATAGCCGCAATCAAAGCTACGTGGAGCAGGTCGCGGAGATAGCCGAGACGGCGGAGCAACAGGTGGCAGCTGTGGCGCCGGACGATCTGACCTTGACCGGCGTGGTGAATGCGCTGGATGCGGTGCAGAAAATTCCTGGCGGGTATGCAGACAGGGAAGCAGAAATACCACTACTGATGGAACTCGGCCTCTACCAGGGCGACAAACTCGGAGAGGAGGCGGGCGTTGCCTACGCCAACGCGCTGAAAAACCTATTTTTTCCGCGTGTAATCCTAGGCCTGGAGGAGCAACTGCGCCGACCCGGCAACAGCCCCGTATTCATGTATTTGGCGCTCAAAGTTTATCTGATGTTCGACGACCGCGAGCATTTCGACGCGGAGACAATAAAGGCGTGGATGGTACTACACTGGCAGCTGAGTCTGAGTGGTGCATCGAATGCACAGCTGCGGGAAGCGTTGACCGGCCACCTCGACGCGCTGCTCGGGCAGATGCCGATGGCACCGACCCTCTCTCTGGATCAGGCGCTGATTACCAGTGTGCGCACCAGTTTGCTACGGGTTCCGCTGGCGACCCGGGCTTACAACCGCATGAAACGAACCACCGGTGGACCCTCCTTTCCACCGTTTCGGCTCAGCGCCACCCTCGGCGCAGACGCGGCCCGTGTATTCGACCGACGCTCGGGACAGTCGCTGGATACAGAGATCCCTACGCTGTTTACTTACGAGGG
>JAAETI010000078.1 GCA_024228555.1 bacterium | reverse complement strand
GCCCGCGTCACTATCGCAGGCGAGCGCCAAGGCTACGGCTACAAGGTCCAGGCGGACTTTGCTTCCGGTACCATCCTTAAGGACGCCTACGTCGACATCCCCATCAACAACATCTCAGCTCGCGCTGGTCTGTTCAAAGCAGGTATGAGCCGCAACGGCCTCAACAGCTCCAGCAAGTTGTTCTTCATCGATCGTTCTGAGATCGGCAACCTGTACGACGAGCGTGACGGTGGTGCCATGTTCCATGGCAACTTCGATCAGCTGTCCTTCTTCCTTAGCTTGATGAACGGTACCGACGGCACCGGCGACGAGCTGCTGACCGTGATCCGCGTTGCATTCAACTTCATGGGCGCCGGCATCGGTGCTGTGGAAGGTGCTTACGGCGGCCCCGACGAGCTTTCCGGCACGGCTGCAATCGCTATCTATGACGATGGCGATACCACCGACGGTTCCGCAACGTTGATCGAAGCCCACGTGGCCAACTCCCAGTATAGTGCTGGCATCGAGATGCTCGACGCCGACGCCCTGGGTGTTTCCGCTGCTCCGGGAGCCTCAATGGCTGCCAATGACGCAACCGCAATGACCTTGTACGGCACCTATATGTTGACCCCTGATCAGTGGGAACTGGGTATTCGCTTCCAGGACATGGACGACACCAATGACACGAGCATCATGGAAGTTGGTGTGAACCGCTACCTTGATGGCCACAACCTGAAGTACTCGATCGGCTACCGGAGCATTAGCTCTGACGTGGCTACTGATGAAAAGGACATCATCCAACTCCAACTGCAGGTCGCCTTCTAGGTCAAAGATCTCTTTTCGCTCTTCACCCCTCCGAAGAGCAACCGACAAGGAGCCTCGTACTTTGGTACGAGGCTCTTTTTACGTTTCAAAGCCTTGGTCGTACTCCTGCAGGAAGCTGCCTTGGTCGTACTCCTGCAGGAAGCTCATTCTTCGCCTTCCATGCCACCCTTGCCGCGTGTCGGTCCAGCAATCTGTGTTGCAGACCGCCCAGGCCGGATCAGTCGGACAACCTGCCCTTGCCCCGGTTGCGCTTGATC
>JAAETI010000077.1 GCA_024228555.1 bacterium | reverse complement strand
GTGGCTTCTGGATTGATCTCTGTTCGGGCTAGCTGTCTCGGGACTTGAGGATCTGCCTGTCCGGTCCGTACTGGGCCGGCGAGCCGATCGGGTCGCACCCGAGCTTGGTCCTGATCTCCCGCTCTGGGCGGGGGCTCAGCGCCTTGCTTGTCTTAGATCGAGAGCCTTGTTTCTTTCTTTCTTCCTTCTCTCTCTCTACTTATATTATGCATCATTTGTTGCAAACGCAGTAGGGTACAAAGTCACTACTTTCAACACCTGTTGCGAAACGAGAGCAGGTAGCCGCAACAGGTGTTGCGAGGGGCCTGGCTCGCTTCGCCTTATTCCCTCTCCGCTGGGGGTGGTTTCCTGCTTTCATCGAACAATCGTTCGATGGTCTGCGATCGCTCGGGGATGCTTCCTTCACCTGCGGTTAACTACGTCTAATGCGGGCACACTTCGACATATTTGCCCTGGTTTGTTAAGCCCGGGGCTAAGTGCTCCTAATGCGGTTATGTACTTCCTAGCTGGTGCACGGGTTGGAAAGCTCCGCTACGGTCGCCTGCATGCCTGGACCCCCTCCGAAGCGTGCAAGCAAGCGCCGGCGCACCAACAAGCCCGAAGTGCCTATCGATCGAGCACCAGGGGCCGCCGTGGTCAAGATCCCGACAGCATCGAGAACCTGGCACCCTGTTGCCAAGAAGTGGTACGCCTCCCTGGCCAAGTCCGGCCAGAGCATCTACTACGAGCCCAGCGACTGGGCTACCGCCTTCATTCTGGCCGAGACGATGAGTCGAGAACTGAAGCCACGACACGTCGGTTTCAGTGAGACCGTCGACAAGAAGACGGGCCAGATCGAGACCAAGCCCGTCTCCGTGGCGATGCCGATCAACGGAACCTCGATGGGTGCTCTTCTCAAGGGAATGGGGGTGCTCATGTGCACCGAGGGCGAACGTCGTCGAGCCCACTTGGAGCTGGATCGTCCCGACCCGAATGTCGGAGAGGAAGACAATGTCAGCTGGCTTGATACTGCCCGAGAGCGTCGCTCCAGCTGACCGACTCGACACTCTCCCAGAGTGGAACTGGGAGCCCCTCGATCCCGAATCCCCCCGCACCGTCGGATGGCACGCTGTCGCCTGGGCTGAAGGCTGGTCGGGGTTCCCGGGAATGCTCGACGGCTGGAAAGGGCTTACCCAACCCAATGGGCCGAGAGCGCGCTGTCCGTTCCGATTTACGAAGCGCCAAACGACCTTCCTGCTCTGGTTCTATGCCCTCGATGAGGAAGCCCAGTGGATCTATACCAGTGCCACCAGGCGCCAACCTAAGGGCTCCGGCAAGAGCCCCTTTGCCGCCATGCACGCCCTCATCGAGTTCTTGGCTCCGGTCCGTCTAGCCACCTTCCGCAATGGTGCCCCTGGTGGGTGTGAGGCTCGACCGGTCGACATGCCTCTGGTCCAGATTACGGCCACCTCGGAAACTCAGACCCAGAACACGATGAGGTATGTCCGGGCATTTGCCCCGAAGAAGTCCCATGTGAAGGACTTCTATGACCTCGATGTCGGCAAGACGATCTTCTACGCCCCCGTCGAGCGCACCCTGGAAGTGACCACCAGCTCAGTCACGTCGGCCGAAGGGGCCGAGGCCACCTTCATCGTCAAGGACGAGCTGGAGCACTGGACACCGTCCAACTCTGGCCCTGACCTGGCTGCCACTCTCGACGACAACGTGGCCAAGTCCGGAGCACGAGCACTGGGCACCTGCAACGCCTGGGTGCCCGGCCGGGAGGCCGTGGCAGAGGACGATTGGAACGCTTGGATCCTGGAGCAAGAAGGCATGATCCGGGGCGACACTCGCCAGCTCTACGATGCGATCCTGCCGGCGCCAGACACGAGAATGGAGGATCCAGATTCGCTCAGGGAAGCTCTGGAGCGTCTCTACGAGGACTGCGATTGGAAGAAGCCACACGAGCCCGACCCGAAGCTTGCGGGGAACCTGAGGCCGATTAAGGGCTCCAAGCCGGATATCCGTCCCATCATGCGGCGGATCTACGATCCCAAGTCACGCCCCGACGACTCGGAACGAAAGTACCTGAACCGGCCGACAGCGGCCGAAGATGCCTGGACCACCAAAGAGGACTGGCAACTACTCGCCGACCCGAACCGAGTCGTCGAGCCCGGCGAAGAAATCGCCATGTTCTTCGATGGCTCCAAGAGCCGGGATGCGACCGCCATCGTCGGGTGCACCATCGACGATGGCCACGTCTTCACCATCGGCACCTGGGAGCCAGCGAACACCGATCACACGTCCACCATCGTGATCGATGTCGCCGACGTCGATCGGGTGATAGCAGCGGCCAAGAAGCGCTACAAGGTGCTTGGATTCTTCGCTGACGTCGAGCAGTGGGAGAGCTTCACTAAGGTCGAATGGCCGGCCCTATTCCGAACCGGTGACCTCATCGTCGATGCCTCTGGGGGCAAGGATCCTCAGACCATCGCATGGGACATGCGGACCAAGACCTATGACTTCACCCTGGCATGCGAGCTGGCCCTGGCCGAGATCGAAGAGCGCTCCTTCACCCATGATGGCAGCGCCGTCTTGGGCCGCCATGTCGTCAACGCTCGACGCCGGCCCAACCGTTGGGGGATCTCGATCGGCAAGGAGACCAGGGATTCCCCCCGCAAGGTCGATGCTGCCGTTTGCTTCATCGGTGCCCGGATGGTCCGTCGGCTGGTTCTGGCCGAGAAGGCTAAGCTCCCCCAAGAACGAAGTCGTGCAGTCGGGAGCTGGTGACGTGCCACTAGATGCAGATCGGGCAAGCGAGGCCGGCACCCCAGAGTGGTGGCTGGTTCGGCTAGGCACGCAGCTCACCAGCGAGGCCGGCCAGCTGGACACCCTCAACGCCTATGATCAGGGTGAGCACCCGCTACCCATAGGCCACTCCCGAGCACGGGCCGCCTACCAGCGCTTCCAGACCCAATCTCGGACCAACTTCACCGGGCTCGTGGTCGATGCCGTCATGGATCGGTTGAAGGTCGGCGGTTTCCGGATGGACTCATCCGAGGCCGATGACATGGCCCAGATGATCTGGCAGGCCAACGGGATGGATGCCGGGATCCGGCTCGCCTTTCGGGATGCGCTGGTGATGCGTCGCTCTTACGTCATCGTCGGCCCTGACGAAGACAACGAGTCGGGGGTGTTGCTCACCACCGAAGATCCACGCCAGGTGACCCACTCGCTCGACCCCCGCAACCGCCGTCGTGTGCAGGCTGCGCTGAAGGTCTGGGATGACGACAACGACGGGCATAGGCACGCCGTGCTCTACCTCCCCAGTGACGTGGTCTATTTCGTCGGCACGTCACGAGCGGGCCAGTCTGACGGTGGGATGGACGAAGCCTCATGGAACCCGATGCAGTGGAACGTCGACACCAACGAGGGAACCGGCGGTATAGCTCCCAACCCGACAGCACCCCTCATTCCTGTCGTGCCGTTCATCAATCGCCCCGAGAAGAAGCGGATTGGTTTCGGCGAGTGCGAAGACATCCTCTCGATCCAGGATCGAATCAACCAGGGCACCCTCGATCGACTGACCACTGGGGCCGCCCAGAGCTTCCGCCAACGGTGGGCAACCGGGGTCGAGTTCAAGGATCAAGACGGGAATGCCACCCAGCCTTTCGACCCTGGCGTGGACCTCATGTGGCACGTATCGGATCCGGCCGCTGAGTTCGGTGACTTCGAGGCCACCGACATTCGCCCCCTCATCGAAGGTGTCTCCACCGACGTCGAGCAGCTCGCTTCGATCAGTCGAACGCCTCCGTACTACCTGCTCGGCAAGATGGTCAACATCTCCGGTGATGCCCTCACCGCTGCCGACTCGGGGGCCACGTCCAAGGCTGAGGCTCGCCAGGAGCAGTTTGGCGAAGCGCTCGAAGCGGTGATGGCGCTCGGGTTCAAACTCCTAGGCAAGACGGCACCAGTGGATGCGGAGACGATCTGGGCTGAAGCCGAACGTCGCAACCAGGCTGCTTCAGCCGATGCCGCCGTCAAGAAGTCCTCGGTCGGTGTCCCATGGGCTCAGCTCATGGAAGACCTCGGATACTCGCCGGCCCAGATTGCCAGGATGGAGATCGAGCGGGCCAAGGATCAGATCCGAGCGGTGGCCGAAGCCGGCCTACTGGCAGCCGCTGCCGCTGCTCCACCTCCAGCCGAGACAGCTGCCCTCGAAACGAACGGCAACACCCCCAAGCTGAGCGATGTCGGCAACAGCAGTTAGCCTCCTTCAGGGCTACAGCCTGTCGACCACCAAAGTGTCGACCACGATCAACGGCATGGTCGGTTCGGTGTGGGCTGGGACGGTTCTCGACCTGTCGTCGGGTACGGCTAGTAGGTGGGGCTCAGCGGCTGCGCCCCTGATAGAAGCCGCCCGATTCGAGTCGGCCGTGAACACCGGCTCATATATGAACCTGGCGCTCCAGGAGCTATTCAAGCGACCCCCGTTGCGCCGGCCCGAAGAAATCGACATTCGTCACCTGGTGTCCGATCTCCGCAATGGGCCAACCACCGAAGAGCTACTGCATCGGCCTATTGCGGAGGCAAGGAGTCTCGTCAAGGCCGGGATGCCGACCGATGAGGCCATCCGCCGTGGGGGCCGTCGAGCCCAGAACCTCGTGGCCACCGACATGCAGCTGGCCAAGACCCACATGGCCCAAGAGATGCTGTCGGCCGAGACTGAGCTGTGGGGCTACCGGCGAGTCCTCAACGGGAGCGAATCCTGTGGACTGTGTGTGGTCGCTTCAACCCAGCGCTACCACATCGAAGAGCTGATGCCGATTCATCCCGCTTGCGACTGCGGGATTGCCCCGATCCTGGCAACTGAGGATCCCGGCCGAGTGATTAATCGGCCCCTACTCGAATCGGCTCACGATGCAATCGAAGAGCGCTTCGGTCCGGGGGCCGTCGACCGCTCGGCTCGTAATGCCGTCTACCGCCCAGGGACCGACCCGAAGGGGCTCAACGTCCGCCTCGAAACCTATGAGCATGGCGAGTACGGGCCGACGTTGGCCCGAGTCAACGACCATCATCTCCAGTCGGGCGCTGCTTCAGCTCGGCCGAAGCCGAAGACCCTCGGTGGCTACACCGCATTCGATGTCGAAGAGCGGACGGGACGCAAGCTACCCCGGCCCGACTGGGCCGAGAAGCTCGGGGTGGAACCGGGCGAAGCCTTCGAGGTGTCGACCGGCCCCTACGATCCGACGATCAACAGCAACGGTGGCATTCCCGGTCCAGGTGTAGCCAGGGTCACCGACGACAACCGGCTCTTCTACGTCGAGTACCCACCGGAGATGGAAGGGGCCAACCCGGAGCTTCGCAAGAATGCGACCATTCGGACGAGACTCGACAAGCTGGAGCGGGCTGATGATCTGGCCGGCTTCGATCGGTACCGACCGACGGTCTCGATGTCGGTGCAGGGGGCATCACGAGACGAAATCTCGATGAACAGCCGAGCCAAGCGTCAGATGAGGGTCAAGGCCAACGCTGGGGCTGGTCGAGTGGTCCACTTCCACGGTGAAGTGAGCGAGCAAACCCACTGGCACGAGACCGGCCACGTCGTGGCCAACGAGATCAACCGGACAGCCGAGCGGACCGGGGCTCTGGGCATGGGATACCGGGCTGCTCCCAACTCGAATGCTCCGGGCTCCAACTGGTCGAAAGCAATGGAGGCCGACGCTAAGCATCGGCGATCTCTGATCGACCAGTGGTCAGACTTCGACGGCTCCAGCTCCGAGTCGAGCCAGTACCCAACCCTGGAGTTCGGCTCGAAGACGAAGCTCGGCCAAGACTTCTACGGGGTCACCGAGTACGGTTCGACCAACGTGACGGAGGACTTCGCCGAGTCGTGGCGCCTGGCTACTCAGTCGGCCGAGACGGGGTCGGTGGCTATCCAGCGGGGCTCCGATGGGGAGATCCACCAGGTACCTTTCGAGGAGATGTACCCCAACCGTTGGGCCTACTTCGAGGACATCCAGCGCCAGCTCTCGACGCCCCTGCCCTTCATGGTCTAGTCGAGCACTTCACCGTGCACCGAGTGGAGAATCACGGTGTCTTCTTCGTCACCGTAGAAGGTCCACTCGATGGTGCCCCCGGTCTCAGGTCCGTCGACCTCTTGCCCCTTCGAGTCGAAGAACAGCTCGATCATCGAGACAGCTCCCTTGACGGGAGTGACGCCCTCGGGTGGGGGTGCGTATCGGGTCACAATCGAAGTCTAGTGCTACCCTCCGCATCAGGTCACCCGCAACGGGAGGCCACGTCCCTGCAACAGGAGCGCACAATCCATGGCCCAATCGGCACCCGACAACGTCACCGCTGACCCCCTGAAACAGGGAACCGGCTCCGCAACGGACAAGAAAGACGACACGGGCACACAGCAAGACAGTGGCAAGCAAGATGCATCGTCATCTTCCGACGATGGTGAGAGGGATCTCGCCTACTGGAAGCAGCGGTCTCGTGAGAATGAGACCAAGGCGAAAGGCAACGCTGCCGCTGCCAAAGAGCTGGCCGAGATCAAGGACAAGGACAAGACCGAACAGCAACGGACGGCCGAAGCTCTGGCTTCGGCCGAAGCAGCCAGGAAGACAGCAGAGACCCAACTGCTCCGATCTCAGATCGGTGCTGCCAAAGGACTGCCACCAGAGATGGTTGGCCGTCTGACCGGTGACACCCAGGAAGAGATCGAAGCGGACGCCGATGAGCTGATCGAGCAGATCGGCAAGGTTGGTGGTGGTGCTCCAGTGACCGACCTCAAGCAGGGTGATCGTGGAGCCCCCAAGCCGGTGGACGATGTCGACAACTGGATCCGGAAGGCTGCCGGTCGCAACTGACCCCATAGCGCCCAAGGAGCAATCGTGGCAACCAACCTGCAAATCAGCCGAGCGACGGGCACGGATCCTCTCGTCCCCGAGCCTGTCTCCAACCAGATCCGTCAACTACTCCCAGCCGCTTCGGCGATCATGGGAATGGTCCCCGAGACCCAGCGAATCCCGATGCCGGCACTCACCCACCGCATGCCAGTCTTATCAGTGCTGCCGATGGCCTACTTCGTGGATGGAGACCAAGGTCTCAAGCAGACCACGAAGCAGCAGTGGAAGAACAAGACCCTGACGGCTGAAGAGATCGCCGTCATCATCCCGATCCCCGATAACTACTTGGACGATGCCCAGGTCCCCATCTGGGCTCAGGTTCGGCCCCGACTGGTAGAGGCTGCCGGCGCCCTGATCGACGCTGCGTGCATCTTTGGTACCAACAAGCCGACGAGCTGGGGGCCGCCGATCTATCAGAAGGCGGTGGCTGCCGGCAACCTCACCTTCGAGGGGGAAGTCCTCACCGGCGACTCGGCCGCAACCGACCTGGCTGCCTACATCGCCTACCTCGGTGAGCTGCTCGCTGTCGACGGCTACGACATGGACGGTTTCGTCTCTCGCCCTGGCTTCGGCTGGCGCTTGACCCGGCTCCGTTCCGGTGACGGTGTCCCGATCTACAACCGGGATCTTCAGTCTGATTCGGGCCGCTCGACCATCTACGGCATGCCTCACCGCCCGCTGAAGAACGGGGCCTGGAATGCGACCGAGGCTCACCTGATCGGTGGCGACTGGACCCAGGCCATCGTTGGTGTCCGCTCGGATATCAGCTTCAAGGTCTTCACCGAAGGTGTTATCTCCGATGCTTCGGG
>JAAETI010000076.1 GCA_024228555.1 bacterium | reverse complement strand
GGCCCGCGCCGCCGCGGCAGTTTCGGTGATGATCGGCACGGGGACGGCCTCAGTCGGCGCATCGAGCAAGTCAAACTCCGGCTCATCTGTCGCAGCCGGGTCGGGCTCGGTGTAATCCGCTGGTGGCGTGAAGGGGTCGTCCACCGCAAAACCGGGCAGATCGTCCTCGTCCGGTGCGGGCTCCGAATCCTCCTCGGGGAATTCGGAGGGTACGGCGGGTGCTTTCTGGGTGACCTCGGCCGTATCGGTCTCGGCTACAGGTACCGCGGAGACCTCAGCCTCGGGTTCCCCGGCTTCCTGCTCCGCAGCCTTCTCTTTGGCGACCGCCGTAGCTTTCTTCTCAGCCTCGAATGCCTTCTTGCCCTCTTCGAGGCGTTTCTTGAGGTCGTCGAGATCAAGTTCCAAAGTCTCGACAAGGCGATCGATAATGCCGTGCTCCGGCAGTTCATCGTCACGTTCCCAGGCGCGCACCTCCGCCGCGGTCTTGCCGACCTTGGAGGCCAACTGACCAAGGGAGTATCCAGATTCGAGACGACGGCGCCGTACGATGCCGCCAAGGGTGTTTGGGTCGCTCATGAGATGACCGCAGCTTATCCCATACACGGGTCAACGCAGGGATTCACTGGCAAGTGATGACATAGTCGGGAAACCGCACATATGATCTCGCCGACTCTGCAGTTGATGCATAGCCTTCATGATGACCCGGCTCGGATCCGGGTCCAGCCGCGATCTCTTCGTTTGCGGACGAGGTAGTCGTGGCTGCAGCTCGCACCGAGCTGAGACCGCCGCCGATGGGCTCAAGTCTGACCTGGGGAGCGAGGTCACCACGATCGGAGTATCAGGCGACCCGATCACCAATCAAGCCGGTCTGCAGTCCTTTATCAACTCGATGCTGCTGTCCCTGCCGATCGCGATCGCGCTTGCGATTTTGATCTCGACGTTGGTCATGCGCTCGTTCAAGTTTGCGGTGACTTCCATCGTGCCGATCCTGCTTGTTGTGGCGTGGGTTTATGGATACATGTTCCTTGTCGATCTGGCCATCAACCCGATCACGGCCACGATTGCGGCGATTGCTATCGGGGTTGGTATCGACTTTGCGACGCACTTCACCGTCCGATCCCGCGAGGAATTCGAAGGCGAACCCGGCCGGTTCCCCGCGCTACGTCGAGCCGGGGTCAGCACGGGCGGTGCTCTGGTGACAAGCCGCAAGGGTGACGAGAGAACCCGTCTGCTGGAGCTCCACCCGGACCAATGGAGGAGTACGATCTCCACTCCCGGAGTAGCTCAAAGCAGAACTGATGCGGAAGGAGTGGCCGGTTGTCCCTGACACCGCGACGCATCGTCAAACGGGACGCGTCCGACCTAGGTGATGTAGCCGATCTGCTGAGCGACAGCGCGGCCCCTGTCGTGTTGGTTGTTGACGTCGACAACACGTTGGTTCGCCAGGGGGCTCCTGCTGACGAATTCGCCGCGGTGGTCAATGCTGCCATTGATTGCTTTGAAGAGCACCAAGCGGTGGCCCGGGTCATCGCTCTCACCAACGGAGCGCAGCGGGGGGTACCCCGTTTGGTGAGTAGGGGTAACAAGCCCTGGACCACCCGTCGAAGATTGGGGCTCCGTGGTGACGTAGTCGTAGTTGTTGTCGGCGACCAGATCATGACCGACGGCATCCTGGCCTGGCGCCTAGGTGCGACATTCATTCACCTCGTTATCGATGACTCTGCCGAGCCACCGGACCAAGCCCGTCTGCGCAGCAGAGGCAAATGGTTCGCACCACTCCTCTTCAAAGAAGGACCTGTCGAGAAGGCGTAGCGCCAAGCGCCGAGGCCGCAGACCGCACCAGCTGCGTTGCGGTTCCGCGGCACACGCCCAAAGGCTCGGCAAAGTGACGGACCGAAATCGAAACTCTCTTGTCGGCATACTTGCCGGCATGACCATCAGTGCCCTTGTCGTACTCGCCGGAAGCGACGGCAGCTGGACAGTCGGCTCGGTAGCAGTCCTTGCGATATGCGGCTTCCTGGCCTACCTGATCAACTGGATAGTCCTTGTGCCCTCCGGCCTGGCCAAGACGGCGCACTACTTCGATCTCGCCGGCAGCGCTGCGTACGTGACAGATGATGCCGTTGCGCTTCTTCATGACCCGGACCAGTC